>CAYVSA010000004.1:59280-62516 GCA_964454175.1 uncultured Pseudomonadota bacterium
TGGGACCTGGGACCTGGGACTTTTACTTACGGCAGCGATATGTCGATGATCTCGAATTCCCGCGTACCCCTCGGGATAACGACCTGGACGAGGTCCCCTATCTTCTTTCCAATGAGGGATCTTGCCACAGGTGAGGTGACACTGATCCGGAAGGCCGAAACGTCCGCCTCGTCAGCGCCCACTATCTGATACCTGACCTCCTCTTCGGATTCCAGATCGAAAACAGTCACCAGAACTCCGAATACGACCTTTTCAGTACTCATCATGGAAGGGTCCACGACCTGTGCGTTGGCGATCTTGTTTTCTATATCCCGGACCCGGGACTCCATGAATGCCTGTTTCTCCTTGGCAGCATCGTACTCGGCGTTCTCGGAAAGGTCGCCGTGGTCTCGTGCCACCGATATAGCCTCGATCACCTTTGGGCGCTCCACAGACTTGAGTCTTTTCAGCTCGATCTTAAGTTTTTCCAAGCCGTCCGGCGTCATTGGGTGCTTTGACAATTTACACCTTTCTCCCAGGATCTCATTTCCCGGCTGTCCCGCGCGATTACAAAACTACAAAATAATCCACCCGGTTCCTGCGGGTGGATTAGCTCTTTCTACCATGTTTTGGTTAAATGTCAATCGCCTTGACCTCCAAAAAGGCGGATACAGGCTACTCCGAGAGGAAATCACGCATCATGTCCGCGATCTTTTCAGTGCTGCCCTTTAACCGCTCTCCAGGCGGAAGTGAGTCCAGAAAAAGACGCCCGTAAAAACGCCTGATCACCCGGCCGTCACAGATGACCGCGAATCCCCTGTCGTTCCTGTGCCGGATCAGCCTGCCCACACCCTGCCTGAGCCGGATAATTGCCCTTGGCAGTGAATCCTCCATGAAGGGATCTCCTCCATCCATCTGGATCATCTCGGACCTGGCTTCAGTCACGGGGTCGGTGGGAACGGGGAAAGGCAGGCGAGCAACTATCAGGTTGCTCAGCGATTCACCTACGACATCTATCCCCTCCCAGAAACTGTCAGTGGCAAAAAGAACAGATCCGCTGCTCTGCCGGAACCGTTCCAGAAGCGCTGTGCGGGGTGCCTCGCCCTGTTTCATCAGGCTGATACGCGGGTTGTTATGCTCCCCTGCGCATATTTCGTAAACAGTGTCCAGAGTTCTGTAGGAAGTGAAAAGTACCAGCGAATTTCCCCCCGACGCTGCTATCATCTGCTTTACGGCGCTGGCAAGGCCGGCTGTGTAGCCTTCTCTTCCCGGATCCGGCACATCTTCCGGAAGGGCGATCCTCATCTGACTTCCAAAATCGAAAGGCGAGGCAAATACTTCCTCCATGACCCTGTCGGTTTCCAGCAGATCTATACCCAGTCTTTTCTTCAAAAACCCGAAAGTGCCCCCCACAGTAAGGGTGGCCGACGTGAGAACAACGGGGCCGATTGTAGAAAATAAATTACTCTCCATCAGACCCGCGGCGTCAATGGGGGTCAGGTGCAGAGTAACAGACGGACGCCGCCCGCTTCTGACCTGGGCCCAGAAAACTTCATCCTCCTCACAGCCCGAAATTGCCCTGGTGATGAAATCAAGGCTCGACTCGAGCCTCCCGACTACTGCACCTGTATCGGTCCAATGGCCAGCCAGATCCTCGTGGCCATCCTCCATGATGTCCTTAAGGTACCGGTTAAGCTTTCTGAGGGGGATAAGAACCCCGCTTAAATCATCCCATATCTCTCCAAGGAGTTCACAGGCATCTTCCCACTGTTTTTCACGGCGTAATTCCTCAGTTATCCGCCACCTGTCCTGGGATGAGTTCCCCGTTCCAAGCCACACGGTGAAGAGGCCCGCAAGATTTTCAAAGGCCGATTCCAGTCTGACTCTTCGTTCCTGGACACAGTCAAATACTTCAGTTGCTCTTTTGGTCAGCTTCTCCTTACGGCCTGAGGACAGTGACTTTGAGGAATGAACTTTTTTCAGGAGAAAGGGGATCAGACCCTTTTCCTGCTTTCTTCTGCTCACAAGGCGCCCGATGGTTGAGGTGACGCCCCATCTTCCGAAGCTCGAATCAAAGTATGAGAGTGCTACATCCTCTACGTTGTGCGCTTCGTCAAGTATGACAGCATCGTATTTGGGCATGATGGAGGACGAATCCTGACCTGAGCTCCTGAAGGAAAGGTCAGCAAACAGCACATGATGGTTAGCGAAAAGGACTTGGGCAGAAGCAGCCCTGCGGCGCATTTGGTAATAGAAGCAGGAGGAAAAGTGTGAGCACCTGGCCCGGAGGCATGAATCGGACTCAGACCTTATCAGGTTCCAGTTCGCGTCCGCAGGGACAAAGGAAAGATCAGACAGGCTCCCCTCGGAAGTGTTCCTGCTCCACTCCAGTAGACTCTGCATCTCTTTCATATCATCAAAATCAAGAAGAACCTCACCTGTGTCGGTGTCTAACAGGTTCCTCTTCCTCAGGCACAGGTAGTTTCCCCTCCCCTTGACCAGAACAGCATTTATCGGTTCCCTGATGACTTTTCCAACAAGGGGCAGGTCCTGTTTCAGATGCTGCTCCTGAAGGTTGATAGTGTTAGTGGCGACCACAACCCTGCGGTCCCCGGCCAGAGCCCATTTCAGTGCAGGTATAAGGAACGCAAGGCTCTTACCCGTCCCGGTCCCGGCCTCAAAAACTCCCACGGAGCCAGAATCAAGAACACGGGCAACCTGGGCGGCCATTCTGCACTGGGTGGGGCGAACCTCATACTGGGGGTGCACCGATGCAAGAGGTCCACCCTCACCCAGAAGGCCCGCTATCTCATCTGGATCAAGTGCTTCGCACGGCGCCCTGGTTGTTCCCGGTTCCACCACCGCATACACCCTGGTGACACCGTTATCCACTATGTAGCATCCAACGCCATCGTTCCCGAGCCGGGATGCTACGGCAATATCAGCTTCGGAAGGAACCAGGAAACCTGTGGGGTGATTGTGGATGATGACATCAGCCGGGCTGACAGACTCCATAAGAACTGGTACTGCCTGGTCGTTGCCCCTTGCCAAGGGCTCTACATCTGTGACGAGGCCGTCATCGTTAACCTTCCCGGCGAAAAAAACTTCGTTCCCGCCGCAGAATCCGATCTCACCCCGCATAACGAGGATAGCGCCCTCTGTAAACCGCTCGTTGGCGGGACCGCCGGGGGTCCTTGTTTTGTCTGTTTTCTTCATCGTCTTCCCGGTTCCGGGACCTAAGTTAAAGTTTCTGGTTT
>CAYVSA010000005.1:0-2100 GCA_964454175.1 uncultured Pseudomonadota bacterium
TCGAGATGGGATTGATAATCCCCACGAGGGCGACCTGTCTCAAGTGCCATCGGTAGTATCGCGTGTCCCAGGTCTCAGGACCCAGGACCCATGTAACGAATATGAATATTTAAACCTGGGTCATGGGGCATGTGTCCAGGGACTGGCCCGATGGGTCTACCCCTCCGATCTTTTGATTACCATCAAAACCATTGTTCAAAATATGTGCTAACATTCAGATAATCAGATACTGAGGGCCACACAGACGGAGGGTTACAATGAAGATAGACAAGAATGTAAAGATCCTGGACTTGCTTGAAAAAAGCCCTTATTTAATAGACGTCCTGGTAAGCATCTCTCCCGAGTTCAGGAAACTGAAGAACCCCCTGTTGCGCAAGACAGTGGGGCGCTTGGCAGACCTTGATCACGCATCGAAGATGAGCGGCGTTTCCTATGAAGAACTCAGCGCTGCTATTGCAGACGCCATTGAGAAAGAAACCGGCAGCAGGCCCCAGGTGACAGGTTCTCAGACCGCTTCGCGCATTGAAGAGCTCAAATCAATAATCCGCGAACTTCACGATGGAAAATCTCCAGAAGAACAGAAGGAGAGATTTGCCAGGCTTCTGGCCCAGGTGAGTCCATCTGAGATCGCCGAAATGGAGCAGTCACTCATAGCTGACGGCATGCCTGAAGACGAAGTGAAAAGACTTTGCGATGTGCATGTAGCTGTTTTCGCAGACTCCCTGGACAAACAGGACAAACCTCTCGTGTCCCCCGGCCATCCGGTCCATACCTTTCAGAAGGAAAACTCGGCTATTGGAGAGCTTGCCGACAAGGCAAGGTTCATCCTTGGAGACATAGAATCGCCACCAGATGAAAAAACACTCAGGACCTGGGGAGACGATCTCACGGGGATACTCGAAAAGATCTCTGCCGTCGAGAAGCATTATGTCAGGAAGGAGAACCAGCTTTTCCCTGTTCTGGAGGATCACGGCATTTCTGGTCCGTCGAAGGTAATGTGGGCGATACACGATGACATCCGCAAGATGCTGAAAAAAACCAGGCAGGACCTGGCCTCCAGAGACTACGACAGTGTCGCAGTAGACGGTATTGTCCTGGTTACAGCCATATCCGACATGATCTACAAAGAAGAGAATATTCTTTTTCCCATGTGTCTGGAGACTTTTTCGGAAGCTGACTGGGCACGGGTATACGAGGGCAGTGAAGAAATTGGATTTGCCCTGATCAAACCGGATACCGGTTGGGAGCCTGCTGAAGGTCCTCTTGCGGAGGCACCGCCCGAACGGCGGGGCGCAGGCGAAGCTCCCATATGGCTGAATACGGGGGGGCTGACCCCGAACCAGCTTGACCTTGTGTTAAACAACCTCCCACTGGACATAACCTTTGTAGATGCTGGAGACAGGGTGCAGTACTACTCCGGGAAGGAAAGGATATTTCCCCGAAGTCCGGGCATCATTGGCCGGTCTGTCCAGAACTGTCACCCGCCTTCCAGCGTCAACGTTGTTGAGAATATTCTGGATGCATTCAAGAACGGAGAAAAGGACTCAGCCGAGTTCTGGATCCAGTCCGAGGGAAAATTCATCCACATCCGCTACTTCGCCATTCGGAATGAAGACGGCACATACGAAGGCACCCTTGAGGTCAGCCAGGAAGTGTCTGGCATAAGAGCGCTGGAGGGGGAGAGAAGGCTTCTTGACTGGTGATATCTCGCCCCGGCGAGATCTCACCAGTCAAGAGTCCCAGGACCCAGGTCCCGGGTATCGGGTTCCAGATTCCAAGTTCCAAGATAAAGCAGCACCAAAAATAATCCCTGATAGAATGCTCTAATTACGGATCGATCTGGATCTTTTTAAGCTCCAGCTCGATCCGGGCCCTTTCCTGCCTGAGATCTTCTATATCCAGGTAGTCCCTGTCGGCGTTCATGTTCATTTCGCTGATCTGTTCCCTCAACCGGGATATTCCCCTCCGGTTCGCTTCCTCGGTCAAATCCCGCATCTTCCTTCTAAGATCCCGTATCAGGGTGCGCAAGTCACTAATCTCAGTGTTGAGTTCTGCTATCTTATCGTTAAGACGTTCTATCCGGCTCTGGGGCGGCTCTGA
>CAYVSA010000005.1:2200-53953 GCA_964454175.1 uncultured Pseudomonadota bacterium
TGAGTTCTGCTATCTTATCGTTAAGACGTTCTATCCGGCTCTGGGGCGGCTCTGAACGGCCTGCAAGATCGTTTCTTTCCTCGATGAGGCCGTCTCTCTCGTCCTTCAGATCATCCAGTTCGTCTCTGTTTTTATCCAGTTCAGAGTTCGTCCTCTCCAGCTTTTCCCCAAGCTTTTTCCTCGCTTCCCTGACTTCAACCTTCAATTCTCGCCGCAGCTTGTCTCTTTTGAAATTAAGCAATGCGATCTCCCGGTCTGCCTCCAACAGGGACAGTTCCAGTCTCCTTTGTCTTTCTCGCATGATCGCACCTCTGAGCGCCGCCGCCCTGGCTGCAGATTCGGCCCTGAGCCGCTCTGATTCCGGTGGCAGGAGGGACACCCTGATAACCCTGGTTCCAATGTTGACCTGGTTGAAGGCCTCTGCAGTGAGGGGGGCTGACCAGAACCTCTCGCTCGATATCTCGAATGGATAAATTTCGGCAAAAAGCTCCCCCGATTCTGTCAGGAGTCCGAAGTCCATCTCCCTTGTGAGGCCGTCCCTGGATCCTGCCGGGACGGACACACTCATGGTCTCAGCATTGGTAAAATCGACCCTGTAAGTTGCCTGTTTGTTTTCAGACGCTGCTTCAACGGCCAGGTATGATCCAGGAAGCAGAAGCGCAGCGACCATAAGAACTGCTGATATTTTTTTAGTCATGTGCCGTTTCCCTGACGCGTGCCCTATACAGATGAATTCTATTCCTGCAAAGCCGTCCCGGAACGGCCAAGCCGGTCACGAAACCACGAAACCATACCGCGAAGGGACGCAGTCTCCGCAAGAGAATACAGCACTGGCACCACGATCAGGGTAAGCAGGGTTGCCACGGCAAGGCCGAAGATGACCGCCACCGCCATGGGAGCCCACCACTGTGCTGACTCTCCTCCAACCTGCAGGCTGAAGGATTTGAAGTCGAAACTGACCCCCAGAGCCATCGGCGTGAGGCCAAGGATCGTGGTTATGGCAGTGAGCATGACCGGGCGGAATCGGACCGTACCGGCCCTGATAAGGGCTTCTGTCAGCTCCATACCCTGCTTTCTGAGCAGGTTAATGTAGTCTATGAGAACGATCGCGTTGTTCACTACGACTCCGGCAAGGGAGATAATGCCGATACCCGTCATAATGACACCGAAGGGCATTCTGGTGATGAGCAGACCCAGAAAAACTCCTATCAGGGACAGTATAACTGAAGAGATAACGATAAGGGACTGGGCCAGCGAGTTGAACTGGGTCAGCAGCACCAGGAAAATCAGGAATACAGCTATCATGAAGGCCTTTCCCAGAAAAGCCGACGACCTTTCCTGCTCCTCGAAGTCGCCGCCGTAGGTGATCGAATAACCCGATGGAAGATCCAGTGCAGACAGGTGCCGCTGTACATCCTGAACGATCTCAAGAGAACTGCGCCCCGCATTAAAACCCGTGATCCTGATGAGCCGCTTCTGATCAAGGTGCCTGATAGCGCCAAAGCCTGTCCTGATCTCCAGGTGGGCCACCGACGATAGGGGTACAGGATTTCCAGCCCTGGTCGGGATCAGCAGGTTCTCGATCTGGGAGAGGGTCTTGCGATCCTTTTCGGGCAGCCTCGCTATAATGTCGTACTCATCTTTGCCTTCCCTGTAGTCGCCGATCTTCCACCCGTTGACCGCGGCCTTTACGGTATTGGATATCTCGATGGTGGAAAGACCAAGGAGGGAAGCTTTTTCACGGTCCACGTGGACCGCTATTTCGGGTTTGGCTCTGGAGAGATCATCTTCAACATCTACCAGCCCCGGTATCTGAGCCATTATCTCCTTGGCTTTTTCGATGAGAGAGGTGAGAACCTCCACGTCCTCCCCCTTGATCTTGACTACTACCGGCGCATCTACAGGCGGCCCCATTCGTTCCTTTTCCACCTTGATGTCGGCACCAGTAATGCCCTTCAGGTCCCGCCTTATCCTGTCCACCACAACGGCAGAGCTCTCTTTCCGCTGCTCCTTTTCAACGAACTCTACCGAGACCTGGGCCCTTCTGGACTCACCGGCGCTCCCCCAGCCGGACCCGATACCTACTTCACCGGTCACGTACCTGAGGTCAGGCTCTCCCGAAACGATCGATTCCACCTCTCTTGCCATGGCGTTGGTGGTGTCCAGGCTTGTTCCCTGAGGGGCCTTTATTGACACGATAGCCCTGTTTGGATCCGTTTCGGGAAACAGCTCCGTTTCCGGGTTTGAAGCGATGTAGACACTGGCAATGCCCAGGAGGAATGCAAAAGCAATAAAAATAGAAAGGAGACGATGTCTCAGGGAGATTTCCAGAAGCGAACGGTAACCCCTGACGATCGCCTTTTCCTGTCTGGTTTTATCGTCGCCCTTTTCCTTTTTCGCCACTCGAAGGTAAGCCGCACATACAACGGGGTTTATTACCAGGGCAACGAAAAGGGAGGCTGACAGTACTATTATGAGTGTCATGGGCAGGAATTTCATGAACTCTCCCATGATGTCAGGCCAGAAGAGCATGGGCCCGAAGGCACAGAGCGTCGTCACGGTTGAGGCGATAATGGGCCAGCCAACTTCAGATGCTGCCAGACTGGCGGCCTCCACCCTGCCCTTACCCTCCTCCATGTGCCTGTAAATATTCTCTACAATGACTATGGCATTGTCCACGAGCATGCCCAGGGCCAGAATGAGGGAGAAGAGAACGACCATGTTGAGTGTTATCCCCATGACCTGGAGGACGGCAAACGATATGAGCATTGAAAATGGTATTGCCAGCGCAACAAAAAAAGCGCTCCTGATTCCCAGGAACAGGAACAGGACAACGAGAACCAGGACGAGGCCTGTGAGGATGTTGTTTTCCAACTCACCCACCATCCTCCTGATATCCTTGGACTCATTGAGCGTTACTGTGAATTCGACACCCGAGGGAAGGTGCGGCCTTGCTGCAGCCAGGAGAGCAAACACCTGGTCGGACACCTGTATGATGTTCTCACCAGTTCGCTTCTTGATAGATAGCGAAACACTGGGACGGTCGTTGATACGAGCGAAAGTCTTATGGTCCTCGAAAGTGTCGCTGATAACCGCAACGTCTTTCAGGTATATCGGTCTGCCGCCCCTGGCGACCAGTATCAGGTTGTCTATCTCTGACGGGTTTGTAAACTCACCGGGTATGCGCAGCATGTACTTACCCTTGCCAAGGTCGATACTGCCTCCCGGAACATTGACGTTTTCCCTCTGTATCAGAGTCATGATCTCAGTGAAGCTCAGTCTGTAGGCAGCCATCCTCTCCGGATCGAACTCAACCCTGATCTCCCGCTCCCTGGAACCCGTTACATCTACCTCCAGAACTCCCGGGACCTCCTCGATCAGATCTTCCATCTCCTCAGCGATCTTTTTGAGGACTCTTTCCCCCACATCGCCTGAAATGGCAACCATGAGAATGGGCCACTCTGAAAGGTTGATCTCGAAAACAGCCGGATCATTCTCCAGGTCTGTCGGCAGGTCACCCTTGGCCTGGTCAACCTTGTCACGTACACGCTGCATGGCTTCGTCGATATCCACATCAGGGATGAACTCTACCTCCACCATGGAAGCGCCCTCCGCACTGACGGACCTTATCTCCTCGACATCCTTGACCGCCCTGAGCTTTCGTTCCAGGGGAAGGGTGATCAGGTTCTCAACATCCTCGGAAGCTGCTCCTTCGTAGGTCGTCTGAACAAGGATGATAGGGATGGTGATGTCTGGGTTGGACTCTCGGGGCAGTGTCACATAGCTGAAAAGCCCTGCGATGAAAATGATCAACATGAGGGCGAAGATCGTGCTTCGCCTGGCAATAGCTGAATCGGTGATGAGCATCTTCGGCTATCCTTCCTTTCCCTGCTGCTCCACAATATTTACCGGCCCACCGTCACTGACAAGCTGTTGTCCTTTAACGATGAGGTTCTCACCTTCCTGCAGCCCGCCATGGACTACCACACTCCCGTTCAGGATCGGTCCCAGGTGGACCTTCCGCTCTGTTGCGCTTCCGTTCTCCACCACGAAGAGAAATTTCTCGCCGTCCCTGTCGATGATGGAATACAGGGGAACTACAAGTACATCCTCAAGGATACGTCTGACAAAACGTACGCGGACTATCATGCCGGGGCGCAGCAGGCCCCTGCTGTTGTCCATCTCTATTCTGGTGGGGTATGTCCTGGTCATCTCGTCTGCCTGATAGCTCACATGGATGATCTTGCCGTCCTGACCTCTAACATCCGTGCCCATGATACCGGCGGGCAGCACCATGACCTTCTGTCCAGTTCTTATGGCGCCAACGTCCTTTTCCGGGACATCCACGATCACCTTCAGGCGATCCACCTTGACCACTACAGCGGCTGGCATCCCGATGTTCCCGTACTCTCCCCTGTCCACTTTAAGATCGTCAAGAATGCCTTCGATGGGACTCCTTAAGGTCGTCTTCCTCAGTGCTATATCCGTCTGCTCCAGCGTTGATCTTGCCGACTCGAAATCTTTGCGAGCTTCATCAAAGTCCCGCTCACTGATAAGTTTTTCAGAAAGCAGGGATTCGGCCCGGTCCAGCTGTTTCTTCTTCACATCGAAATCGACCCTGTTCCTGTCGTGCTGACTCTGCAGGGTTTCGCTGTCGATCCTCAAGATGGCTTCACCTGCCTTTACCGGGTCTCCCTCGCTTGGGCCTACCCACCTTATAGGTCCTGCCTGTTCCAGCGACAGGGTGAGGTTCTCCCACGCCTCCAGCGTCCCTGGCAGGGTAAATTTCTCCTCAACATTTTCTGTTACCATCTTTCTGACAACAACATTGGTGGGCTTTATCTCTCTCGCCACTTCCGGAGGGGCTTTTTCGGGAGGTGCCTGACTGCTTTTCCCGTTACTGACGACGAGGATCCCCACCGCTGCCACCGCCAAACCGATCACGGTTATCAGCCAAAACTTTCTGGATGGTGCTTTTCTCATTGTTCCGCCCTCCAGGACTTTATTCAAAATTGAAGACACCCAGGTCAAGGGCGCCAATGGAATAGAGGAGAGCAGCCCGCGCTATCCTCGTATTGTACTTGTGGTTAACTGACATATTCTCCGATTCGGCCAGGCCATCCTGTGCAGCCAGAACATCCAGGTCGGTGGCCGCGCCCAGGTCGAACTGGATCCGGGCAAGACGGTAGTTTTCCCGGGCACTATCCAGGCTTGACCTGACCAGATCCTTCTGCGCATCGAGGGCAAGGAGTCCACGATACGCTTCTTCCACCTCAAGGTCAGACGCTTTCAAAAGCTTGCCGTGGGATTCTTCAGCCTGCCTCACTCTGGACGTGGCTTCCTTCGACTGCAGCCTTACCAGCCCGCCCTGGAAAAATGGCCACTCCAGGCTCAGAGCGACTTGCTTTTCGGGGACAAAAGGAGCCTGATCGGAATACTGTGTGTAGGATGCGGACAGGTTCAGAGTTGGATTACCGCCTGCCTTGACAAGCCTGGCTTCCTGTTCACTGATCCTGACCATTTCCGCAGATTGCAGGAGGTCAGGTCTGTTTGTTCTTGCGGACACTACATACTCATTCAGCGCCAACTCCTCCAGATCCACATCCGGGGGAAGGGTCACTCGGACTTGCCCATCTGCACCGATGAGCTGGGCAAGCCGCTTCTTTGAGAGCGCAAGCTCCTTTTCGGCCTCCACACGGTCCCTCTGTGCCGCGGTGAGAGCAACTCTGGCAGAGAGAACATCAGTTTTCGAAGCCTGACCGACCTCGAGCTTTGCCTGCGAAGAGCGCAGCTGCTCTTTCACCCTGTCGATCCGGCGGTCCTCCAGCAGCAGCAGCTCTTCGGCTGTCAGAACCTGGTACGATCTGGCCACCAGGTCCATCAGAACACCCTCTTTAGCGTACTCAACCCCATACTCTGCCGCTTTGAATGTATATTGGGCGCCTTTTCGAGCGGTCCAGACACGGCCTCCGTTGTACAGGGTCTGGTTAAGGTTGAATCCCCAGGTTGTGTTCTCAAGAGTGGAGCCGTCGTCATAATACAGCTTTGAGGCGCCGGCTGTTGCCGTCAGGTTTGGGAAAAGAACGGTAATTGCCTGCTTTTTTAAAAGCCGCGCCTGCTCCAGCCCCTCGGTAGCGATCCTGATGTCGTTATTTGCTCCCAGAGCCATTGAATAGGCTTCCCGCAGGTCCAGGTCAGCGTCAGCGGCCCGGACACCGGTACTGGACAGTGACACAGCCGCTGCGATCACCATGATCACAAAAAGCATTGCCGGGGAGTTGGGGCTCCCAGCAGCCGGAGAACGGTCTTTAAATATTGTCATTTCCTACCCCCTCCCCCGCACATTCCACCTCTTTTGCCTGGTTCTGGACAGCCAGGCTCCTGCGGCAGAACTCAACTATCTCCCCTGAAATATCCGGTATTTTCAAAAGTCCATGGACCTGGGTATGGTGCATGCCAATTATAAGGAAGTGGAGCAGCAATGCAGTATTTTCGGGTGTGACAGCCCTTATACTGCCATCGTTGACTCCTTTCCTGATACATTCCCTTTTTGCGTTGATAATCTTCTGCATCAGGGAACTGAAATAGACGTGAAGATCATTTGAGTCAGTGTCAAGGACCCTCGTCTCCCGAAAAGCCACCGCAATAGAATCGGATCTTTCCCCGAGAAATGAGAGGCTGAAATTAAGAACTCGTTCCAGGCATTCCCACCCTGTACCAGGGCCGTCTGCTGCTGCTTCAATTCCCTTGACATAGGACAAAACGAGTTCATCGCATATTGAAACCAGGAGATTTTCCTTGCTGCCGAAGTGGTGAAATACAGTCCCCTGCGCTACTCCCGCAGATTGAGCGATCTCTGATGAGGCCGTTCCATTGAAGCCCTTTCTCGCGAAAAGCTCCGTGGCTGCTTCAAGTATCTTCTCTTTTCTCGACATGTATTGATCTCCGGATTGTTGTTTAAAAGTGTCGCACTGACTGACTGGTCAGTCAATATACAGCAATAAAGCTTTATGTCAAGATAAGATTCAGGGGAAAGGTTCCATTTCTGATCAGAATGAAGTCCGCCCCCATTGTTTTTCTGCTATTCTGTTTACATCCCTGATTTGCAGGTGTATTTACGCTGTCGATCTGTCTATCCGCAGCAGGCCTGCAGCTTTGCCACCTGCGCGGCCTTCCTTCACGGCCGGATATTGAAAGAATATTAATGTTTGTCCTATGAGGAGGATGAAATGAAAAAGAAGCAGGAATTTTCTACACTTTGTGTACACGGCGGCGAGCTGATGGGACCGGATGGTTCGCCACATACTCCCATTTACAACTCCACCACCTTCCGGTTCCCCTCCACAGCCGACCTGTTGGACGTCGTGGAGGGCAGAAAAGAAGGGAATCTCTATACCCGCTACGGTCTGAACCCAACCATAAGAAGCCTGGAGACAAAGCTCGCAGGTCTGGAAAATGCCGAGTCCGCCCTGGTTTTCGCATCAGGAATGGCCGCTGAAGCCGCTCTTTTCCTCTCGCACGGTCGCAAAGGTATAGTGTGCCTCGGAAACGCCTACGGTGGAACTCTGGAATTACTTGCCGACCAGATGCCGCTTCTGGGGATCACTACATACCTGCCCATTGAAGTCGACTCTCACAAGCTCGAAGAGATCCTGAAAAACCGACCCGGGCTTGTCTTTTTTGAAACTCCAACTAACCCGACCATGGAATTATTCGACATAAGGATCATCTCAGAACTCGCCCACTCCTACGATGCTCTCGTTGCCATCGACAACACCTTCGCATCCCCCGTTAACCAGCAGGTACTGGAACTGGGGGCCGACATTGCAGTTCACAGTGCCACAAAGTACCTGGGCGGGCACAGCGACATCACCGGCGGGGCGATCATGGCTTCAGCCGAACTCATTGAGAGTATACTGCCCTGGCGCAAGAACCTTGGACAGATGATGGCACCGGAGACAGCTTCAATGCTCTCAAGGAGCATCCGTACTCTACCCATAAGGGTCGAGCGGCAGAACAGGAGTGCTGAGGCGGTTGCAACGGCCATGGTACAACACCCGAAGATCTCTCGAGTACTTTACCCCGGGCTTCAGGGTTTTCCGGAACACCACCTGGCAAAAAGTCAGATGTCCGGGTTCGGCGGGATGCTGACTCTTGAAGTTGACGGTTCAGGTGATGATGCAGCGAAAGTTGTGGACAACCTGAAGATCATCATGATAGCTGCCAGCCTCGGTGGCGTTGAGAGCCTGGCCACCCAGCCCATTACCACCACCCACCACGGCCTCACCCCGCAGGAAAGGGCGCAAAGGGGGATCACCGACTCGATGATCCGCATCTCGGTCGGCATGGAGGACGCGGGGGACCTGATCGCTGATCTGAACGGGGCGTTGGATAAAATATAGCAATAGAGATTGGGCGTTGGTCATTGGACATTGGTCATTGGTCGTTGGACCGGCTCGCGAATCACTGTCCCGCAAGCCTGACCACCTCCTCCGCGATCGCCATCGACGCCGTCAGGCCGGGGGATTCGATACCGTAGAGGTTCACCAGTCCTCCTATACCGTGGCTCTCAGGCCCCTGGATCATGAAATCGGCAGCCGCTGCGTCAGGACCAGTGATCTTTGCCCTTATCCCGGAATAATCCGGATGCAGGGACCCCTCGGGAAGACCTGGCCAGTACTTTCTTATCGACTCGTAGAAAGATCCGGCGCGGCACGGATCGACAGAGTAATCCACACTCTCAACCCACTGGGTATCCGGTCCGAAACGGACCTTGCCAGCGAGATCGAAGGTGAGGTGAATACCAAGGCTCTCTTCACCGGGAATGGGGTAGATCAGGTGTTCGAAGGGTGCGCTGCCTGATATGGCAAAGTAGTTGCCCTTGCACATATAAGACGGCGGGATACTCTGTAGTGGAACCCCCTCGATGGAGTGAGCAACAAAAGGGGCGTGGACCCCGCCGCAGTTTATAACTGTGCGGCATAAAACGATCATAGGCTCCTGCCCGCCCACATCAAGGACTATGCCCTCATCCGCGACGCGTCCACCCACGACACGGGTACCCAGAACCAGGTCTGCGCCTCCCTCCCTGCAATCTCTGAGAAGCGCCTCCATGAGGGAATGGCTGTCTACGATCCCCGTAGAAGGTGAAAGGATCCCTGCCTCGCCGTCGAGCCCAGGTTCAACCGCGCGCAGGTCCTTTCCACTGAGCTGCACCAGATCATCCACACCGTTCTTCCTGGCCTGGACCAGCAGCCTTTCGAGCTCCCGGACCTCCCCTTCACCAGCGGCGGTTATTACCTTTCCGATCCGTTTGTGATCGATCCCCCGCTCTGTGCAGTATTCGTACATCAGATCTCTGCCGCGGATGCAGAGCCTTGCCTTGAGACTGCCGGGAGGGTAGTAGATCCCGGCGTGTATAACCTCGCTGTTCCTGGAGGACGCCTCGTTCCCGATCCCATCCATTGCCTCGAGGATAAAAACTTCACGTCCCGATAAGGCCATTTCCCTGCCAACGGCAAGCCCGACAATGCCGGCGCCTATTATTATGCAGTCCAGTTTCTCCACAATCCCTCTTGCCTTCTGCCTCCTGCCTGGGTTCAGTTTCTGGTTTCTTGTCTCCCTTACCTCAACACCCATAACTCATCTGCGAACCCGGTGGCTCTGTTGTGAAAACACGTTGGCCGTTGGACACTGGACGTTGGACACGTCAGAGTTTTACTCACCCATCCATCCCTGATTCCCCTGTGTGAGCAAAACTCGTCTTCCCCCTCCCCTTTCCCACACTCCTGTGAGGCTGGCAGCGAACACAACAAAATCCTGGTGGAAGGGGGCAACTGTCACGCCCCCGAATGTATGATTGTCGCCGAAGGCCACGTGTACAGTTCCAAGGATCTTTTCCGACTCCAGGACGTTGTCCGGGCGGGTTGCACCCGGGTTGGTCCCGATCCCCAGTTCGGCAACGTTTGTATTTTCTGGATGGGCTGAGAAGAGTCCGTCCAGCCACCTGACTTCATCAGGGTCGTCGCCAGAGACCGCGACGGCCCTCCCCTTCTCAATGTCCACTGTAAGTGGCGTATTCAGCCTGGAAACATCGCTCCATTCAACTACGAGCCTGCCCTCGGTGGTCCCCTCCATCGGGGCCAGAAAGACCTCTCCTGCAGGAAGATTACCGAAAGACCCGGGTTCTGTGAGGATCCCATCATCGGCGAGAATTGGCCTGCCTTCTATACCCACCAAAAGGTTCGTTCCGTTCGGAGCACTGACTTCACAACGGCCAGCGCCTTCCAGGGCCCTTGCCAGTGTCCGCGTGGATGAAGCCAGCTCGATCCAATCCACATCCATGCTCGTGAAGAACATCCCCCTTTCAAACAGGGGCATGCTTGCGTACCGGGCACCCGAGTGGGTGGTGAGAAGTTTCCTGAAGCTGGTGTGGCTTGTCGAAAAATGCGTCAGCGCAACTACGATGTCAACAGCATCCTCTGCGACCTCAGCAGCCACGTTTCCGGCCCTGGTCTGGTCGTTGTCATCACCGCTCTTTCTCATGATCCTTCCCAGGACTCCGTCCTCTTCCAGTTTCTGTACACCGTCCACACCGAAGGCAGCCTCCCAGACCTCGTAGGAGGGCTCCATACCGTGCCCGCCCGCAGGATTAAATACGAGGGTCTCTGCACCGGGATGGACGGTTTTCAGAAGAGAGGAAAGCTCAGAAACAAGTTCCTCCGATTTTTTATCGGGGCCCCTGTCGCCAAGGAGAAGAAGCCGCTCATTCTCCCGTACCCCCAGATTGACCTTCAGAAGAGACTCGAGCGGGGCTTTCAGGCCTTTTCCCCCTGCCGACATCCTATTCTCCTTTTTCCGGACCGCGAAGGCCCAGCTGTTTTATCTTCCTGTGAAGGTTGCTCCGTTCCAGACCAACCTCCTGGGATGTCCGGGACACGTTCCATTTGTTTTTAGAGAGCCTCACCGTGAAGAACTCCTTTTCGAATTCCTCCTTAGCCCGACGGTAATCGAGTGGTATCTCTACCCCGGAGCTGTCTCTCTTATTTTTGCCACTCTCCAGGAGGGAAGCCGGGATGAGGTTTAAATCAACCGTTTTCCCATCCGCGAGGATCACCATGCGCTCAACAACGTTTTTGAGTTCCCTCACATTACCGGGCCAGTTGTAGGAGACCATGGCGCCTAACGCCTCGACTGTAAACCTGAGCCCCGGCTTACTGTACTGTCCGCCGAACTCATCAACGTAGTTTTCCACCAGCAGATTAATATCGTCTCTCCTGTCCCTTAGGGGAGGCAGCACGAAAGGAAAAACATTCAGCCGGAAAAAAAGGTCTTCCCTGAAACTGCCTCTGGAGATCTCCTCCTCAAGATCCTTGTTAGTTGCCGCTATGATCCGGACATCCACTTCTATAGGCCTGTTTCCTCCAACACGTTCAAAACTCTTT
Organism: uncultured Pseudomonadota bacterium; assembly: GCA_964454175.1. Classification (GTDB taxonomy): domain Bacteria; phylum BMS3Abin14; class BMS3Abin14; order BMS3Abin14; family BMS3Abin14; genus CAYVSA01. Next base: position 13,645 of record CAYVSA010000005.1, read on the forward strand.
TCTTCAAGGACCCTGAGGATCTTGGCCTGCGTCGCCAGGCTCATATCACCTATCTCGTCAAGAAAGAGGGTTCCGGAGTTAGCCAGGTCAAACTTTCCCAGCTTCCTGGATGTGGCTCCAGTGAATGCTCCGCGCTCATGCCCAAACAGCTCACTCTCAATAAGGTTTTCCGGTATTGCAGCACAGTTAACCGCCACAAAAGGCATCATGCTTCGCCTGGAATGGGTGTGGATCGCTCTGGCAAGGAGCTCCTTACCTGTACCATTTTCTCCGGTGATCATGATCGAAGCCAGCGTTGGGGCCACAATAGCGACCTGGTCGAGTATCTTCAACATCACCTCAGATTCACCTACCAACTGAGACGAGACTTCATGGCTGCTCCTCAGTGCCCGGTTCTCCTCTACAAGGCTCCTCTGGTTGAGGGCATTTTTCAGGACAAGGACCAGGCGATCTATGGAAAGGGGTTTTTCCAGAAAATCGTATGCCCCGAGTTTTGTCGCCGTCACGGCAGTCTCGATTGTTCCATGGCCGGACATTATGACAACCGGCAAATCCTCATCCAGCTGCTTGATCCCCTTCAAGGTCTCTAAACCATCCATTCCCGGCATCCAGACGTCGAGTAGGACTGCATCAAACTTTTCCGCGGCAACTCTGTTCAGCGCACTTTCACCGTCTTCCGCCTCCATGATGGAGTATCCCTCGTCCTGGAGTATGGCCTTGACACTCGACCTGACACCCCCCTCATCGTCCACCACGAGTATCAACCCGCTCTCACCCTTCAATGGTACCCACCTCCTTTATCAGCCCCTGGGCCTCGGTTCAATGTCTACCGGTATGCGTACAGTCAGGATACTCCCGGCGGGAATGTTAGGCTCGAAAGTGATCTCACCGCCGTGTTCTTCAATAACGCGCCTTGTTATGGCCAGACCGAGGCCGGTACCCTCTTTTTTTGTTGAAAAGTACGGATCGAATATCCTTTCCCGGAGTTCGTCCGCTACCCCGATACCCTCATCCGCAACACTGACTGCCACGACCCCTTCAGCCGTCAGAAACTCGCTGGATATTCTCACTCCACCTTCTCCCCTGGCCTTGACTGCCTGGAGGGCATTTTCTATAAGGTTGATCATAACTCTTCTCATCTGCTGCCTGTCGTAGCTGATCTCCGGGACACTATCCTTAAGGTCGACTTCAAATCCCCCTGCGAGCTCCTTCCTGCCAGCAAAAAGTGAAACCGCCTCACTTATGGTCTCATTGATACTCCCTGGAACCGGCTGCAGCGTTGGCAGTCTTGCAAACCTGGAAAACTCGTCGACAAGACTTTTCATTCCCTCAACCTCGCGAATAATGGAATCGGTACACTCCAGGAGAAGTTGGTTTTTTTTATCATCCAGCTCGCCGCCAAGCCTCCGCCTGAGCCTTTCGGCAGAGAGCTTGATAGGAGTGAGGGGGTTCTTGATCTCATGGGCGATACGCTTGGCCACCTCGGACCATGCGGCTTTTTTCTGAGCATCAACAAGCTTTGTCATGTCTTCCAGTACAAGGACCGTACCAAGAGGGCTTCCCTCAAGGTCCTCCAGCCTGCTGATATTTATCACCAATATGAGGGGTCTTCCCTGGACTATGATCGGGATCTCCTTCTTCACTGACCTCCTGAGTCCAGCCGGGAGTTCTCCCAGAAGATCATCGATCAGTTTTGCGTGTTCAGGACTCAGCATTTTTGCGTAATGCCTGCCCATAACATCCTCGGATTTTACTCCGAACATGATCTCGGCAGCCCTGTTGAAAGTGTTTATAAGGCCCTCAGGGTCAATAGAAACCACACCGGTGCCAACGTTTCTCAAGACCGTTTCCGTATACTGGCGTCTTTCCTCGTTCTCGTTGTAGGCGTTCTCAAGGTTCCTGTGGGCCTCTTCAAGTTGGAGGCGTCCCGTTTGAAGCTCCTCGGTCATCCTGTTGAAGGCATCTATGAGGATCCCGACTTCGTCGTGAGAATCACTTTCGACCCTGACTGAGAGGTCTCCTGAAGCAACCTTCTCTGTTCCCTCTGCTAATTTACCTATGGGAATGGTGATCCCCCTGGCCAGATAAAACCCCAACCACGTCGCCGAAAACAGGATGAGCATAGCCAGGACAAGGAGGTAAACAACGTAGTTCATCCTGATAGGACGCTTCTGGAGCTTCATTTCCGTCCAGCCCCGATAGGTGACTGCCAATTTCTCGGCCTTTGTGGAAATATCTTCGGGAAGGTGGAGTGAAACGACGACAGCTCCCTGTCCCTCGCTTGTGCCTACTGGAGCGGACGCCTTGATGAATTCCCCTTTTTCTGCACTCACGATGTTGTCTGTAACCCTTCCAACGGTACCGTTCTGCACCAGGCTGTCACGAGAATCAGTGATCATCTGCGGAACCTGGTCGTCCCAGGATCTTGCAAGGTGATCACCAGTGGGCCCGAAAACCTCCACTGCCGACAAGGCGTAATCACGGCGCAAGCGCTCAACAAGGTCCTGGAGTTCTTTGCCCTCGCTGGCACTCCCCAGTCTCTGTGATACTTTCTGCGCCATGGTTCGAGTCCTGCCTGTCATGGTACTGTAATACTCCTGCGTGACGGATACCGCATTCTCCATCGCGTGCTCAACATCGAGATTGAACCAGAAATCTATGCTGTCGCTGATGAATCCCCTTGCCACGAAAAAGAGCAGGACCGTCGGGATCACTGTAAACCCTACAAATATGAGAACCAGCTTGGTCCTGAGATGATATCCGAAAACGCGCTGACGCCCCTCGTAATAGAGTTTTATCGCGTTTCTCGCCAGGAGGAACAGGAGGGCAGTAACCAGGAGGATGTTCAGGTTGATCAGGAAGAAAACAAAAAGGTTCCCGCCCTTGGGAGCAGCGCCCTGAAGCTCACGGTAGCGTCCTCCGTAAAAGAGAACAACAGCTATAGCCAGAAGCAGCACGGCTATGGCAGTGGCCCTCGTCCTAGCATCCTTGATCCTGAATACCGGCAGTTTCATCTTGCTTCCTCAGTAGGTAAAGTCGACCTGGGCCCAGGGGGTTTCACTGTTGAATATGGATGTGAAAAAAAAGAGGTATCCGAAAACTGAGGGCAGCTCCACCGAGTCAAGGGTGGCCATGACCCTGACCCTGTACCGAGTGCCTTCCCTGAGCTTCTCAAGAGGATACAGGGGCCACTTCTGAACACCCTTCATCCAGTTGAGGGCTTCCGTCTCGTCCTTGGTGGACCTTTCCTGCGGCTCGCTGTAGCCGTCGCCGGTGAAGCGGTAAAGCTGCTTAACGGGATTATACTGCAGGACGTGGACGAGCTTTTCCGTTCTGACGAGTTTCTCGCCAAGTATGGACCCTTTCCTTGTAAGCCTTATTTTAAAACGAAAAGTCAGAGGAACACCGCCCTTTAACGCCTCCTTCATGAACTCGTCCAGTTCCGCCGAAAGGGAGGTTGTCAGAAGGACGTCATCCTTGCCCTGCACCAGTGCGATATTCTCAATGACCGGAGTTTTCTTGCTTTCGGCGACTGCTGACGAGGAGAAAACAGCCAGTGCTATCATAGCAGCCAGAAAAAGAGCAGCACCTCTTGGGAGGGAGGGGGTCAGCATCAGGCAGATTATAACACCGCAGAGTATTAGCTCAAGAAGAAAGTGTTGTATTTTTGCAACAACAGTTTTTAACCTGAAGAGAAAAACCTTTGCCGAGGTTTATTTGAAAAGATAAGAGCCTGTAACGCAGAGGGCCGCCAGGAGGGCTATCCAGCCCTGACCGCAGAGAACCGCTGGGAGTACAAAGGACGGGTTTGAACCACAGAGGACACAGAGAGCACAGAGGAAAACCTTTTTCGGGTTTTACAGCAAAGGACAAGAACTAATTTAGCGCGGTGTTCGCGGAACACATCAAATCAAATGACAAGAGCCGTTTACTGGGTTTAGGGGTGATGTACTTACTTAGATACATCGATACTTACAGACCCGACTCCAAGACCCCCTTTATTTTCTCTACAAACGGCCCGACAGTGGTTAGGTTCATCCTGTCGAACCCAGCCGGCTCCTTCCCGATTCTTTCGTGAAACGCCAGGATCCTTTGCCTGTCCTCATCGTTGAGTTCTTCCATGATCATCCTGCCACTGAAAACGGCCACTGCATCAGGTACCTCGGGCAAAAGCGATGTGAGTTTGTCCAGGTTGGCATTCCCACCCTCCCCTGCCTTCGGTATCCACAGTGTATCCCCGCAGACGACAAAAGCACCGGCTATGCGTCCTGATAACTCTGAGCCGAACCGGTCCAGGAATCCGGCCATCTCAGGCAGGACTGTGTAGCCATAGATCGGACTTCCAAGGACGATCGGCAGGGCCAAACTGCTGCTGTCAATTATCCCGGACCCTGCCTCACGGACGTCGAGCAGCGAAAATTCCAGGCCGTCAGCTATCGCTCCCGCATATTCCCGGGTGGAACCGTACCTGGATGCATAGACTACTATACCGTTTTTAATAAAGCACCTGCATTCAAGTTATTATAACTTTTAGTTAATATTTTACTTTAACTATAAACCTGGTATGTTGTTCCCAGACACCACTTTAGAGCACCACACCTATCTCCGATAGTTCCTTCTCGATGACGTCAACCCACCCCCTGTTTGCAGCTGGATTTGCCGGGCTGGGATGGCTTATGCGTCCGGTTTTTATATCCAGCCCTGACAGGGATTCGAGACACCGGCTGTATGCAAAAACTCCAATGCCGATAACGTATGAGGGAGAAAAATACTGGATAGTACTCCTGAGGATGGTGTCGCACTGCTCAAAGAGCTTTTCCCTGGCGCCCACCGGGAGCTTGTCAGGCGTAATATTGCGCCCCTCTGCATCAAAGAAGATCAATGGACAGTAATTAATCACAAAAAATCGCACGAAAAAATCCTCAGCGTTTTTGTACCGCTCTCTTGCCCAGCCCCAGAGGCGGCTCCCACTGACTTCACTACGGGAGCAATCAAAGCCCATCACCGGTCTTTTGGGGTGCTCGAGATCCGGTTTACCCACGGTTCCCTTAATCCCCATCCAGTCCCGGACAAAGTTCACATCTCCAAAGGGGACGCCGGTCTGTGCCATTCCCCACGGCCCAGGATTCATACCCACCATGATAATTTCTTTTGGCGGCTGTCCGAGTATTCTGAAGTAGTTCGCATAAGGCCGTGCCGCATAGCTCATGGGGTTGTAAACATATTTAATTCGTTCACCGTAATCCAAGGTCTCCATACTCATGGAAAGCCTTTTCGTTACCCGAAGCAGATCCATTCAGAGACCCCGTCTCCCGGCCTGTCACCAAAACAAAGGGGCGTCCAGTAAACTTTGCTGAACACCCCAATCGATGGCTCCCACCCGCAGTTGTTGGTAATCTCAGTCCACCCTGTAGAATGCCGACTTCCCCGCTCCGCAGACCTCGCAGACATCGGGGGCGCTTCCCTCAATCGTATTGCCGCAGATCTTGCAGATGTAGTAGTCTGTCTCCTCATTTTTCCCGATATCAGCCAGCGCCTTTTCATATAGCGCCGCGTGCACTTTCTCAACGGCATTGGCATAAGCGAAACTCTTCAGGGCGGTGCTTTCACCTTCGCTTTCCGCATCCAGTATCATCTGAGGGTACATACTCGTGAATTCGTGGGTCTCGCCCTCGATGGCATCCCGGAGATTATCCTCGGTGCCGCCAACTCCCTTGAGTGCGTTAAGATGGCTGTGCGCATGAATCGTCTCCGCCTCTGCAGCGGCCCTGAAAAGCCTTGCTATCTGCGCAAGACCTTCCTCTTCTGCCTTCTTTGCATAGGCCAGATACTTCCTGTTTGCCTGCGACTCACCAGCAAAGGCTTCCTTTAAATTGTCTTCTGTCCTGGACATCCGGTAACCTCCTCTTTAACTGAAACTGTTCATGATTATGTTTAAAGCCACTGCGTTAAGAATATCCCCCGGGAGGTCTATTATCAAGCTCAAGTATTCATACTCGTGGCACATCCACCATATCTACTATATGTCACCTTAGTAAAAACAGGCCATTGAGAAATTTTACACTGAGATTGGACCAGGAAAAACAGCCTCCTGCGTATCACAGTTTTTGAATTTTCATCGTAAATGTGGCATATTCGAAGCACTCTTGTTGATCACCCTGCTTTGATCTGCAGTTTATGAATTTATTTCCTTACAGGTTTTGAGCCGTCCCGATCAGGTTTATGAAATTATGCAGGTGACCACGAATTGAAAACAGTTATCGTTATCGACCCATCCGATCACTATCGTAATTTTCTGCAACAGTTCCTTGAGCGTCTGGATTACGCGGCTTTGCCCGCATCAAGCGTAGGCAGTGGAATGGAGCTTGTAAGACGGAATCTCCCTGATCTTGTCATCATCGGCGATGGTTTCGCAGATAGTGGCGAACAGCAATTGTGTCAGGTAATAACGAACGACCCCCTCACAAGTAAAATACCGGTAATAATGCTGCATTCTGATCATAGTGAAGGGTCCAGAGAAGCCGCACAAGCAAGCGGGTGTACCGAATTTCTGTCTAAACCAGTCAAAACAAGGGCACTATATGACAGTGTCGAAAAGTTTGTTTCCGGGCGCCGTAGAACTCACATAAGGACCCCCATGAACATTGGCGTAATGCTCAAAGGTCCTGTGGAAAGTTACGGAGCGGTTTCACGTAATTTCGGTGAGGGAGGAGTGTTTCTCGGGACAGATTCACAGGAGCCGGAGGGAACAAGGCTGGATATGACTTTTAGTCTTCCGGGCATCACTGAGAAATTCCACGTTGAGGGTGAAGTGACTTTTTCGTCAGGCATACAGGGTGAAGCCGTTTCGATGGGTATGGGGATAAAGTTCACTGACCTCGACCCAGGCACTCAGTCGTCCCTGTCCGACTATATGTTACGTTATCTGTCAGGCGCTGAAACTGGGGACAGTATCAACCTGCATTCGTAACCCGCAAACTACGCCTTTAGCTCTACTTCTTGTTTTTCCTGATCAGATCAGCTATCTGGACCGAGCCTTTTTCCAATGCAAGATCAAGAGGGGTCTTGTCGTTTTTATTCCTGATATTGGCTGAAGCACCAGCATCCATCAGGAACTCCACGATATCTGCTCTTTTCGCTGATACAGCTGCATGCAGGGCTGTCCAGCCACGATTATCCACGGCATTTACGTCCGCACCTTTTTTTACAAGCAGCTTTACCAGGGCGCTGTCCTCCCTGGCGGCCATGTGCATTGGTGTCGATCCACCTGCCGATTTGACCCTTACATCAGCCCCCGATTCAACTAAAATTTTAGCAATTTCCAGGTTTCCGTCCATCAGGGTTGCCATAAGCGGGCTGACGCTGGAATCGTCCTTCACGTTTATGTCAGCATGTCTTTTTATGAGCAGCTTTATAACATCGATGTGTCTGCCCTGGACAGCCTTGAGAAGAGGTGTTGCTCCATCCCTGTTCCTGGCATTTACATGAGCCCCGCTCTTTATGAGCAGATCGACCACCTTTGCATGGCCGTTTATGGCCGCAAGGTGAAGCGGAGTGAATCCACCACCGCTACTCTCGGTTGCTGCCGCGGGGTCCCTGGCCAGAATGCTTCTGACCTTGTCCACGTTGCCCCTGTTGGCAGCCATAAAAAGTTCAGCAGAACCTGCAGCCTGGCTGGTCCAGATGAACAACGTAATAAACGCTGCCGGGATTATTAATTTGCCACCAGGATAAAGGCTCATAAGCTTTCCTCGCGCAGTGCATGCGCATCGTTATAATGAGAAGGGGGGAGCCGATGCCCCCCCCTTCTTAAACAAGCAGATTCTAACATATATATTTTATTTTGTATGTCACTTAATAAGAATCGGGGTCTGTTATTATGCGCGAAGACTCCGGTGATCGTCCACCATAAGAGTCACTGGTACAAGCTTATCCCTGTGGGCACAGCGTTTTCATGTACTCCCTGTTAAGCCTGGCGATGAACTTTACATCGATGCCCTTCGGGCACGCCGCCTGACACTCGTAGTGGTTGGTGCAGTTTCCGAACCCGCACTCCTGCATGGCCTTGAGCATATTTGTTACACGCTCCCGGGCTTCCACCTGCCCCTGAGGGAGAGCAGCCAGCTGGGCGACTTTTGCACCCGCAAAGAGCATCGCAGCTCCGTTAGGGCAGGCTGCAGCACATGCACCGCATCCTATACATTCCGCGGCATCCATCGCGTAGTCTGAATCCTCTTTGGAGATCAGAATGGAATTACCGTCAACTGCCGCTCCTGTATTAACAGAGATAAAGCCGCCAGCCTGGATTATAGTATCCATTGCATTGCGGTCCACCATCAGATCCTTCAGTATAGGAAAGGCTTTTGCCCGCCAGGGTTCTATATATATGGTGTCCCCGTCCCTGAAGTTGCGCATGTGCAGCTGGCAAATGGTGGTCCTCTCCTGGCCGCCGTGGGGAACGCCGTTAACCACCTGAGAGCATGTACCGCAGATACCTTCCCTGCAGTCGTGATCAAAGACTATCGGCTGCTTATCTTCCTTTATAAGGTCCTCGTTAACAACATCCAGCATTTCCAGGAAGGAGTGGTGCTCTGTAATGTTTTTCGCCAGGTAGGTCTCAAACCTGCCTGGCTGACCCGGCCCCTTCTGCCGCCATACTATAAGCTTTAACGTCATTGTCTTATGTTCAGCCTGTGCGTTCATTATTTATAGCTCCTTACTGCAGGTTCGATAACTTTGAATTCCAGCGGCTCCTTGTGAAGCACCGGCTCCTGGCCGACTCCGGTAAATTCCCATGCTGCCGAGTAGGTGAAGTTCTCATCATCACGCTGAGCTTCCCCTTCGGATGTCTGGTGCTCGACCCTGAAGTGTCCGCCGCAGGATTCTTTCCGGTGAAGTGCATCACGGCACAGGAGTTCTGCAAACTCCAGGAAATCTGCCGCCCTGCCGGCGTTTTCAAGCTGCTGGTTGATCTCACCACTTTCGCCTGGAACCTTGAGATCTTCCCAGAACTGGCCACGGATCTCGGGGATCTTTTCAATAGCCTCCGTGAGGCTCTCCTCGCTCCTGGCCATGCCGACTTTATTCCACATGAGTGACCCTAGCTCGTGCATGAAATCAGAGACCGTACGGCTTCCGCCGATGGAAAGCAATTTTTCGCGATCGTCCGCCACCTCTTTAATTGAGGCAAGGCACTCCGGGCTGTCGACCTGAAGTTTGCCGGGCGCGGTCTGGGTAAGATAGGTGGAGATCGTGTACGGTATAATAAAATACCCGTCTGCAAGGCCCTGCATCAGGGCACTCGCCCCGAGTCTGTTGGCTCCGTGGACAGAGAAGTTGGCCTCCCCAAGGACGAAAAGCCCCGGGATGTTGCTCATCAGGTTGTAATCTACCCACAGACCGCCCATTACGTAGTGAGGTGCAGGGTAGATCCGCATCGGTACCTTGTACCCGTTCTCCGCTGTAATCTGTTCGTACATCTCAAAGAGGTTGCCGTATCGCTCCCGGATAAGATCCTCTCCAACCCGCATTATGGAATCTCGGAAATCAAGGTAAACTCCCCTGCCTCCAGGCCCAACACCCCGCCCTTCGTCGCACTGCTCCTTTGCCGCCCTGGACGCTATGTCCCTGGGCGCAAGGTTGCCGAAGCTTGGATATTTTCTTTCGAGATAGTAATCACGGTCCTCTTCCGGGATCTCGTTTGGCGGACGGTTGTCACCCGCTTTCCTGGGGACCCAGCACCGCCCGTCATTTCGCAGGGACTCGGACATGAGCGTCAGTTTAGACTGGTGACTTCCGGTTTGAGGTATACAGGTCGGATGGATCTGTGTGTAGCACGGGTTGGCGAAGTAAGCACCCCTTTTGTGGGCCTTCCAGATAGCTGTAACGCTGCATCCCCTGGCATTGGTGGAAAGGTGATAAACGTTGATATATCCTCCTGTACACAGGAGAACTGCATCACCGACATGACACCGGATCTCACCGGTAACAAGATCACGGATGGTTATGCCCTTTGCTTCTCCGTCAACCAGTATCAGATCCAGCACTTCTGTCCTCGGGTGAAGCTTGACTGTGTTCGCCTTTATCTGTCTTGACAGGGCGGAATAAGCTCCCAGGAGAAGCTGCTGCCCTGTCTGGCCCCTTGCGTAGAAGGTCCTTGAGACCTGGGCACCGCCAAAGGAACGGGTATCAAGGTATCCACCGTAATCCCTCGCAAAAGGGACTCCCTGGGCCGTACACTGGTCTATTATCTCATTGCTTACCTGGGCAAGCCGCCAGACGTCCGCCTCACGGGACCTGAAGTCGCCGCCCTTTATAGTGTCGTAGAAGAGGCGTTTAATGCTGTCACCGTCATTGTTGTAGTTCTTCGCCGCGTTGATACCACCCTGGGCAGCAATGGAGTGGGCTCGCCTGGAGGAGTCCTGGTAGCAGAAGGACTCGACATTGTAGCCAAGTTCACCCAGTGTGGCTGCAGCTGAAGCACCAGCAAGGCCAGTTCCCACGACCAGGATCTTGTATTTACGTTTATTTGAGGGATTTACCAGCTTCATATCGAAGCGATATTTATCCCAACTCTGTTCTATTGGTCCTGTTGGACTTTTTCCATCAAGTATCACTGTAATGCCCCCTATTTGGTAAGGATCCCGGCAATGATCAGGGCCGGGATCGCACCATAACCCAGCAGGAACAGGATCGAGAGGAGTTTACCGCCCATGCTGAACCTGGGCAGCGTCCGGTCGTTATTCCAGCCCAGAGACTGGAAAGTACTCTGGATGCCGTGGTTGAGGTGGAGGAAGAGAACGATCATGGCGAAAATATAGAAGCCCGCGACCAGCGGTATCCGCAAACTGCTGATCACCATGAGGAAGACATCGAAGCGATCCTTCCAATCAAAGGCCTGGACAACATCCGGCGTTGCCCTGAAGGTGAACTGGGCGAGGTGTACCAGGATGAAAGCCAGCAAAAGTGCTCCAGTCCAGATCATGGTCTTACTGGAAAAAGTCGCCCTGAGGTTCTTCTTGACAGCGTATTTTTCTGGATTAGCGCCCCAGTTCTCCAGCGTCAGGACAATTCCCAGGTAGACGTGAAGACAGAGCATCGAGATCATGAAAACCCTGAATGCCCATACCAGCGGGGCGAGTTCACGAAGATGTTCTGCGTATGCATTAAGCCAGTCGGAACCAATGAATATGGTGGAATTTCCCAGTAGGTGCATGACGACAAACAGGAGCATAAACAGACCGCTTACTGCCATAAGCATCTTTTTGCCTACGGAACTTGATAACAATGACATGGCACCTTTCCTTTAGTAGTGAGGTTTAAGTTCTGGATTAATTTACAACTCCCGCCCTGGTTGCATTTACAGGGCTGAAACATCAAACTTTACGTGGTACTTTGAACAACCACCTCCTTCTGGGTCCACAACGACGGGCATGACGGCGAAGCGCCATCTGCCATCAGCAGTTGCGGACGGGACCGTCCGGTTACCCGATAAGATCGTAGCCCAGCTGCAGGGCTCTCTTGTTGAGGTCCTCGGTGCCTTTTGGCACCCTTGACAGAACCGCCTTCAGCACAGCGTCAAAAGACACTTTCTCGATCAGGTGTGAAATGGCGCCCAGAGCGACGATGTTGGCCACGAAAGTCTTTCCGATCTTTTCCTTCGCGGTTTCGATTATGGGTAGACTGTGGACTGTGTAGCCGCCCTCCGGCAGGTCCTTGACCATCCTGGAATCCGCAATTATCACTCCGCTGTCTTTGAGGTCGTGGGTGTATTTGTTGCAGGCCTCCTGGGTCAGGCACAAGAGCAGGTCTATCTGTGTTGCCTTTGGATAATCAATGTCCCCGTCGGAAATAATAACCTCGGACTTGCTTGCTCCGCCGCGCGCTTCCGGACCGTAGGACTGGGTCTGCACAGCGTTCATTCCATCGTACAGTGCGGCGGCCTCAGCCAGGATAACACCTGCCAGCACCAGGCCCTGACCACCTGCACCACTCAACCTTACTTCATACCGGTCTGACATATCAGCCTCCTGTGGTCAGGCTCCCTTGCCTACCCTCTCAACTATCTTGGCGTACTCGTCACAGTACTCAGGTTTTTCCTCCTGCTTGTAGACGCCAGTTATTATCTTGCCCTCAGCTTTCTCAGGGTTTTTGTCCGCTATCTTTTTGCCGATGGTATTGCCCTTGAACCAGAGGAACATATCTGTAGCGGAACCAAGCTTGTTCCTCCTGCCGTAAGTGGTCGGACAGGTACACAGCGCATCGATCACGGAGAACCCTTTGTGAGCTATTCCATCCGCGATGAGCCTTGTCAGGGGTACAGAGTGGTAGGCAGTCCCCCTCGCCACGTAGGAAGCACCAGCCCCCATAGCGAGCTGAACCACATCAAATGCATAATCAGGGTTGCCGTAAGGGGTCGTGCTTGCAAGCATGCCGTGAGGAGTCGTAGGAGAAAACTGGCCTCCGGTCATACCGTAAATATTATTGTTGAACACAATGAGGGTAATATTTATATTTCTTCTGCAAGCATGAATGAAGTGGTTCCCGCCAATGGCCAGGGAGTCGCCATCCCCCGCGACAACTATAACGTTCATAGCTGGTTTTGCCATCTTGACACCAGTGGCGAAGGCCAGCGCACGACCGTGGGTAGTGTGCAGGGTGTTGAAATCCATGTAGCCGGGCATTCGTGACGCACAGCCTATGCCCGACACTATCGCCGTCTGATCCTTGTCCAGTCCCTCCCTGTCAATAGCCCTTATGATGGATTTCATCACAATCCCGTGGGCGCACCCGGGACACCAGATATGAGGCAGTTTGCCGGGTCTGATGTACTGATCATAATCGAAAGCCATTACGACACCTCCCTTATTCTATCGAGGATCTGTTCAGGAGTGATGGGTTCGCCGTCGGCCCTGTTCAGCCCCACAACCTCCGCTTTGCCTTTGGAGGAACGCTCGACTTCTTCGATCATCTGCCCAAGATTCAGTTCGGGGACAATTATTACATCGAGTTTTTCGGCCATTTCAAGGACAGCGGCAGAGGGGAAGGGCCACAGGGTAATTGGCCTGAAGAAATCGACTTTCAGACCCTTTCCCTTTGCAAGGCCCAGAGCCGACCGTGTCGATCTGGCACTTGAGCCAAAAGCCAGCACCCCAACCTTCGCACCTTCGGTCTCAAGATATTCGTACTTCTCGATGAAATCGAGGTTTTCGCTCACCTTGGCCATCAAGCGCTCCTCTTCCGGTTCTACGAGTGCAGCAGAGCCAGTGGGGAAACCCGTCTCGTCGTGGTTGAGTCCAGTAACGTGCCACCTGTATCCTGAACCGAAATCGGCCATGGGCGGTACCAGCCCCCCTGTTGAATCATAGGGTTTATACTCTGATGGCGGTACTGTGGGTCTCGGCCGGTCCCAGATCTCCAACTCGCCCTCAGATGGGATCGTGAATTTCTCGCGCATGTGCCCGATGATCTCATCAGCCAGCAAAATAACCGGCGTTCTTAACCTCTCCGCAAGGTTAAAGGCCCTGACCGTTTCCGTGAATATCTCCTCAACCGAGTTCGGCGCAAGGACGACCGCAGGATGATCCCCGTGAGTACCCCACCTGGCCTGCATGACATCCGACTGGCTGGGTGAGGTAGGAAGACCTGTGCTCGGTCCGCCTCTCATGACGTTAACGATCACACACGGGACCTCTGTTATGCATGCAAATCCCATGTTCTCCAGCTTCAAAGACATGCCCGGGCCGCTCGTTGCGGTGAGACTCTTGCGTCCGGTAAGAGATGCTCCGATCACAGCAGCCATGGCCCCGATCTCGTCTTCCATCTGAATAAAAGCGCCGCCCAGTGTTGGCAGCTTTCTTGCCATTATCTCGGCAACTTCTGTAGAGGGCGTTATCGGGTATCCGGCAAAGAACCTGCAGCCAGCGTAGAGCGCTCCTTCCGCACACGCCTCATTGCCCTGAAAAAATACCGCTCTTCCGCTCATTATTTACTCCCCCTCTTCCCTGACGGGTGAACCTCTATGGCGAAATCAGGACAGCTCACCTCGCAGAGCAGACACTCGGTACACGCTTCGAGATTTACCACGCAGGCCTTGAAATCCTTCATATCAAGAACGCCGGCCGGGCATACCTTTACGCATATATCACAGCCTTTGCAGTACCTGGGGATGATCGCTATCTTTCGCTCCCCGTACTCGGCAACGACTGCTTCCTCCTTCTTACGGGCTGTATCAGCCATCACAACCTCCTGTCAGCGGCCAAGGACTTCGGCAACTGCCGTGCCGATATCGGCGGGACTTGAACTCACAGTGACCCCGGCCTCTTTAAGGGCAGCTACCTTTTCAGCAGCAGTGCCCTTGCCGCCGGCAATGATAGCACCGGCATGGCCCATCCTTTTTCCCGGGGGTGCAGTCTGGCCGGCGATAAAGGACACCACCGGCTTTTTGAATGTTGCTTTTATATAGGCAGCGGCTTCTTCTTCTGCCGATCCGCCGATCTCTCCGATCATTACGACCGCCTCTGTGCCATCGTCATCGTTAAAAAGCTTCAAAAGATCGGTAAAGGTGCTGCCGATGACCGGGTCACCTCCAATACCTATGCAGGTACTCTGTCCGATCCCTATTTCAGTCAACTGACCAACGGCCTCATAAGTAAGGGTTCCACTCCTGGATATCACACCCACCGTTCCCTGTTTGTGGATGAAACCAGGCATGATCCCCATCTTGCACTCGCCTGGAGTAATGACTCCCGGGCAGTTTGGCCCGATCAGCCTGACCCCGCGGCCCGCTATGGCATCTTTTGCCTTCACCATATCCAGGGTGGGGATACCTTCAGTAATGCACACAACCACACCCACTCCTGCATCCGCTGCCTCGATGATCGCATCACCTGCGAAAGCAGGCGGTACGAATATGAGGGCCGCATTTGCTCCCTCCTTCTCAACGGCCTGGGTGACGGTGTTAAATACCGGTATGCCGTCCACATCCTGGCCGCCTTTTCCGGGAGTTACACCCGCTACTACATTAGACCCATACGCTACACACTGCTGAGTGTGAAATGTGCCCTCGCGGCCGGTGATCCCCTGCACTACAACTCTGGTGTCACTGTTGACCAGGATGCTCATCATTCACCTCCCGAACCTGTGGCCGCCGAAACGGCCTTCTCCGCAGCCTGTTTGAGACCTTTTGCTGTTACGAATCCCAGGCCTGATCCTTCTATGAGACGCAGTCCCTCGTCCGCATTTGTCCCCTCCAGCCTGACAATGACCGGAACCTTCACGTCCAGAGCCTTCGCCGCATTGACGACTCCCTGGGCAACAATGTCACACCTCACTATGCCGCCGAATATATTGACCAGAACCGCCTTTACGTTCTTGTCTGCAAGGATGATCCTGAAGGCATTAGTTACGGATTCTTCCTTGGCACCGCCACCCACATCCAGAAAATTGGCAGGCTCGCCGCCAGACAGTTTGATGATATCCATGGTAGCCATAGCCAATCCCGCACCATTCACCATGCAGCCGACGTTCCCATCCAGCTTGATATATGACAGACCGAACTTGGAGGCTTCTATCTCCAGGGCCTCCTCCTCTCCAAGGTCTCTCAGTTCGGTAACAGCCTCCTGCCGGTAGAGGGCATTGTCGTCAAAATTCAGCTTGGCGTCCAGTGCAATTACAGCTCCGTCACCGGTTGTGATAAGGGGATTTATCTCTGCCAGAGAGCAGTCCTTTTCTACGAAAAGCCTGTAAAGCTTCAGGATAAATGAAGCCGCAGCAGAGGCAGTTTTTCCCTTAAGGCCCAGGCCGAAAGCCAGGTTTCTGGCCTGGTAGGGCATAAGTCCCATGTTTGGATCAGCGAACTCCTTGAGGATCTTCTCGGGAGTTTCTGCCGCAACCTTCTCTATCTCAACGCCGCCCTCGGTGCTCGCCATTACTGCAATACTCTCGGAGGCCCTGTCCACGACCATTCCGAGGTAAAACTCCGAGGCGATATCAACTGCACCCTCAACGAGTACCTGGTTAACGACACTTCCACCGGGTCCAGTCTGAAAGGTTACCAGCGGCTTTCCGAGCAGGCCTCCTGCAACTTCGGACGCCTCTGCGGGCGTTCCAACGACCTTCACACCGCCTGCTTTGCCCCTTCCTCCAGCGTGGATCTGCGCTTTGACCACAACCCTTGTCCCGAGTGATTCGGCTATTGTACCTGCCGCCTCAGGAGCTGTGGCAACTCCGCCGTCCGGTACGGACACACCGTACTGCTTTAGTATCTCTTTTGCCTGGTATTCGTGGACTTTCATGTAATTACCTCCGAAAGTAAACTATGCTATCCTGAATTCCTTAACACCGTTTTTGTAAAGATCGTTCCCTTCGCAGTCGTTGACAACAATGGCCGGAAAATCCTTGACCTCCAGCCTCCTGATCGCTTCCGGACCAAGGTCTTCATATGCGATTATTTCACAGGAATCGATCCTCCTGGAGATGAGTGCGGCCGCCCCGCCCACTGCCGCCATGTACACAGCCTTGTGTTTGACTATGGATTCTATGACCTCAGGTGATCTTGAGCCTTTTCCGATCATTCCCTTAAGTCCCTTTTCAATGAGGATTGGGGAATAGGCGTCCATCCTGTAGCTGGTAGTTGGACCGGCAGAACCGATAGGTTCTCCGGGGCGTGACGGTGTTGGACCGACAAAGTAGATTATCTGTCCCTCCAGGTCCATGGGGAGCTTTTTTCCTTCAGCAATAAGGTCGACCAACCTCTTGTGCGCCGCATCCCGCCCGGTGAATATGGTGCCTGTGATAAGAACCTGGTCCCCCGCTCGCAGTGCTTCAACATCTGTGTCTTTCAGCGGCGGTGTAAGCCTGATGGGTTCAGCCAATTTGGTCCTCCCCTAGATTACCGTTTCCTTGTGCCTGTGTGCGTGGCAGTTGATATTCACAGCAACGGGCAGGCTGGCAATGTGACAAGGGTGCATCTGAATATGGACTGCAAGGGAAGTTGTTCTGCCCCCAAGCCCACCCGGTCCAATACCAAGATCGTTGACCCTTTCAAGGATCTGAGCTTCCATATCAGCCAGTTCAGGATCTTCGCTTGGCTGCCCGAGAGGCCTTAGAAGCGCCTCTTTTGCCAGCATCGCAGCCTTCTCGAATGTGCCGCCAATACCCACCCCGATAACAGTCGGCGGGCAGGGATTTGGACCTGATTCAGCCACCCTGTTCACGACGTAATCCATGATCCCATCTTTGCCGTCGGATGGTTTCAGCATCATCACGCGGCTCATATTCTCGCTGCCGCCGCCCTTGCCAGCAAGGGTAATTTTTACTTTTTCACCCGGTACGACCTTAAGATGAATGATCGCCGGTGTATTGTCCCCTGTGTTTTTCCTGGTAAATGGATGACACACACTCTTTCGCAGGAATCCTTCAGCATACCCCTGCCGAACACCCTCGTGAACTGCCTCCGAGATGTCACCTCCCGTGATGTGGACTTCCTGTCCAAGCTCGACGAATATTACAGCAAATCCTGTGTCCTGGCACATGGGATAAACGCCTTCCATGGCAATGCCAGCGTTCTCGATCAGCTGCCTGATGATCTCCCTGCCTGTTGGTGAGGTTTCCGCGGCAAGGTTATCTTTCAGGGCCTCTTTAACATCATCACCGAGCTTATAGGCCGCTTCAATGGACATCTCTCTAACGGCTTCGGTGATCCGGGAAGATTCAATTTCTCTCATCAGTTGTTCTCCGGTAGATCCAGTTTCACCACTCAACTGCACGCTACCTGGTACAAGGACGCGGGAAGACGCATCTTGTACACGCGGCAGCGTGAAAAAAGGGAGGACCGCCAGAATTCAAGAGCCCCCCCTCATAAAATCAAAAACTGACGTCGATACTTCCCATCAAAGAGGAAGTTTTTCAACGTTTGACTTGATATCGCTCACAGACTCCTGAAGGGCGGCCATCTCCTCATCAGACAGGTCGATCTCAATAACTTTCTCGACACCGTCACCACCGATGATTGCAGGGACACCCACGTAGAGCCCACCTTTAACGCCGTACTCGCCTTCCAGACAGGCAGCAACAGGCAGGATCCTTTTTTTATCCTTGAGGATAGCTTCTGCCATCTGAACCGCCGAAGCCGAAGGAGAATAGTACGCACTTCCTGTCTTGAGAAGACCGACTATCTCACCTCCCGCTTTCCTCGTTCTCTCAACGATGGCATCTATGCGGTCCGCCGGGATCAGCTTTTCAATGGGGATACCGCCTGCGTAAGAATACCTCACCAGGGGAACCATGCTGTCGCCGTGGCCTCCCAGGACAAAAGCACTGGTGTCTTCAACGGAGATACCCAACTCCATGGCTATGAAAGCCCTGAAACGTGCGCTGTCCAGGACCCCGGCCATTCCCAGGACCCGGTTTTTGGGGAAACCCGTGACGGCCCTGGCAACATAGGTCATTACATCAAGCGGGTTGCTGACGACGATAATAAATGCATCTGGCGAGTGCTTTGCACACTGTTCCGCACAACTCTTGACGATCTCAAAATTCTTTATGAGAAGGTCGTCCCTGCTCATACCTGGCTTTCTGGCCAGACCTGCAGTTATGATAACAACATCAGAACCGGCAGATTCCTCATAGCTGTTAGTGCCGATAATGCTGCAGTCAAAGCCTTCAACCGGCGCGGTCTCGACCATGTCAAGGGCCTTACCCTGGGGCATTCCCTCGACAATGTCTACAAGTACAATGTCGCCCAGTTCTTTAGACGCAGCCCAATGGACGGCTGTAGCACCGACGTTGCCTGCACCGACTACTGTTATCTTGTTTCTCTTCATGGCCATTGTAACCCCCCTTTCACCTCATCCGCGTATCTTTCCAGGATAAAGCTGCTGGCAGCAATACTTCTGTAAGGGAAAATCAACTACATCCGGTCGATGATCGCCTGCCCCAACTCAAAGCAGACTGTTTCCCTGGCATTTTCCATGTCGTAACCGGGAACTGTAAACTCTTTGAATTCATCCGTTAGATCCACTTTAACAGCCCAGAAATTAATGAGCTCTCTTTAAGAATATTGGACTTTAACAACCATGCGGGAATAAAAAAAGGGCCGGCAGTCGCAACCACCGCCCCCCAATGACCTTCCACACCCCTGCTAACCGTGGAAAAGGGGGGAATAACCCCGAAACGGTAGTGGATAGCCAACCTTCGTTGAGAGACTCCTTCCGGCGTGAGCCGAGGTCAAATACAATTGTAGTATACTGTATATTGTATACCTATATAGGTGACAGTCCGGGCTGTCAAGCCATTTCATTCCCTTAAGAAGACAAAACATTATCTGAGATGAATATTACTGACAGGACCTGTCTTATTCCTACTTTTTATGCCTCAATCCCAGTTCCTGGAGCTGTGCCGGTTCCACCTGGCTGGGTGCATCAGTCATCAGACAGATCGCTTTCTGGGTCTTGGGGAAGGGAATAACGTCTCTAATTGAGGCTGCACCGGAAAGTATCATCAATATTCGGTCAAGCCCGAAGGCGATCCCCCCGTGAGGAGGCGCCCCGAAACGTAATGCCTCAAGCAGAAAACCAAATTTTTCAGAAGCTTCTTCGCTATTAATGCCCAACAGCTCAAAAACCCTGCTCTGTACATCCTCCCTGTGTATCCTGATACTGCCTCCCCCGATCTCAGACCCGTTCAGGACCATGTCATACGCCATTGCCCTAACTTTTCCAGGATCGGTCTCGAGGAGCGGCAGGTCCTCTTCAACGGGAGCTGTAAAGGGATGGTGCATCGAGACGTAACGTCCCTGGTCGCCATCGTACTCAAAGAGCGGGAAATCCACTACCCAACAGAAGTCATATCTTCCTTCGGGCACGAGGTTAAGCAGCATGGCAAGGTGGACCCTCAGCTGTCCCAGGGATTCGTTAACCATACCAGCATCCCCTGCGATCACCAGCAGAAGGTCGCCTTCGGCAAAATCCGTGATTCGCGACACCTCTTCCCTGGCACCTTCATCAATGAATTTTGCCAGGGGCGACTGCCAGCCGTCAGGGATCCGCTTGAACCATGCAAGCCCCTTCGCACCGTAGATCGAGACGAAACCAGTCAGATCGTCCAGTTCCTTCCTTGACATAGTCGAACCGCCTGGGACGCTCAGCCCTTTTATGATGCCTCCGCCCTTGAGGGTTTCGGAAAATATCTTCGCTCCGGTGCTGCCCAGGACATCTGTGAGATCCTTTAATTCCAGTCCAAACCTGGTATCGGGGCGGTCAAGACCAAACCGGTCGATCGCCTCATTGAAAGGTATCCTTGTGAAAGGCCTCTTGACGTCCACATCGAGAGCAAACTTGAAAATATCTGCTACCATCCTCTCCATAATGTCGAACAGGACGTCCACGGTTGGAAAGGATAACTCCACATCTATCTGCGTAAACTCCGGCTGTCTGTCAGCTCTCAGGTCCTCATCCCGAAAACAGTGCACAATTTGAAAGTACCTGTCGTACCCTGCGATCATCAAGATCTGTTTGAAAAGCTGTGGCGACTGGGGCAGGGCGAACATCCTGCCGGGATTGACCCTGCTGGGAACCAGGTAGTCCCGAGCCCCTTCCGGTGTGCTCTTGGTCAGAAAGGGCGTCTCCATCTCCAGAAATCCTTCGCCATAAAGAAAATCCCTTACTTTTTTTGACACCCTCGACCTGAGAACCATATTCTCTTTCAGGCTCTCTCTTCTCAAGTCCAGATAGCGGTATTTCAGACGCACGTTTTCCGAGACGTCCCGGCCCTCACGCTCATCAAGAGAAAAGGGCGGAGTCAGGCTCTTGTTGAGCAGTTTCAGTTCATCTACGAGCACCTCGATCTCCCCGGTGGGCATCTCGGGGTTGAGCATGCCCTCGGGGCGGTCACAGACCACTCCACTGATGGCGATCACATACTCGGATCGGAGGTCTTCGGCCTTTGCGTGCGCATCACCTGAGCGCTCAGGGTTGAAAACAACCTGGGTCAGACCCCATCTGTCCCTGAGGTCAACGAAAATAAGGCCGCCGTGGTCGCGCCTGCGGTGTACCCAGCCCATGAGAATAACTTTTTTACCTACATCTCCAGCAGAAAGAGAACCGCAGTCGTGAGTCCTCTGCCATTCGGACAACAGGTCCAGATCGATCTCGTTCATAAATTTGCATGCCTCCCGTGAAAAACCAGGCTCAAGGGGCGGCCTGGCCAAAGAATATCTCTGTCAGTCAGAAGTAAGTTTTCCAGGTACTTTACCGGTAACAGGTGGTAAAAGATCCATCCAAAGTATTTTTCTCATCGAAAAATCATCAACCGTGCCCTCTCAGTTTATTCAATACTGCCATTTGCTGCTGTATCTCCAGGGACATGGAGGCCAGATTGAGTAATATTTCGAGAGAATCGAGGTCGCGGATCGGTGTCCCTCCCGGAACTACATCACCATACATTATAGCCACCACAAGACTCTGTACAGTGATAGGCATTATCACGGCGTATTTCGGTGCAGGATCCCCTATTGCCCCGAGGAGGTCAAGACCAAGCGTATCTCCAGGTTCCTCTTCATGAATAACCTTTCCGGTGGACACTGCCTGGCTCAGAAGGTGTGATTGAGAAAGTTCGAAACTAAGGCCTTTGATCCTGCCGTTGAACTCATCGTCTTCCTTCCTCCGGTCATTACCGAAGAACCCTGACACCAAATTCTTTCGAACCAGGAATATTGCGCTTCGATCCATTTCGTTAGAGGCAAACTCAACGATGGTCTGCGCCATTTTGCCAAGGCTCTTTTCCCTGACCATCTTGTCGCTGGTCTGCCTCAGAAAACGGATGTCACCTGAATCCCGTTTCACGAGCTCCCCAACCTCCTGAAGCTCCTCCTGGGCCTGGACCAGCTGCGAGAGAAGCTCCTCGCGCAAAATGTTCTGCTGTTCCCTCTCGAAATAAACCTCGTGCCGCTGGATCACATTCTGTATGCACAGTGCAACCTCCTCAATGAAGAGATTGAGTTGATTTTCCAGTTCCTCCGGGGATATGTCCTTGCGCTCCGGCTTGTGGATATAGTAGGTTGCGCCCAGAAACAGGGCCCGCCTCCTTATGGTCGCATCCGGGTAGGCGGTGTTCACGATGACGGGTATGTGGCTGCTTGTTTTCTGGATCTCTTCGAGCAGCTCCAGGCCTCCGAATAGACCTTTTCCGCTAATAGTAGGCATTATAAGGTCTGACAGCACAATAGGAAGCTTTCCCTGTACATCGTACTCTGAGAGCTTGTTAAGGGCCTCATGCGGCGACTCCACCGCGTCCACCTCGAATCCGAAACTTTCCAGCTTGTCCTTGAACATCTCGCGCATGAGCGCCTCATCCTCAACCATGAGAATGATCTCTTTCGGCTTCAATTCCCTCAGCTTGGCGCTCACCCGTTTAAGCACAGCGTTCACATTGCCGACGATGGAGCTTTCGATCTCATCACTTCCTGGTATGAGCTCACCGAGCATCCAGTCCTCTTCCACCGCAGCGGCCAGCTGTCTGGCCTTCTCGGCCAATTCCTCTATGGGAGCAACGCCAACGGATTCCCCCTCCGCGTCATCAGACTCCTCAACCCTGAAGAGGCCCTCGTCCCAGCTCAAAAGGTGAATCAGGGAATCTTCTACCACCGCCCGCATTGAGCTGCCAAGCGTAGCCTTGTCGATTATCCCCTGTTCAATAAGTATCTCACCAAGGTATGCCCTTTCACCCTTCTCCTTCTGTATTGTCAGGGCGTTCTGAAGCTCTTTTTCAGTAATTATATTGTTCCTCACAAGGTATCGACCGAGCCGGCTCCTGACCCGCGGTTCCCTTACATCGAGAACAACTCCACCCTTGAGCCTGACAGTGGCCAGACCAGTCTTGCCCTTGAGCGTAATAACCCCCGTAAATCCCTTGGCCTCGGCATTTTTCAGGATATCCACTACAGATTTGCTCTTAAGGCTTCCGGATGTAACCATCACTCTTCTCCTTTCGAGTACCCACAACCGCACCCCGTACCTTTAAGAAGTTCATCCACCGGGACCTCCTCCTGTGTTTTGTTCCTGAAGTCCTTTATCTTCACAACGCCCCTTGACATCTCATCATCCCCCAGGATGATGACACGTTCTACTCCCAGTTTGTTGGCGCTTCTCAACTGCGCTTTCAGGCTCCTGTCCTCAAGGTCCGATCGCACTCTGTAGCCGCAGCCGCGGAGTCTGTCGGCAATGCTCATGGCGGCGACCCTGGCCCCGCTTGTTGCCGAAGCCACAAAGTAATCCAACTCCGGCAGTCCATTGTCAGGCCGATCCACAATATGGCCCAACCTCTCTAAGCCTATCGCAAACCCTATCCCGGGGACATCGCCCCCGATCTCCCTGGCCAGGCCATCGTACCTGCCGCCGGCAGCAACTGCATTCTGTGATCCGAGCCGTTCACAGACTGCTTCAAAAGCCGTCCGGTTGTAGTAGTCAAGTCCCCTGACTATCTTCGGATCAACCTCGTACGGCACCTCCAGGCCGTCCAGACCATCTGTCACCCTCTGGAAGTGAACCAGACAATCAGGGCACAGATAGTCCAACATTACCGGTGCCTTTTCAAGGGCCTCTCTGCACCCTGGGACCTTGCAGTCCAGGACTCTCAGGGGGTTTGTCTGCATCCTTCTTTTACAGTCGCCGCACAACAGATCAACCTGTTTATCCAGATAAACGACCAGGGCCTTCCTGAAGGGCGGTCTGCACGACTCGCACCCCAGAGAGTTGACCAGCATTTTCGTATCCGCAACGCCGAGCAGGACGAATAGCCTGTGAAGCAGATCGATCACCTCCGCATCAACAAGGGGGGCCTCACTGCCGAGGGCCTCCAACCCCATCTGATAGAATTGGCGGTACCTGCCCTTCTGCGGTTTTTCATATCGGAACATGGGACCGGAATAGTACAGTTTGGAAAGCCCACCTCTGGATTTCCAGCCACCTTCAAGATAGGCTCTCACGGCAGAAGCCGTTCCTTCCGGACGCAAGGTGATGCTCTTTCCCTTCCGGTCGGAAAAAGTGTACATCTCCTTTTCCACGATGTCGGTAGACTCCCCAATGGACCTGGCAAACAGCTCTGTTGCTTCCACAAGGGGAAGCCGGATCTCATGGTAGCCGTAGCTCTGGAAATGATCCCCTGCCAAGCGTTCGATCTCGCTGAGCTTGTGAGCTTCCTGCTGATCAATATCGCGGAATCCACGAATCGCCTTGATCCTGTTCGCCATCCCGGATGCCTACCCCTGATCCTTGACCGGCGGATTTTCAGGCTCGATTTCGCTCCGGCTTGCCGTTCTTTCGGGGGCGGCTATGTAAACAACGTTCTTCCTCCCGAATTTACCCCTGTACATTGCCTCGTCCGCAAGGTGAAGGAGCTCGATCTTTCCGGTTGCATGCTCAGGATAGGAAGCGACGCCGATGGAGATGGTAAGCCTTATATTGTAGCCTTCCTCTCTCATGAAAACATAGCTTTCAACTGTCTCCCGGATCCTTTCAGCAACGATCCTGGCTCCTCCGGAAGTAGTGTCAGTCAGGACAACAATGTACTCATCCCCGCCGTAACGGGCTACGGCATCTACTTTCCTGACGGCCTGCTTGAGAATTCCCGCCATTTCGATCAGGATCTTGCTACCCACAAGGTGGCCGTGTTTGTCATTTACCTGCTTGAATGAATCCAGGTCAAGGAAGAGTATCGACATATGGGTGTTCAGGCGCTGAGCCCTCAGTAACTCCCTGTCCAGGATGTTGTTGAGATAGCGGTAATTGAAAACGTTCGTCAGGTCATCGGTGATCGTCAGTATCTTTGCCTGGGAGTAGAGGAGCGCATTTTCGATGGCCGCACCGGCGTGTTCGGACAAAAAGGCTGCCACGTGTGTATCTCTTTCCGTAAATGCTCCTTCTCTTTCTGTATCGAAAAATACGACCATCCCGACCAGATCCTTCTTGTTCCTGAGAGGAATAAATATGATCGACCGGATATGGTCAACGCTCGTTCGGAATTTAACCTGCAAAGAAGCGATCTTCTCGGGGATGACCGGGCCCACGGCCGAAGACATGACGTCCGTGTAGGCGGTGAAGACGTCGCTGTCGATGCTGTCGTTTAATTCAACGTCGAATCCCTCCGAGGCGATCACATTTGATTCGCCCTGCTCCTGGTCAAGAAGATATAAAAACCCCCGGGTCGCTCCGGTTTCCTGCATGAGCAGATCAAAAATGAGCTCGTAAAGCTCTTCGATCTCTATGGTTCTCGTGATCCTGCTTCCAATGTTGTGGAGCTTCAAACTGCTTTTCAGCTCCCTGTTTTCCTGGGCCAGCCTTATCTTGTCTATGGCACGGTGCACAACTATCTTGAACTCGGGCGGATTAAGTGGTTTTCTGATGTAGTCAAGGGCCCCCAGCTTCATGGCCTTCACAGCGCTTTCCACAGTGCCATGACCTGTAATGACGATGATCTCGAGGCCTGGCATTTCTTTCCGCGCCCAGTCAATAAGATCCAGACCAGACTTTTCGGGCATGACCATGTCAGTAACAACCAGGTCAATACCGCCCTGGTTAATCAAGTCGATAGCCTCGTCTACGCCCGGCGCTTCGCTGACTTCGAAAACTTCTTCTTCTTCCAGAATTTCGCGACAGAAAACTCTGGCAAATTTGTCATCATCCACGACGAGAATTCGGGATTTGTTCAAATTTGATCTCCCGTAAAATTCATCTAACAATTTAGAAAATAACACTTTTTCTTATCAGAAGGGCATACCCTTGTCAATAACCACCATCATAACTCACCGGAATGCAGGGTAAAAAACCATACCAGCCCTACCTGGTGCTTCACCAGAACCCCGGAAGGCCGCTCTTATTTGTGGAGGAAAAAATGCTGATCCCGTCTCCGATCCCGGTGGTCCTGAATGGTATGCCCCGCCTCTCGAACCACTTTACCACTGTCATGGAGGGAAGCGATGAGGTGCCCGGTTTTCTGGCAGTGCACACTGCAAGTGAAAGAGCCGGCATTTTCCTGGAAAACCCTTCCCCTGAAAATCTTCCAAATCCGTTTGCACTTCCGTGATGCGGTACCTTGAGAACATCCAGACTACCAAACTCTTCCCACTCCGAGATCACCTTTTCCCATGGAGAGTCCCCTGTGAACAGAACATGAAAATGTCTCCAGCTCATCCCGGTAGACAGTGAAGTCCTGTTAAGGTCGTTCCTGTCTGCAATAAGTCCTTCTCCAGGCCAGAATATCCTGAACTTTATTTCTCCTTCCACGATCCTGTCACCCCTTTTTACGAAAGACACCCTGGTACCGGATGAACACCACTTCAGGACATTTTGCCAGAGGCCCAGACCTCCTCTGGTTTGAGGCAGTACAAGACGCCTTACAGGATAGTTTCTCAGAAGAAAGACAGCTCCGCCCATGTGATCTGGATGATTATGGGTCAGGAATAGCACGTCTATCTTATTTATGCCCCGACGTTCAAGGTAGCGCGCGATCACCGGCGTTCCGGTGCCGGGATCTGGGCGGCCCGTATCGACAAGGACCGTTTTGCCCCCGGTCTGGATAATAGCTGCATCCGACTGTCCGATCCCCGGAAAAGTCACCAGAATTCCGTGTCGCAGCCTGCTTCGCTCAATTTCATTTCCTGCTGCCCCAAGTATCACCGGGATGAGTACGAGTACTGCACAGCGCCTGAGGGAACCCTTCCATCTGAGCCACAGGAATACTGAAACCACTGCACCTGAAGAAGCTAACACGGATCCGGAAGGGTTCAAAGGAAGCCAGACCCACGGCATTACCGCTGCCTTTTCTATAAATATCAGCACAGGTGTTGCGATAATTTTCCAGACGGTGAATATCCATCCACTGATCGCAGGTGAGACAACTGCGAAAAAATCGCCCACCACTGCAAGGGGGATGAGAACAAAAGCAAAGGGCACGATGGTGATCGTGTTGATAACAGGGCCAAGAACCGGGATCCCCCTGAAGATCACCGTTATGAGCGGGAGTGTTCCGAGAAATGCACCCATGGACACCCTCAGGGAGCCGAAAATGAAACTGTCGCCCTTTCTTACCGACGAGGCAATTCCCAGGCACGCAGCGACAGAAAGGCATAGTGACAGATCTGGCTGCGGTCTTCCTGACAACGAAGAGATGACCACAAAAGCCACAGCGATGTTGTTGGTAAGGGATGTCTCTCTGCCAATGACAGGGGCCACCAGAAAGATCACAGCGAAAAACGCGGCCCTGCTCGAAGAAGTACTGATACCGGTCACTGCAAGGTAGAAGACTACCAGCAGACCTCCACACCATGCAGAAGTGAGGTAGAAGAGAACCCCCTGCTGACCGGCAGGAAGGCCAGCACCTAGAAGCCGCAACAGGATCATGCCTGCCAGCAGGGCAGAAGCGACATGGACACCAGATATGGCAAGGAGATGATATGTGCCGGTGTGTCTCAGCGCAAAAGACAATTTTCCCGATGTACGCCCTCTTATACCCGCTGCGATGGCAGAGAGCACAGCAGCGGCATCTGCGGGTCCTGTTTCCGCCAGCATGATAATCCTGCTGCGTACTTTCCCCAGAGCGCCCGAAACCACGGGTCTTGTTATCAGGAACAATTCCCCATTTTTCAGGTTACTTCGGTAAAAAGGAGCACCTTTCCCCCCGGTTTTTACCAGAGAAGCCCTGAAACGAATTCGGTCTCCAGGCAACAGATCTTCATGGGCAGTTTTCAGGAAAACTGTAAAGTTGGTTTTCTGCCTGATCTTTCCCGCAGTGGATCCCACATGAACCAGCAGTTCCAGTTTTCCATCAGTTCCGTTTCCTGTTGACAGCACTGTTCCTTCCAGTGTCTCCGACCGGAGCCTGTCCGGCATGGAACTCTTTTTCACAGCGTGTTTTATCGCGGTGAGCACACCTCCGGCAAAGCCGGTCGCCGCTACAGAAAGCGTTGATGGCCTTAAAAACGTTCCAGCAAAGATCGCTGCAGACTGGAAGAGCACTCTTTCGGCCGAAACCGGGAACTGTCCCGCTGCGAACAGGCCAGGCAGAAAGCCGCAGGCCAGTACTGCTGCCTGGAATCGAAAAGCCAGGGAATGCGCTGCAACCAGTTTTAAGCATCCCTGCCTGTTTTCCTCCCCCTGGGGCTTTTTCACAAACATGCATAAGAGGAAGCAATTTCCCGGCCAAAATAGAGTTCTGCTGACTCATGTCCGCATATATTTATTCGCGACCGATCAGGCCAACGGGAGGATTGGAGATACTGCAATTGCTATTAAGAGGGTTTTACTTACAGACTTTTTTGGAAAACCAGGGTTCGCGCCTGGGCTGAGTTCTGATTTACCTGCCCTTTCTAAAAAGGCCGAGCAGTCCCTTCCTCCCCTTTTTCCCGGCAGGTCCGGAGCCTTTTTCTTCTTCCTGACTCGAGTCCTCTATGTCCAGCTCGTGAAAAGTCGGATCGTACCGTGGGGCAGGTGCCGTAACTGGCTCGGAAAGTTCTTCGACAGGTATTTCCCCGGAAACAGGAGCCGTTGGGACATCCAGTGATGATTCATTCTCACCCGGGCGATCCTGTACGGGCTGTACAGGCTCCTCAGCCTTTGTCTGGATCGGTTTAACGTACAGTTCAATCTTTCGCCCGTCTTCTGCGTCTTCTCCGTACCGGGTACTTTTCAGGACCCGGGCAACCAGAGCCAGTTTCAGGTGCAGTTTACCGCCCTCCGGCAGAGGCACATCGAGGTCCAGTATCGCGCCGTCGGCAGACGAGCCTCCAGCAGACTCGGGTTTTCCTGCCGCCTCCTGTGCCTGGTTATGATCGGCTTCTTCTTCTATCTGCTCATCTTCAGCCATTTCGGGCAGCACCATTACAGGTTGGACGCGGGACGCAGTATTGGAATGAGGGTCAACTGGCGACTCCCCGACGGGGGTCGATGCACGGGCAGGTTCGGGGGGCGCGGCATTATGCATCGCTTCGCCACCGGTTTCAGCAGTCTGACTGTCCTGGCCGTTTTGCGGCAGATCGTCTCTGGCCTCCCGGACTACCAGCTTCACTACTTCCCTTAGCGTCTCCAGGACACCGGTACCTTCAGTAGCCACCGCTTCTGTCATCGGCATCCCGTACCTGTTGAGGAGATGCTTTATGGTGCTAATAGGCATCAGATTTTCGAGATCGCGCTTGTTGCACTGGATAAGGTGAGGAAGGCTTTTCAGTTCCTTGCCATGTGACTGAAGGTTCTTTTCCAGGTTGAGAATGCTCTCGATGTTTGCATCCTTCATGGTCATCTGCGAATCGGCTACGAATACGATACCATCAACTCCCTTGAGCACCAGCTTGCGCGTAGCGTTGTAGTGAACCTGGCCGGGCACTGTATAAAGATGCATGCGTATCTTGTAACCGCCCATCTCACCAAGGTCCACCGGCAGAAAATCGAAAAACAGGGTTCTGTCCGTCTGTGTCGCAAGAGAAACCAGCTTCCCCTTGAATTTCGATTTTATCTGTTCGTGTATGTACTGGATGTTAGTCGTTTTACCGGAAAGACCGGGACCGTAGTATACAACCTTGAAATTGACCTCTTTTTTATGAAAATCAATGACCGGCATCGTACTACCTGCTCTTCCTCTTCTGGGCGATCAGCCTTTTGGCGTTAGCTCTCAGTGCTGATGGCAGGGACCGACTGGCGTCGATCAACTCCAGGTCACGCAGGTTCATCCTGGGGAGGAACCTGATACTCACATCTAAAGGTGTCTTGGGATTGAACATAAGGCTTTTCACTATGTTCCTGTTACTTGTCCACTCTCTGTTACGGCCAATGGTTCTGAGTATCTCGGAATTGGTGCCCGTATTTTTCGTGAGAAGCTCCAGTTCGCTTTCCTTTATTCCAGGGTTTTCGAGGACGGACATATAAACTTCCCTGTTAGTATCTTTTACCAGGAGGTTCCTTGCTTCCTTGTCGCCCTTAAAGGCCAGCTTGATCTTCTCACCTACGTTCATTTTCTGGATGCGCTGCTCCATGGACAGACGCTTGTGATCTTCTGGTTCGGCTTTGTCTTCCGGCGCACGATTCCTGGCAGCATCTGCACCTTTTACCGGAGCGGCCGCAGCTGAGTTGTCCATAAAGGCGCCATCCTCACCGAGAAATTCGTGCAGGTATACGGGAAGAGACGGATTTTTTTTGAGGGCCTTCACCCACTCTAAACGACCGCTGGAGTGCCTTGCAAAAAAGTCCAGTATTTCCACGGACAGGTCCGGATCTGAGAGGACATCAGCCATTTCAGCAGGAGGTGCAGCCTTTATGCCGCTCACAGCCGAATGACGCTCGTCAGGGCTTGAGGAGGTCATCATGCCGAAAAGTTCGGTAAGCTTTTGAGTTGTTATCTTACCCAGAGGACTACCCCATTTCATCACACCAGGTCAGGAGGGTTCTACAAAGTTCAGGATTCGATCATTGCAGTTTGACCACAATTGCGTCGAATCCCTTCTTCTTCAGTTCATCCCGCGACCGGGCGGCTTCAGCCTTTGAGGCATATTTCCCCACCCTGACAAGGGTTATGGGCATTTGGGTCTCTCTTCGCTCCAGTTTAACAGGGTATCCCAGAGCCCTTATCCGCCCGCTAACCCTCCTCGCATTTCCGGAAAGCAGGTAACCGCCGGCATTGATCACGTAGCCCCTGGATGTACGTCTGATAGTTGCCTCAATGCCCGTTCTCACGATCTGTTGGTGGGCCTTTGTCCCCTCGTCCCTGGTGAAAGGGCCCACAGTCAGGAAGTTCATAGAAGCACGCGTAGTACCCTTTTTGTAAAAGGGTTCATACCCGGTTCCGCTCAGCTTGTTCTCAAGTTCTTTAACACTTGACTGGAGTATTAGTGCACCTACCTGAACGGAATATCCGGATGCACCCAGGACAGTGGATCTTCCCTGCCGTACTGAACCTTCTGTTTTAACGGTTGGGGAGACAGCAGCTGTCTTTTCCTCATCAGCGGTTGAAGCTGCAGGCTCCTGCTTTGTCGGTTCCACCGGTGGGACCTGCACACCCCTTTCTGCTGAGGCTGGCGACTGATCCCCGGGAGCTTCCTGTTCCTGAGCCGCTGGAGCCTTCCCGGGTGAACTTTCTGAGACCTCCACCGGGGTGGGTCGTACCACCTCAAGTTCAACGGAGGGGATCTGAGCTTTTTGCTGTATAGGCGCTGATACAATGGGCCTTCTCTCTTTTTTAAGATAGGTCAGCGCTGCCCAGAGGAGGACCAGGATGACAAGTATGGCGCCTCCAACCAGGACGAAGGCTGAAGGTCCTTTACGATCAGGCATTGAACGCCTGGCCTTTGGCGGACGTTTTTTGATCTCGACCGGCTCCGGAGGATCCGGATCTTCATCAGGTATCGGGCCGGATGGGCTCTCAGGTTCCCCTTCAAAGGCGTCAGGAATCGAGGAATGGGGATCTTCAGCCGGTTCTTCAGAAAAAAAGTCTGCGGGGAGGTCGAAGTCAGGGCTATCTAAAGACGGCTTTGGCATATCTTCACCGTCCATGGACTGCGCCTCCGGCTGGGCAGCATCACCAGAAGCACGATCATCATCAAAAACCACATCGTCTTCCTGAGCACTGGCGTCAGCGGACCCTTTTTCCTCTTCCTTGCTGTCAAAGGAGAATGGATCCAGATGCTCCCGTTTGGGAAAAAGATCGAAATCATCTCCCATAGTATCTTCCTCTTTCTTGTGGTTATTGTTATTAGGATCTCTATGTCATTAGAACACGTGAAGCCGGGTATTTCAAATGTTGATGACTTTGCAAAAAGTTATCAACCTTGAACCTTTAACGTTAAACGCTCCAAGATATTCAGCTGTTCCTATTCTCTTGCAGCCTCCACGATCTTTTCTGCCAGGTGAGCAGGTACCTCCTCATAGGATGAGAAGGCCATGCTGAAAGAGCCCCTGCCCTCTGTCATTGATCTAAGATCAGGTGCATATATCAGAACTTCGGACATAGGCACCTGCGCGTGAACGACCTGCTGTCCGGCACCGGGTTCCATTCCCACAACTTTTCCCCTGCGGGAGTTAAGGTCTCCGATGACAGCACCCATGAAGTCATCCGGAACAGTTACATTAAGATCAACTATGGGTTCCAGCAAAACCGGTTTGGCGTCCATGAACCCTTTCTTGAAACCCATTGAAGCAGCGATCTTGAAAGCCATTTCAGATGAGTCTACCGAGTGATATGAGCCATCATAGAGCGTGACCCTCACATCCGTGACGGTAAAACCTGCAAGCACTCCTTCAACCATGGCTTCTCTGACACCTTTTTCAACAGCGGGAATGTACTGCCTGGGCACCACACCGCCGACTATCTTGTTCACAAATTCGAAATCAGACCCCCGTGGCATGGGCTCAATTTCAAGCCAGACGTCACCGTACTGGCCGCGGCCTCCAGACTGTTTTTTGTACCTGCTCTGCAGTTTTGAGGTACCCTTTATTGTCTCCCTGTACGGTACCTTGGGAACTCTCATCTCCACCTCAACCCCGAACTTTTCCTTCAGACGTTCGACCGTCACCTCAAGGTGAAGCTGACCCATACCGGAAATAGTATTCTCGCGTGTCTCCTCCAGCCTTGCAACTTTCAGCGATGGGTCTTCTTCCATGATCCTGGCAAGGGAACTACTCACCTTCTCCTCGTCGCCCTTTGACTTCGGTATGATGGCGTAGGAGAGCGCAGGCTCAGGCAGCACTGTTTCCGGAAGGAGGAAGTGATCCGAGTCACTGCTCAGAGTGTCACCGGTTTTAGTCTCCTTGAGTTTGGCCACCGCTGCAAGCTGACCAGCCGATACTGATGGTACCGACTCCTGTTTCTTACCAGACAGCACGAAAATGTTGCCGAACCGCTCTTTGGTCTCACGGGTCGCATTCCAGAATCCCGTGTCGGATTTGAGAGTACCGGAAATAACTTTGAAGATTGTCAGCCTGCCGGCAAAAGGGTCGGCCAGGGTCTTGTAGACATATGCCGAAAAAGGCGAATCAGGGAGGGGAGCGCGCTCCACCTCTTCACCCTTTTTGTCCACGCCCTTTACGGGCCCTTTATCAGCTGGTGAGGGCATCAGACTGGTTATAGTATCCAGCAGTTTCCTAACCCCTACATTCATAGTGGCCGATCCGCACAATACGGGCATTATCTCGCCTGAAACAACCCCGGCCCTGAGACCTCTGGCAATTTCTTCGTTTGTGAGATTTCCTTCGTCCAGATACTTCTCAACCAGTTCGTCCTCCCCCTCAGCAGCCGTTTCTACAAGTTTTTCCCTGTATTCTTCGGCACTGGCCT
This sequence comes from uncultured Pseudomonadota bacterium, assembly GCA_964454175.1. Classification (GTDB taxonomy): domain Bacteria; phylum BMS3Abin14; class BMS3Abin14; order BMS3Abin14; family BMS3Abin14; genus CAYVSA01. The sequence goes on from CAYVSA010000005.1 coordinate 46,957, forward strand.
TCATGTCATCAGGAATATCCTTTTCCTCGAATTTGCCCGAAGCGTCCTTGCTGTAGACGCACGCTTTCATCGAAAGGAGGTCCACTATACCCTCAAATGAGGCCTCTTTACCGATGGGCAGCTGTAGAAGGACCGGGTTCGCACTCAGTACCGAGCTTAACTGCTCCACAGCCTTTTCGAAATCAGCTCTTTCACGATCCATTTTATTTACGAATGCGATCACACCCGCCCCGTTTTTCCTGGCTACCCCGTAGAGGCGCTCAGTCTGGGATCTTACACCGGATACAGCCCCTACCACGAGGAGCGCGCCTTCGCAAACCCTCAGTGCGTACAGGGCATCGGCTGTAAAGTCCTGATAACCAGGGGTATCGATCAGTCCGACCAGGGTGTCCTGCCACTTCAGTGTTGTGGTCGCAGCGCTGGTGCTGATCTGCCTGGAGATCTCCTCGGGAAGAAAATCCATAACGGTGTTACCGTCGTTTATAGATCCCACCCTGTTAGTCAAGCCCGCATCAAAGACCATGGACTCCGCCAGAGATGTCTTGCCCGCGCTCCCGTGGGCAATAATTGCGACGTTCCTGATGTTTTCAACTTCATACCCTTTCATGCACATGTTCCTCCGTGGTCAGTTTGAAGGACAAGGAGCTGTTCAATGCCCCCGGTGATTTGATCCCAGTGGTCGCTAAATTCGGTAAGCGTAACATTTAGCGAAAAAGTGCGTCAAGGCAATCCTCAACAGCTCCTCCCTATTCCAGCATTCTACCTGTTTCTTTCATAGAGGATGTACAACCCGTCAAGTGTGAGGTCCGGCAGGACTTCCTTTATAACACAGGATTTGTCAGTCAGGATATCGGCCATGCCGCCTGTGGCAATCACGTAAGGCTCGTCTTCCATCTCCCCTGCAATCTTGTTCACGAGCGAGTCAACCAGTCCTGCGTAACCGAAGATGATCCCGGACTGGATGCTGTTTATGGTGTTTTTCCCCACTACTTTTTGTGGCACCTCCAGTTCAACCCTGGGAAGTTTTGATGCCTTCAGGAAAAGAGCGTCAAGGGATATCTGCATCCCCGGAAATATGACTCCTCCAAGATAATCTCCCTTTGCGGAGACAACATCAAATGTGATGGCCGTTCCGAAGTCAATTATGACCATCGCCCTTTGAAACCTCTCATAAGCCGCAACAGTGTTGGCTATCCTGTCTGCTCCAACCTCCCTGGGGTTGTCGTAAAGAATGGGCATACCGGTTTTTATACCCGGCCCCACTACAAGAGGCTCGATCCCGAAACTTGCCTTGGCCATGGCGATGAGGGCCTGGCTTGCCGGAGGAACAACACACGAAATGGACATCCCGTAAAGTGATCCGGTATCGATGCCTGCCCCGCGCAGAAGGTCCCGGATCAGGTGACCGTATTCATCTGCTGTTCGGCTTCTGTCTGACCTTATCCGCCAGCGAGAGATCAGTTCGGCTCCGGAAAATGCTCCCAGAACCGTCTGCGTGTTACCTACGTCTATGCACAAAAGGATCTTGGATATAGTCACTTCCTGGCCTCATCGGATCCGGAAAGCAGGTCCCCGGTATGAACGCTTACTGTCCCATCAGCGGTCAGCAGCACCAGGGAGCCGTCTTCATCAATAAATTTCGGGAGGCCAGTGATCTCACCATGACCGTTCCTGACAACCACCTGGTTCTCCCAATCTGCGTGGCTCGCCCACATGGTTCTGAGATGGTCCCACTCATGGCCTGTAAAGGAGCGGCTGTTTTTTTTCAGACTATTCACGATCCGCTCAAGCAGTGAACCCGGGTTCCAGTCTCCCTCTATCTCATCCAGTGCTCCAGTCCTTGCCTTGATCTCGATCGGGACAGCATCGGGATCCAGACTGATATTAATTCCCATACCAGCGACAATGTACAGTACTTTTTCGCCCTGGCTCTTCGCTTCAACCAGAACTCCTGCAACCTTACGGCCCAATAACAGGATATCGTTGGGCCATTTGAGGGAGAGTGGGGGTGTCCTGACACCCAGGGCCTCGAACAGTGCGTAGGACACGACAGCCGGCATTCTGGTTAGAAAGCGCGGACTGATCTCAGGCCGCATGAGGACCGATAGATAGAGATTCCCCGGCGGAGAGTACCAGGTCCTGTCCTTTCGGCCCTTTCCTTTTGTCTGCTCCTCGGAGGTGACAACGGTCCACTCGGGGGCACCTTCCTCTGCCATTTGTTTGAGGATATCGTTAGTAGAGGTAACTGATTTGTATCGGTGTATTTTCATATTGACCGAGTTGAGAGCGGAGTTTAGTGTTTCAGGTTGCAGAAATTCACACCCACCTGATTGGGAGATGAACCTAATTTTCGGCTACAACATCCATCCCGATGTCCACAGCCGTGACAGAGTGAGTGAGGGCTCCCATTGAGATATAATCGACGACGCCCGTGCGCAGATACTGTTCAAGGTTTGATTCATTGACGCCGCCGGAGATCTCGACGAATGTTCCTTCACCAGCCAGTTCTGCAGCAATTTTTGCCTGTTTCGGAGAAAAGTTGTCCAGCATCACGATGTCCGCACCTGATTCAATGGCCTCCTTCAGACCATCCATATCCTCCACTTCCACTTCCACCGTCATCCCGTCAGGTGCCCGTTTTTTAGCCTTTGAGACCGCCTCTGTAATACTACCGCAGTAGGCAATATGGTTGTCCTTTATCAGTATCCCATCGTAGAGCCCCATCCTGTGGTTGCTGCACCCGCCAGTCCTCACAGCATACTTATCCAGCCATCTCCACCCGGGTACTGTTTTTCTGCTGTCTAAAACGACGACCCTCTGTGCGGCTCTTTCACTGATCCGCCTTGATGTTGTGGCTATGCCGCTCAGCCGCTGCAGGAAATTAAGGACAGTTCGTTCACCGGTAAGAATAGGGCCAAGCGGTCCGGATATTTGCGCCAGGGTCTGTCCGGTCATCACCACAGCACCGTCCTGATGCATGGTCTCGACCTCAATACGCGGGTCAACGGCCTCGTAAATACAGGCAGCAAGTCTCAATCCGCAGGCCACACAGTCTTCTCTGGGAATGATCTGCGCCTTCCCCAGGGCAGATTGGTCAACCAGGCTTTCAGTTGTTATATCTCCGTCGCCTATATCCTCGGCCAGCGCGGCATCGACCAGACGCATCACAGCTTCGGGAAAATCACGCACCCAACCGCTCCAGGCTTTCTTTCAGCTTGTCCTGAGCAACACGAAGCTCCTCAGCAATATCCCTGTTTTTCTGAACGACCTGGGTTGGAGCCTTTTTAAGGAATTGATCGTTTGACAGTTTTTTCTGCACCTTATCGAGGTCCGCAGATATCTTGCCCAGCTCCCTGCTAATCCTGTCTCTTTCCCCGTCAACATCAACGAGATCACTGAGCGGCATGTATATTTCCTCTCCCCTCACAACTGCCGAGACCGCTTCGGCCGGTATTTTTCCGGATCCGCTGATCTTCAAACTCGACAGGCCGGCCAGCCTCGTAATGTCTTCCTTACCCGCAGTCAGAACAGACGTTATCTCATCGTCTCTAGCAATGATCTCCAGGGGAACTTTTACCGCAGGCGCCACACCTGTTTCCAGCCGCAGGTTTCTGATGCCCGTGATGAAATCCCTGAGAATACTGACGGATCTCAGGGAAGAATCATCAATTTCTTCTTCATCAGGCTCAGGGAAGGGTGCCTTCACAATAGTATCCCCTTCAACGGGCAGTCTCTGCCAGACTTCCTCCGTAACAAAGGGCATTACCGGGTGCAGAAGCCGCAGAGAGATCTCAAGGACATGGGCAGCGGTTCGGACTGTCTCCAGGCGTTTTTCTTCCCCCCTGGCCCCGTAAAGTGATGGCTTGGCAAGCTCAAGGTACCAGCTGCAGTACTCATTCCAGAAGAACTGATAGAGGGTGTTCGCGTAATCATTGAAGCGGTAGTCGTCCAGTGCGGCAGTGGCCTCAACGACAACCTCTGCCACCCTGCTCCGCATCCATTTGTTGTGCAGTTCTGAAGACACCGGCAGGGACTGGATCTGCTCACTGGACAGGTCCTGCGTAAAGGACAGAACCAGTTTTGAAGCATTCCACAGTTTGTTCACGAAGTGCCGGTATCCTTCTATCCTGTCCTCGGCGAGACGAACATCCCTTCCCATGGCCGCAAAGGCTGCCAGCGTGAAACGAAAAGCATCGGCTCCGTACTGGTCTATTATCACCAGGGGATCAATGATATTCCCCAGAGACTTGCTCATTTTACGGCCCTCAGCGTCCCTCACAAGAGCGTGAATGTAGACGTCCCTGAATGGCACGTCATCCATGATCTTAAGCCCCATCATTATCATCCTGGCTACCCAGAAGAACAGGATGTCAAATCCGGTAACAAGACTGCTGGTGGGATAGAATTTTGAGAGGGCTTCGGTTTCCTCCGGCCACCCCATCGTGGAAAAGGGCCATAGTGCCGAAGAGAACCAGGTATCCAGTACGTCCTCCTCCTGTACAAGATCACCCGATCCGCACCTGGCGCACTCGGAAGGATCGATCACCTCTACAATAATTTCACCGCAGTCCTGGCAGGTCCAGACCGGCATCTGGTGCCCCCACCATATCTGCCGGGATATGCACCAGTCCCTGATGTTGGTCATCCATTCAAAGTAGGTCTTTTCCCAATTCACGGGAACAATTCTGACCCTGCCGTCGGAAACTGCTTTAATGGCAGGTTCAGCGAGGGTCTTCATCCTCACGAACCACTGCCTGGATATAATGGGCTCGATGACTGTCTGACAACGGTAGCACCGCCCTACGGCGTGATCGTATTCCTCTACCTTTTCCAGAAATCCTCCCGCTTTCAGATCCTCAATCAATTTTTCCCGGCATTCATATCTGTCGAGACCTTCGTAGGAACTGCCTGCATCAGCTGTCATGGTTCCCTGTGGGGAAATAACCGAGATCTTTTCCAGACCGTGTCTTTCACCTATCTCGAAATCGTTGGGATCGTGTGCGGGTGTGACCTTTACAGCACCAGTACCGAATTCCATGCTGCAGAAAGCATCGGCTATCATCGGGATATCACGTCCGGTCAGCGGCAGGCTGAACATCCCCCCCACCATGTCAGAGTAGCGGCTGTCTCCCGGATTAACAGCAACAGCCGTGTCACCGAGCATAGTCTCTGGACGGGTAGTGGCAACGGTAACGTCGTTTTTCCCGGACCTGGAGGGATACCTGATGTGATAGAGAGCGCCCTTTGTGTCATGATGTTCCACTTCAAGGTCGGACAGGGCTGTCTGGCAGCGCGGACACCAGTTGATAATATAATCACCCTGATAGATCAAATCCTCACGATACAGGCGGACAAAGACTTCGCGAACTGCGTGGGAAAGTCCTTCGTCCATGGTAAATCTTTCCCGTTCCCAGTCACATGATGCTCCCAGAGCCTTAAGCTGTTTGAGTATCACGCCGCCATAGTTTTCTCGCCATTGCCAAACCCGCTCGATAAAACCTTCGCGGCCAAGTTGGTGCCGGTCGATATTCTCAGTCGCAAGGTTCCTTTCCACAACATTCTGTGTCGCGATCCCGGCATGGTCTGTGCCGGGCATCCACAGTGTCTCAAACCCTTTCATTCTCTTGTAACGGATGAGTATATCCTGGAGGGTGTTATTCAGTGCGTGTCCCATGTGGAGAGAACCGGTTACGTTGGGAGGGGGGATGACAATGCTGTAGGGTTCGAGGGAGGAACTTTCATCGGCGTGGAAATATCCATTCTCAACCCAGAACTCATACCACTTTTTCTCGGATTCAGCGGGGTTGAAATGCTTGGGCATGGTTTTACTCATTTATGGTCCTCAACATAAAAAGAGGGCTCACGGTATCCCGAAAAGCCCTCTTGTTCCTTAATTGCCCTGGGATCAGGTTTCGCTTTTCATTTTAGAGATCGCCTCCCTGATGAGCACTTCGGCAAGTTCAGGGATGACCTCCCACGCTACTTTCTCGGCCTTCTCCTCTGCTGCCTTTCTGATCAGTTCCCTGATAGCCGGGTCGTTCAGATCAACGTGCGCACTTTTGGAAGGTCCAGTTACCGCCATTTCAGGCGGGGCTGGCTGTGCTGATGCAGCCTCAACAGGTGCCGGCGCCGGGGTGGGCGCAGGTACCGCATCCGTCAGTACCGGTGCCTGAATTTCACTCTCTATCGGGGGTGGGGCCGGCTCTTCGTGATGCGGTGCTGCCGGGATGTCCTGGACAGACAGGGATGGTGCGATCTCTTCTGCGGTGGGGACCCCTGGCCCTGCCTCTGAAGGCGAAAGGTCCTGAAATCCTTCGGACAGATCCGCCATGAACGCTTCAGGAGAGAGAGTTTCACCCGCAAGATCCTGATCGGCTTCAAGGGGGTCCGGTACTACCAATGAATGTGCGTCGCCCGTTGGGATAGAGACTGAGTCCTCCTGAACTTCAAATGATATCTCCTCAATGGCATCGTCAAGATCAGCCAGGGAGGGGTCTACGCCATCCTGGCTTTCATCCAGCCCGAAGAAATCCCTCTCCCTGCCTTCAACCGGGCTCCTGTCAGGGTCTGCAGATGTCTCGGGAACCGCCGAAAAGACTACTTCTTCCGGTTCCTGAATCTGCCCGCCCGCGATCGGCACGTCAGGAGGAGCGGTTTCCCTGTCCAGCCCGACTTCAAAGCTGCCCACATCCACAACGCCTGCATCTTCCAGAGATCCGAAGGACGGTACAGATGTCTCGGCTTCCGTATGCGGCCCTGCAGCCGACTCAGGTTCGGGACTGGAAGCGACCTCGCCCAGGATGTCCCAGATATCGGGCTCACCCTGCGGAGCCGCACCGCCAGGGGAAGGCTCAAAGTCCATCGAATCCCCTAATCCAGCTGACAGGTCGTCCGAAACAGGCGCCGGTCCTGCCGGGGCCGGAGCCTGAACCTGCGGCTGTTCCCGCGGAATTTCCCGAGAAACCTGCTCGGGGGCCTTATCGGGCACTGCCTGCGG
>CAYVSA010000006.1:0-49568 GCA_964454175.1 uncultured Pseudomonadota bacterium
TACAGGCGATAAACCCAACACCGAGACGTCCATTCCTCATTGTTTTGCAGGGATGGAGGGGGTGGGCTAAAACCCTAAATACAGATCCTCCTGTGGGTGATCTATCCCTGTTATCCCCTTTATCCCTGAAAAAACCATCTTGACCTATAGCCCATGGCCTATAGCCTATAGCCTGTTTTTATTATTGTAACCCTACTGGGCACCAATGCCAACAGGAGTAAATTCAGCTTTTCAAGTGCTCGGGAGTGGCTATAATTGACATTAGGAAGTGTAAAATACCTTCAAAGAGGCGACGGAAATGAGAATTGCAGAACGGTTAACGATATTACTGGCCGCTGGTTTCATCATTGCCGGCTGTTCTACGCCAGGTATGAACGTCTCCAGGTCAGCTGTACCTTCTGGAACATCCATCGTCATCGGGCAGCTCACCGGGACACGCCACCCCCTCCCCGGCTTCTTCTACATGAACGACATGATGGACGTGAGCGAGATAGAGATCCTTGGCTTTCAGGTGGTGAGCGACGATGGATCTGATGTGGCATTACTGCGACCCGACTCAAGAAGCTATTTCGCCAAGGAGCTTTCCCCCGGTACATACACCATAAGAAGGCACCGCCGCGACAGGCCCGATTATTATGCGGAGAGGTACATCGACATAATTACCTTCCGAATCAAGCCAGGCCAGCTGGTTAACCTCGGAACGATCATGCTGGTCCTTGACGGGCCTCCAAGTGAGTACTACTACTCTGTCACCTACATGGACAAGGGAGAGTACATCTACAGCTACCACTTCAGGAGAATGAGGGGAAAGGACTCATACAGGATGCCCCTTGAGCGATTCAGGGTCAAAAGGCCTCGCGTCTACGAGCAGTTCAAGGGAAATATCGTTCAAAACACTGACCCTGTGACATCAGAGCCGGACAGGTCCGAAAAGATACTCATAGACAGCAGTCACGATCGGTAATCTAATCTCTAATGTTCTAACATCTGATTCACAGCGAGTACCTGGGATTATCGAAAGTCCCGCCGATCTTGACAGTCACCGAACCATCCGCGGCTCTGGCTTTTCCCGCGAGGGAAAACAGGGGGCTGAGTCTGGCGGCCGCCTGGTCCGATGGCCTCATGGTCAATGCGATATCCAGGCGGGATCTTCCCGGATCAGCCGGATCAATGATGATACCTCCCCTCGCCTTCCCGTTAATGTCGCCGGAGACTGCGTTTTCCCCAATGGTCAGGTTGTTGTCTATCACGGACCAGAACGCTTTTCCGGAATCGAAGGCAAGGGTTCCCAGTCCGAGGGCCTCAAGGTATCCGCCCGAAAGAGTGACATTTTCAATAGTTATTTTCCCACTGCCCGAAACTTCACTTTTTTCCCTCTGAGAGACTGACGTACCACCATCGACGATCAGCCGGCCATCGATGCCCACAGGCAGATCCTGCAGCGGCAGGCGAGCGATATCAATACCTCCTGTCCTGGCTGTTATCTCGAACAGGTCTTTTCCACTGTTGAATCCCAAGACCAGCCTGCCCCACTCACCGGCAAGTTCGACGCCGAAACGTTTCCTGTCGGAAAACATGCTGAAGGGCGAGACGGATATCCGGGCCCTGTCCAGAACAATATCCTTACCCTCGAATTTCACCTTCAAGTCCTTTGCACGCAGGGCGAAGGGTGGCGAATAGCTGGCCGAGGAAAGTGTTACTTTACTGCCGGTTTCCCTGCCTATAATATCGATCAACAATTTGCCGATCTTTTCATCAGGGAAAGTCACGATGAAAAAAATCCCGGCCAGAACCAGGAAGACTGTGAGATATATGAATGGCCGGAACCTTGCCGGTTTCTTCACTTTGCCTCCAGGGTACTGGCAAGAACTGTAACATCTAAAAGCTGTGGATCGTCAAAGCGTGATTTCATTCTCAGCCTTTTGACGATGACGAAGTCCCTCGTTTCCTCGATCCTCTTTAAAAACTCAACTGTCCTGGCCAGATCAAGCTTTTCCAGCCTGACTTCGACAGAGGTTTCCTCGAGACCCGGATCCTGCTTGCCCTTGACCGGTTTCATGGAGGCGATACGGTCCTGCACACCTGCCTGCCTTGCCACGCTTTCCAGGGTACCCAGGATGGAAAAGCCCTGTTTGCGGCCTGAAAGGCGTTTCTCAAGGTCAGCTACGGATTTTTCCAGCTCCCCGTAGTGGATGGCACGTTCCCTGAACTTGACCAGTTCCAGCCCTTTTTTCTGGGCGACGTTCTCTAATCTGACCTTCTTTTCCCAGATCGGGGAAACGAACATGCTGAAAACAAGACCGGAGATGACGACCACAGCTGCCGCGGTAACGGCGATCCGTTCCCTGTCCGTGAGCCTCTGGAAAAGATCAAACATCCTGGATCACCTCCATTTGAAGACGGAAAGAGACTTTTGATGAATCTGCTCCCACCCGTGCATTCAGGACCTTCACATCCCGGAAGCGTTGGGAGCTTTCCACTGCGACCTTCAGTTTTTCAACAGCATCGAAGGACGGCAGCGTCCCTTCCAGACGCAGCCTTTTCGCGTCCAGAGAAAAGTCGTTCACCTTGAGAAGGAGACTTTCCGGAATTACCCTGCTGAGTTCTCCGAGAACGGAAAGAGAATTGGAGCCACCGTCAGTGTATGCAGCCAGCAACTGTGTCCTCTGTTCAAGCCTGACCAGTTTTTCCTCCAGCTGGGCAAGTTCGCTCACGACCTTTGTGCCCGGGAAAAGATCCTCAAAATCAGACCTGAGGGAGAGGGAGTAGCTATCATACCTGCTCTTGGCCGAAGTATAACCGGCAAACAGGTGCCCCAGGGAAAGCACAATGACCAGACCGAGCAGGACGGCTGTTCTGAGGGCTGGAACTTTGAGTTGAGAAGTGTTGCCGCCGGGCTTCAGGCGCCCCTGACACAAGTCAAATGGTATAGCTTCTCTGGCACCAACACCCTTGAGTGCCAGGCCAATGGCGGGTAGGAACCTGCCGGGTTCCAGCAGGTCCGGAGACTCCTTCGAAAGAAAAATATCCCAGTCATCAGGGACTTTGACATTCCGGACACCTGCTCTCGCCAGAGAAGCGATCAGCGGCTCCGTAAGCCTGCCGCAGGCTAAAAGTATCTCGTCGTCTTCGCCGATGGTGTCCACAAGAGCAGCCGTTATCTGACCGACGTCAGCCAGGCTGTCCCCCGTTGTTCTGAGTTTTCTGAAAACGGCCGGCCGGCCGGCCTTGAGTGTCGTAAGAAGGGCCACATCCCCTCTCAAGTAAACGCCTACTCCGTTCTTCACTCCGCCGAAGAGAGCTGCCGATGAGAGGCCAACCATGTCGGTTTGAAGAGATGAGACGTCCGATCCTTCCGGGAGGACAGTCAGGATCATTTCAAGCTTTTCCAGTTCGCAGGCAATAGCAATGGCGCGGGTGCCCTCTTTCCCCGACTCAGTTGCCACAAAATCAGCCACAGCAGCTTCTGCGGAAACAGGCAACTCACCCTCAAGCTCGGGAAGAAGGATCTGGGATATCTTCCTGCGCCCCCTGAAGGGAAGGAACATGGATTTCTGGTAGGTCAGATGCGCCGGCACTCCCACAACAGGGTTGACCAGGGGAAACCCTGCCTCTACCGCTTTGGCCAGAGCGCTCCTCCAGCTTACGTGCAGATCGCTGCCGCTGCCTTCCACAGAAAAAAAACGCGCTGAAGCAGCACCGCCGAGATTTGTGCTCAACTCAACGACCTCGACACCGCCCTCGCCTGACAGCGCTATTCCTGTAGCAGTCCTGGTAAACATCATCCTGACCGTGAAGGTATCAAAACCCCCTGTAGTAAACAACCCTGGCAGACTTGCCGCTTCGCTTGAATACGGCATAAGCCCTGGTTGAAGCTGTGTTATTCTCTCCTACTACGTCCGCTGAAAAGTGACCGCTGGCAACATCCACAAGCGGCTGGATCTGATTGTAAAAGGATTGGTCGATCGCAGGAACAGCCTCCTTCAGATCTGACGTACTCCGGAATGGAGATTCCCACCTCGCGTCAACTATCTCCTGGGCAAGGCTCCTTTCCACAGTGTATTCCGAGCCTTCCGGTGTAAGAGACATCAGCACTTCGACCGGCGCGGTGTTTACGTTTATCCTCCCCTCAGGATCACCGAATATCGTTATGTAGTTTTCGAGGGCCGGGATATCTCCCTCACCCCTCATTAAAAGGGCTTTTCCTATTCCCTTTACGAGCCCGAGTTCACCAAGGGTAGCGGGACTCCGGTCAGGGCTCGCATATGGGAGAGAAAGGGAGGAATAGTAGCTGCCCTCCGCACCTCCAGGACGTTCGGAACTATCAGGATCCATCCAGTCGATGAGACTGTCCACGATCTCATCACAACGCCCGGCAGGCAGCCCCAGCGAATAAAGAAGTGTCCAGAGACGGTCTGCCACGGCATCATCCGGAGTACCATCTGCTCTCACGAGGCGGTTTACCGCAAGCTTTCCCTCCTCGTCCTCGATCCTGGCAGTGACCCATCCAAGGCTGCCAACTGGTAGTGCCCCCATCCTGTTGGCCGCACCCCAGTCCTCATTGGCCGAATCGTAAGCTGCATCATCTTCTTCAAGGGCTTTTTTGGCCAGCGATATCCCCGATCGTGCCAGATAGTAGGTCTGCAGCTCATCTGCTGAACTGACTGCGATAGCCTCAAAGAGGTTCACACCAGCCCTCGTGTCCATGACAGCAACGGTCATCAGAAGAATAGCCACCAGGACCATTAGCAGGGCTATCCCGCCATCATCGTTGAACAGATTCAAGGCAGTCTTCCTTCTTCCATTTTGCCCGCCCATTCTACTCGGCCAGATAAGCGACCACCTCGTAGGATCTCTTCCTGCCGCCCTCGAGCCACCCAACGGCCAGTTTCACCTGATACACCCCGGGATACTCCGAAAGAGCAACCGTTTTATTTATCTTGAAAATACCCTCCTCACTTTCGAAGGTGCCTGGACCAAGAGAGGCCCCTCCCGCTGAGAAGACCCCGTCCATGTTCTCACGAGCAACCTGGGTAGCATCAATAAGACGAGAGGAATGGAGGGTTCTGTCAGCATTCAGGGCATCGGTTTGAAGGAGTACTATAAGCCCGATAGCCAGAACCGACATGGCAGCTAGCACTTCGAGGAGAGTAAATCCGCCCTGGTCTGCCATTCTGCGGAGAAAGCCCCTTGATGAAGCCAATTATTTAACCCCCAGATCTTCGTAGACGTTTTTTACAGACACTTCACCGCTGATCAGATAGGGCCTGATGGAGCGGACCCTGTCTTTATTATCAACAAGGTGGATAACGGATGGCTCAACTATGCCCCTGGGGGAAATATGCACCCCTCCAATGCCGTTAACCACTTTCCCCTCCTGGATCGTTGTCAGGTCCGATATAGTTACGGAGTCTTTCATCTGCAGGGGCTTAACTGCATCATCTTCGATGTAGAGTTCCTCCGGACCCAGATAGGAAGCGCCAATCCTGGCGCGATCCATGTCAACATCCAGCCTGTAATAACGTCTCAAGGTCACTGCCCTGTTTCTCACAAGTTGAAACATGATGCCTGTTTTGCGGGATACCCTGTCGATCTGCATCCCCGCAACATCCGGCATCCTCGGAAGTACAACACCCACGATGATGGATATAATTACCATCACCAGGACCAGTTCCAGGAGTGTAAATCCGCCGTCGGTTCCTGTACGGGCAGAACCGAAAACTTCATTTTCACCCGCAGACCGCCAACGACCTGGAGTCGGGGAAACAGACGGATAACTATTCGATATTCCAGGACTCAATGTCGGCGTCCTTGCCTTCTCCACCGAGGATCCCGTCGGGACCGTAGGAAGCCAGGTCATAGTCACCGTGAAGCCCTGGAGAGAGGTATATATAATCTCTGCCCCAGGGATCTTTTGGAACCCTCTTCTCCAGATAACCGCCCTCACGGTATTTTCCAGGTACAGGGTCGGTGGTAGGTTCGATCATCAGAGCATCGAGACCCTGGTCTGTAGTGGGATAAAAACCGTTGTCCAGGTAATAGGTTTTCAGGGCCGTTTCCATATTCGTTATTGTGACCTGGGCCTTTAATCTCCTGGCTTTTTCAGGCTCTCCCAGAAAGCGCGGGGCAACAATTGTAATGAGTGTTGCCAGAATGATCATTACGACCATCAGCTCGATCAGGGTAAAACCGTGTTGGTTTATATTCCGATATACTTTCATAAACCGATCTCCCCTTGTATTTCTGAAATACTTTTCTGGCCCGCAGGTAGTCCCAAGACCCAGGTCCCACGGCCCAGGGAAAAAATTATCCCGTTCTTACGAGCTGATTCAGCTCGAAAATCGGGAGGAGAACTGCGAGTACGACAAACAGGACTACAGCGGCCATCCCGAGTATAAGCAAGGGCTCCAGGACTGCGGTCATCGCCTGGACGGAACTTGACACTTCCTCTTCATATGACTCGGCAATCCGGCCCAGCATTGAAGGCAGTTCGCCGCTCTGCTCTCCCACACCCACGACCCTTGATACAAGTGGAGGAAATACGGCACTGGCCCGGAGGGATTCGGCCAGAGAGCCGCCCCTTGCAACCGATTCGGAAGCCCCCTCAATGGCAGTTGCGAGCACCCGGTTGCCCATGACATCTCCAACGATCTCCAGAGCCTTTATCATGGGTACACCACTTGTAAGCAGTGCACCAAGGATATGGGAGAATCTCACGGTGGCCACCTTGAGGTGCAGCCTGCCAAAAACCGGGACCCTGAGCATGGCGCGGTCGAAACTCTGCCCGAACCTGACGCTGCCGGACATCTTTTTGTAGATGAAAACCATAACCAGGAAACCTGCCAGTATCAGCATCCAGTAACTCGCTGCAAATCCGCTCACTGCTAGCAGTATTCGTGTCAGCAGGGGCAGGGACCTTCCGAAATCGGCGAATATTGAAACGACCTGGGGCACCACAAAGGCAAACAGGAAAAACATGAAGACAAAACCCAGTAGAGTCATGACAACCGGGTAGACCAGAGCTGCGATGATCCTGCTTCGAAGCCGGGCTTCCCGTTCCAGGGTCTCGGCCAGTCTGGTCATAATTTCCTCCAGGAATCCGCCTGTTTCTCCCGCCCTGATCATCTGCACGAAAAGCGGGGGGAAAACCGAAGGATGTTCAGACAGCGCATCGTAAAAAGGAGCCCCTTCGTTGACCCGGTTCCTGACAGAGCTCAGGACTTTCCTCACCGAGGCCTTTTCCATCTGCTCAATGAGCGCCTCCAGGGCCTGTACCAGGGGCAGTCCAGCGCGAAGGAGCGTGGAAAGCTGACGCGATGCGGACGCCAGGTCAGATCTCGTTATCCTTCCCGGGAAAGAAAGGTTTTTTGGTGCAGCCTTCTCTTGTGCTGCGGCAGCTTTTGACATGGAAATAACGTAAAGCCCATCCAGCCTGAGCCGCTCCCGAGCACTATTCAGGTTTCCCGCATCCACAAGGCCGGTTCGCTTCTTCCCCTTCCCGTCGAGGGCGTTGTATTCAAACAGGGGCATTCTCAGACTCTTCCTGCGTCACTCTTAAAACTTCCTCGATAGAAGCATTCCCTTCCAACACCTTCCGGGCACCGTCCTCGCGAAGTGTGACCAACCCCTCCCTGAGGGCGGCGCGTCTTATAGAACCGCTGTCCGGGTTTTTGAGGATCTCGGACCGGATAGGCTCCGTGATCTTGAGGAGTTCGTAGATACCGGTCCTGCCAAAGTAACCTGTCTTCATGCAAAGGGGGCATCCAGAACCCCTGAAGATCCCTTCAGACGGTAAATTTCCGCTCTCCAGTCCAACCTCTTCCAGTTCTTCCGGTTCAGGAATGTAACTTTCCTGGCAGTGGGGACATATCGTCCTGATCAGCCTTTGGGCAAGTATGGCAGTAACCGAGGAAGCTACGAGGAAAGGCTCTATACCCATGTCAATCAACCTGGTGATCGCGCCTGCAGCGTCATTGGTGTGAAGAGTGGAAAAGACCAGGTGTCCAGTGAGGGAAGCCTGGATGGCGATCTCAGCGGTTTCCAGATCCCTTATCTCGCCAACCATTATCACGTTTGGGTCCTGCCTGAGGATCGATCTCAGTCCATTGGCAAAAGTAAGTTCGATCTTGGGATTGACCTGGATCTGGCTTATCCCCTTTAGCTGGTATTCCACGGGATCTTCAACGGTTATGATATTCTTGTCGGCCGAGTTGATGCGGGACAGGGCAGCGTAAAGGGTGGTAGTCTTCCCGCTGCCTGTGGGTCCGGTTACAAGGACTATGCCGTGATTTGTGGCCGTGAGACGCTCCATGGCATTCAGGTGATCTGAAGCCATTCCTATCTCCTCCAGCCCCAACAGGACCTGGCTCCTGTCCAGAAGTCTCAGGACGCCCCTTTCGCCAAAGCTGGTAGGTACAATGGAGACCCTTATATCAATGTCCTTGCCGGCAATCTTGATCCGTATGCGGCCGTCCTGGGGCAGACGTTTTTCAGCGATGTCAAGGTCCGCCATGACTTTGACTCTGGAGATAATGGGAGAGTGGAACCGCTTCTGCAAAGAATGAACGCTGTGGAGGACGCCGTCCACACGGTACCTGATGGATAGGTCCTTTTCGAATGGCTCAATATGAACGTCGCTCGCCCTGCCCTTGACTGCCTCGTAAAGGACCGTGTTCACAAAGTTAATGATAGGCGCTTCGTCGGACGCGTCCAGAAGGTCCTGGGGCTCATCCAGGTCCCCGGCGAAAATAGATATCTCCCCATTCTCAAGGCTTTCAATGGCCTCCTCAGCTGACTCGGATGATCTCTCGTACGTCAGGTTGATGGCCTCGGAGATGGCCCTCTTGCTGGCGAGAACGGGCTTTATCGGCAAAGAGACAAAGGTACTGACATTTTCCAGGACTTCATCGTCCCTCTGACTGATCGCAACGAGAAGATCACCCGTGTCAGGGTCACGGAAAGGATAAAGATTGTGCCGTCTCGCAAACTGTATGGGAAGAGCAGGAAAAAGGTCTGTTTCCTCGCTGTTTACAGGTAGTTCCTCGTATACCGGGATGCCCTCCATCTCCCCGACGATCTCCAGAAGCGTACTTTCGTCCAGGAGCCTGAGCCTTATAACTGCCTCCTCAAGAGTGCAGCCCCGCCTGGAAACATGCTCAACAACGTCATCCCACTGGCTTTGGGTAAGGAGGTTTTTCTCTTTCAGAACCCCCTCCAGCCGCTCTGAAAGAGGCTGCCTTTTCACTTATCGCTTTCCTTTTTCCCGGGGCCAGGGTCACCGTCCCCGGTGGCCTGGTCCTGGCCAAGTATGCCCATCTCATCGAGCTTTTCGTCGCCAAAGACTCCCACTTTACGCGCAGAACTCCGCGACACGTTCTGCATTGCCTGCGAATTGGAAATTACCCTGGGAGTCAGGAAAATGAGGAGGTTCGTTTTTTCCGATCTTGTATTTTCAGACCTGAATAAGGGCCCCAGAAGAGGCAGGCTGCCCAGGATCGGAACGCGGCTCACGGTTTTTGTCTTATCATCTCTGATCATACCGCCGAGAACAACAGTCTGACCGTTGTGGACTACCACCGTTGTGTCGGCCTTGCGCTTCAGTGTGGTGGGAGCGAGTTCCTGTGTTCCCAGTGTTTCAGCGACCAGAGATTCAAGTTGGCTGAATATCTTAAGTCTGACGAAACCATCTGAATTTATCTGGGGTGTCAGACGCAGGGTCAGGCCTACATCCCGGTAGTCAAAAGTGAAAATTGGCTGGTTGTTTGCATCGAATTTCTGGCTGGTCTGGAAGGGCACCGTCTTGCCAACAACGATCTCAGCCTCCTTGTTGTCTGAAGTCACTATGGTCGGAGTGGACAGGATATTGATCTCCGTATCGGTCTTGAGGGCCCTTATCAGAGCTCCCAGGTTGGGAAACTCCAGGTCTCCGAAGGTTATTGTTTCTCCGATGGCCCCAACGACCAGCCCGCCGGGGAGCGAGGGAAATGAGACAGTCAGGCTGTCAAAGTCCCCAAATCCCGAACCCGCAAATCCTGCGACACTTCCGTCAAAGTCATCAGCAACCCTCCACTCGACACCGAGTTCCAGTGTTTTATTGAAGGACACCTCTGCAATAAGCACTTCTACCAGGACCTGTTCCCTGGGAATGTCAAGTTTCTCGATGACATCTCTTAAAGCTGAGAACTGCTCCGGTGTCGCCGTGATAACAAGAGCGTTGGTGGAAACATCCGCAATAATGGAAATATCAGATTTGCCCGATGCCCCTCTGTTAGGGACTGGCTGACCCTTACCGCCTGCCACCGTAACCGGTTCAATGGGGATACCCGAAAGGACCTTGGCCATCTCATCAGCATCAGCATTCTGCAGGTAGTAAACCTGGATCCTGCCCGTACCCACAGGCGCAGGAACATCCAGTTTCCTGACAAGGTCAAGGATCTTTTCAAGACCCATGAGATCGCCGATGGCGATGAGGGTGTTCGTCCTCTCGTCGGCAATGATCTTGGTCGTGTTCCTGCCCGATGCGGAAACAGCAGGCTGGCCCCTTGCGGGCCTTCGTGCCGGAACCGCCGGTCCTGCCTGCGCCTCCAGGATCTGGGTTATTTTTCCGGACAGATCAGCAACAGGTGCGAATTTAATTGGGATGATCCTGACCTCTTCACCAGCTCCTTCCACATCAACGATGGAAATGATCTGCCCGAGACGCGACAGCATGGATTCTGTTGTAGTGATGATCAGGAGGTTTGTCGGGGCGTAGGCTGTAATGCTGTCTGTTTTGGGGAGCAGCGGCGCCAGAAGGCTCTGGAGATCCTGAGCACTTGTGAACCTGACGGGTATTACCTGGGTCATGTATCTATCGGTTTTGCCGTGTCCTCCTGCGGGTCCCACCTTCATGTCCAGTTCGCGTGTTCCCATGTTCGCCGCAGGAACTATCTTGAAGATCTTTCCCGCCGGGACCGTGGCAAAACCCTTGACCTGCAGGATGGAGAGGAATACCTGGTAGACTTCCTCAGCCGTCAGGGACTTCGGGCCTATTACAGTCACTCTCCCCTGGACCCTGTCGTCGATGAGAAAATTTCTCCCGGTGATCTCGCTTACCGTCTCGATCACCTTGCGAAGTTCCACATCGTTGAAGTCGATATTATACCTGGTGGCAGCCTTGGCAGTGCTCGGAAGAATCAGGGCAGCAACCAGAATACAGGAAAACCATGTCCTTGCCATCCGTTGGATCATTTTATCACCTGACTTCGTACTGGAGGGTGAGGTTCTTTGAAAACCTCTCCAGATCGAGGGTTATGCGGCTCTCCTGTCTCAGCTGCTGGTACATCTGGAGAGCCTGCTCCGGCCCGGTTATGTCAAGGCCGTTCACGCGCTTAATGATATCACCGTTGACCATGCCCAGCTTCATGAAAAAACTGTTGGGTCGGATATTAAAAACCTTGAATCCATCGGGTTTACCATCCCTGAAGTGGGGAACGATCCGTATCTGAGTCAAAAGCTTGTTAAAATCGGTTAGCACACCTTCGACCTCCCTGCGGTCCATCACGTAGTTATTTTTCCCCACCTTCCTGACATTTATCTCAGGAGTACCACTTCTTTTTGCAGAGCTCGCAAACGTCCGCCTGACAGGTCTTCTTGCCGGCGCAGCGGCGTGTTCATCCCTGTTCATCTCCAGGACTTCTTCCCTTCCCTGCCGCAGGAGAACGACCCGGTTCCTCTGAACAGAAGCGAGGGTCACTCCATCCCTCACCTCATCTCCCGAAAAAAAGATCTCCTGTTCTTTCGATCCGCTCTGGGAGATCACAGCAAAGGACCTTTTTCCCCGTTCGTTGACAACGGTACCGAGAAGGGCGAGAGGGAGGGAACTTTCCGGAAGGTCAGTTGAAAATTCCTGGCTAACAGTGCTTGCTGAAGCCGGGCCGCCGGTCCTGCTGCCGAAAATGTTGCGCTGGATCACAGCCTGCGCTTCCTTTACAGGATCACTCGATCTTTTGACCGGCCTCTGGCGCGCCTGCTCCGGGCCAGCGCCGGGAATGTCGGCTGCCGGAGTGAACACCAGGCCCTGGATGAGTTGGGAGACCAGGTATGCGGCCACAGCAATGATCACGACATCAGTCGCTGTCAGCAGAGCCCTTATTTTCCCCAGCGTATTCATTACAATTCAGGATCCTGGTAGTCTGCGGTTGTAAGGTTGCCGGAGAAAATAACCGGATAGGTAAAATTACCAGTTATAAAAAGGTCGACGAGATCGTCATTGGGAGGACTGGTACGATTCCAGTACCACTCCTGGAACTCCTTGTACTGGAGGTAGGGAGGTATACTGGCGAGGTTCGTCGTCCTGTTGGCGGCCAGGACCTTGAGGATACCGATAAAACCGCTGGGGCTGGCTTCCTGAACAACAGCCTCGCCGTCACTGTTGGTCTGGTACCTGATCACCATCTGGTTTACGGTGTCCGGGTCGATGGCGGCAGTATCGGCCAGAGATGTCGCAAAGGCTGAAGCTGGCCTCTGCTTGAAGGCAGCTGTCAGGTTGCTGTCTATGGGTGAACCCATAACAGTGCCTGCAGGCAGGCTGGCCTCCATGAAGGACAGCACTCTCTGGTGGTCCACGTTGGAAGATGGTGCCGTCATCTGAAGGGAACTGCTGTCTGTAGAAAAGTAATAATATCCGGAGTAGGCGTAAAAGGCTCCGAGTTTGCTGGAAAAAGATGTTGTTCCGTCATCCTGGGTCACCCTCCAGACATATTCGCCCTGGCCATTGGCCGGGTCCTGACCCAGGGCGAACCCGTTGTAGGGGAATGTCCACCCGATTGGATAAACAGTGGACCCCGATGACCACGAAAGGCTGGAAAAGAGCGCCTGGGTATTAGTGGACCAGGTGGGCCCCGTGGTGTCGGCTGTTGCGCTATCCGGAGTGAGTGTTGTTGGGGTGGCACCCTCTACGTAGTTGCCGAAGGAGTCGTAGGCCCTTATCCCGAAACGGTAGTTTACCCCGTTTATAAAGCCGGTCAGGGTTTTTACAAAGGGCGTCGAACCAAACGCGGCAATGTCGGAAAAGGACATAGCCTCCAGGTCGGTCACGCTCAGAGCCGTGGGAGCGTAGTATATCCTGTAATTTACGGTGGAAGCGTCAGAGGCGATGTCTGTAAAAGTTATAGCCACCTGCCCCACACTGCCGTTGGTGGAAGCAGTGAAGGAGCCACTACCAGCCGCAAAGGTGGGAGCCGTGGTGTCGGCCGCCGAGGATGACGTTGGTGTGGCAGTGGCGGAAAGACCTGCAGCATAGTTACCACCCGAGTCAATTGGTTCTATACCGAACTTGTAGGAGAGCCCGTTCATGAGCCCCGTGAGAACAACCGTACCGGGAGTGGTAGTGGATGCTCTTATCAACCCCTCGTGAAATGAGAAGTCAGAAGCAGGCGCAGCGTAGATACGGTAGGTAGTGGTGCCTGTTACAGAGGGGGCGGAACCCGCGAAGCTCAACGTTACCTGCCCGCCCAGGGTGGAATCGGCTGTTGCGGTCAGTGTCGTGGAGGACCATGTCAGGGATGAGCCTGCTGAAACGGCTGTACGCTGGGCCGTGGCTCCGGTCGTATCCAGGTTGGATGAGGCATCCCGGGCCTTGAGGCCAAAGGTGTACTCGATACCGTTCTTGAAAAGAGCCGCCGGGTTGGAAGACCCCGGGCCGAGTTGAGCCGTTTTGGCAGATCCATCGTCGGTCCCGGTGACAACACCCCGCAGTACGTAGTTATTTTCCCAGTCCCCACTGACCCAGAGGGTGGAGGGAGCATAATAAATATCGTAGGAGAAGGCCGACGCATCGGATGCGGCGCCCCACCAGAGGTTGACCTGACCTGAAGTGGAAGCAGCATCGGCACGCTGTAGTCCGGCAAGGGGTACCTGCCAGTCAGGTTGAACGTAACTGGATGAGGAGGCACTCATGGCTGCAGAGTAATTGGTTGTATCCGCAACACCCAGGGGATACCTGGTGTCGCCGTCATCGTCCTCCCATAGCTGGAACGTAAAGCTCACAGTGCCGCCGAGGGACGGCTCCTCCCGCCACCAGAATGTCGGCATTATAGTAGATGCAAACTCAGCTGTGCTTGATGATATGTAAGGTGAAGATCCGACACCATCCGTCAGCCACTGGTTGTCTGCCGGTGAGGCTAATAGCTCACTAACGTAAACAGTCACGACGGTGATAAACCCCTCCTTTACCGGCACAGTCATAGCGGTGTCTGCAAGGGCGAACCCGCGCCCCGCGTAGGCAACCATTATTCCGTCCTGCGCTTCACCGGAGATGTGGCTTCCGGCCAGAACGTATCTAATCCCCCCCTGAGGATCGGTCAGGCTGTCGGTGTCTACTGCAAGTGTGTGGTCACCTGAGATCCCCAGGCTTTTGAACGCCTGCCCATCTGTTCCCGCAGCACCGGTCACCAGCGTCGAACCGTCGATCACCACACTTACATCGTTCACGGGCGTACCGGCAGGATCGGCTCCGGACAGGATCTGGACAACGATCGCCGTTTCCTCCGGAAGGGGGATCCAGCAGCCATTAAGCACAAGAAGAAGAAGCACGAGCAATAGAAGAAAGTACATTCCAGATGATCTCATCAGGCTATCTCCTCAACGACCTCCCCGACTTTTTCCAAAACTTCCTGCAACCCCTCCGGTTTCTTGCCTCCCGCCTGGGCCATGTCCGGGCGTCCCCCCCCGCCTCCACCCACGATGGGGGCGAGACGTGCTATGATATCTGAAGCTGAGAACCTGTCTGTGAGATCCCGGCTTACAACGCAGACGAGAAAGACCCGTTTCCCATCCCGAGTCCCAAGAAACACTATCCCGGAACCGAGTTTGTCCTTGAGCCTGTCCGCCGTTTCCCTGAGAGATGCAGCATCCTGACCGGCGACTTCGGAGGCCAGGAATTTTACCCCGCCGCCCTCTTTCACGCCTTCCATGAGGTCGGTGCCGCCTCCGGCAATATCCCTTTGCAGGGCCTTTATTCGCTGCTCCTGTTCCTGCATGGTTTCCATCAGCCTGGCCAGGCGTGATGGCAGTTCACTCACGTTCACCTTGACGACTTCAGATATGCCCTTGAGCATTGTCTCCTCGCTCCGCATCATGTTGATTACTCCCGTACCGGTGACCGCTTCAATTCTCCTGACTCCGGCAGCAATACTCCCTTCATGGGCAATCCTGAAAAGACCGATGTCTCCAGACCTGCTCACGTGGGTGCCTCCGCACAGCTCAGTGCTTACACCCTGCACCGAAACAGCCCTCACTGAATCACCGTATTTTTCGCCAAAAAGCGCCACAGCTCCTCCGTCCAGCGCTTCGGAAAAGGGCACGACCTTTGTGCTAACTTCCAGGTTCTCAAGGATATCCCTGTTTACCATATCTTCGATAAATGCAATTTCTTCTGAGGTAACAGCTGTAAAGTGTGTAAAATCGAACCTGAACCGGTCCGGCTCCACCAGTGACCCGGATTGCTTCACGTGATCGCCCAGGATGCTTTTCAGGGCGGCGTGGAGCAGGTGGGTGGCAGTGTGATTTCGCCTGATGGCAGATCTTGAATCGTGGTCCACTGATGCCGCAGCCGGGTCGCCGACCTTCAGGCTGCCTCTTACCAGACGGCCTGAGTGAACAACAAGGTCCGGCACCGGAATTTTCGTATCTGTTACTTCGACAACGAACCCATCTCCGGAAATATTGCCTGTGTCCCCCACCTGGCCGCCGCTCTCACCGTAAAAAGGAGACTTGTCAAGAACCAGCTCGATCTCCTGTTTTTCCTCTGCAGATTCGACGACCTTGCCTTGCGACGAGATGGCAACCACCCTGGCATCACTTGTCTGCTCCGAGTCATACCCTGTAAATACAGTCTTTCCCGCCTTTTTCAGAAGCTCCCTGTAAAGCGGGGCCACGTCCTCCTGGCCAGAGCCGGTCCATGACGCTCTGGCTCTTTCCTTCTGGCGGTCCATCTCTTCGTTAAATCCTTTTACGTCAACGGTCATGCCGTGCTCTTCGGCGATGTCCTCTGCCAGATCGAGGGGGAATCCGAATGTATCGTATAAACGGAACACCTCTTCACCGGGAAGCAGGTCGTTCCCCAGGCTCCTGGTCTGCTCCATAAGATCAGATATGCGCTTCATCCCGTGTTCGAGCGTACTGGCAAACCGCTCCTCCTCGATCTGCGCGATCCTTTCTATCGTTCCCATATTTTCCTGGAGTTCGGGAAATGTGGCGTTCATAAGTTCCCCCACCAGGGGGCAGATGCGATAAAGGAAGGGGCCTTCCAGACCCAGAAACTTACCGTGACGCGCAGCCCTGCGGATGATACGCCTTAGAACGTACCCCCTACCTTCATTCGAGGGCAGTACTCCGTCAGAAATGAGAAAGGTAACTGCACGGACGTGGTCGGCTATAACGCGGAGGCTCACGTCGCTTTGATCGTCGCTGCCGTATTTGACTCCCGACAGGCGGGACGCCTCCTCCAGGAACGGGTACACCAGGTCAGTGTGGTAGGTGCTTTCCTCCCCCTGAAGAGCAGCAGCCAGACGCTCCAGGCCCATTCCTGTATCGATACTGGGCTTTGGGAGAGGGACCAGCTTGCCATCCTTGCCCCTGTCGAACTGCATGAATACCAGGTTCCAGATCTCCAGGAACCTGCCGCAATCGCAGTCGGGACCGCACTTGTCAGTTCCGCATCCGACGTCAACGCCCTGGTCCAGCAGGATCTCCGAACAGGGCCCGCATGGGCCAGTATCTCCCATGGCCCAGAAATTGTCTTTCTCTCCAAGCCGGAAGATCCTATCCGCCTCAACTCCGGCCATCCTTTGCCAGAGATCATGAGCCTCGTCGTCATCTTCGAAAACAGTTACAACAAGTTTATCGACAGGCAGGGAGACGATCTGTGTCAGGAACTCCCAGCCGTAGCGGATGGCATCTTCCTTGAAATAGTCGCCGAAGGAAAAATTGCCCAGCATCTCGAAAAAGGTGTGGTGCCTGGCCGTCCTTCCCACGTTCTCAAGGTCGTTGTGCTTTCCGGAGACCCGCATGCACTTCTGTGTTGATGCTGCCCTCGTGTAACTGCGCTTTTCATGCCCAGTGAAGACATCCTTGAACTGAACCATACCCGCGTTTACAAAAAAGAGGGTAGGATCATTCTGGGGGATCAAGGGGGAACTCGGTATCCGCGTGTGCCCCCGATCCTCAAAATATTTAAGGAAAATCTCCCTGATCTCCGATCCCGTCAATCCTGTTCCTCCTCAAAGTTGACAGCATTCAGAGCTGTCCAGATGGCCCGCAGCGTAAAACCTCTGGCTTCCAGAAATCTGTAGAGTGCCGCTTTGCGATCAAAGCCCCGTTTGCGGATCGTCGCGAGTTTTTTCTCTGCTGTGCGGATGGCTATTTCCCCCTCCCTTTCGAGGGGCATAACCGTATTCAGGGCCCTATGCACAAGCTCTGCATCTACTCCCTTGCGCTTCAACTCGTATTTTATGCGAATCCTTCCGTAGCCTCTGCTGTGTCCTCTCGCCTTTACCATCTGGGTGGCGAATTCCAGGTCGTCTAAATAGGATTGGTCCTTCAGCTGCTGCGTGACCGCTGAAATGACCTCCTCAGAAAAATCTCGCCTGGCCAGGCCGGCCCTGATCTCGCTTTCACTGTGCATCCGGCGGCCCAGCGCGCGTATGGCCCATCGGTAGGCCGATTTACGGCTTTCTTCGGACTCAGAACTTCTCGATCTCAAGATCGGGATCACCATTACCTGCCGGGCCCGCTGATCCGGCACCGCTGCCGCCGAGATCCTTTTTCATTCTCTCGAACTCAACCCAGGACTGGTCTGTGGAGTCAATACCCTTGACCTTGAGGGCAAAGTCGTCCGGCCTGCTGCTCTGCCTCAGGGCCTCGTCGTATGTGATGAGGTTCTTCTGGTAAAGGAACATCAAAGCCTGATCAAAGGTCTGCATCCCGTACTGGCTGTAGCCGGATGCTATCACCTCACTGAGCTCGTGGGTCCTGTCTTTGTCTACTATGCATTCCTTGACCATGTTGGTAGCCACCATGACTTCAACCGCCGGCACCCTTCCCTTGCCGTCGGCTTTCGGTACAAGCCTCATGGACGCGATCCCCTGAAGGACGCTTGCAAGCTGCAGCCGGACCTGTTTTTGCTGATAGGGGGGGAATACCGAAATGATCCTGCTTATCGTTTCGGTGGCGTCAACCGTGTGGACAGTACTGAGAACAAGGTGTCCTGTTTCGGCGGCGACCAGTGCTGTTTCGATGGTTTCGAAATCCCGCATTTCCCCCACAAGGATAACGTCCGGATCCTGTCTGAGGGCACTCTTGAGAGCAGATCCGAAGGAGAGTGTATCAGCCCCGACCTCGCGCTGGTTGATCATACTTTTTTCGTCCCTGTGGAGAAATTCGATAGGATCTTCCACTGTCACGATGTGGGACGTTTTATTATTGTTAATGTGATTGACCATGGCAGCGAGGCTGGTGGATTTACCGCTTCCCGTAGTCCCTGTAACAAGGATCAGGCCTCGCGGTCTGAGGGAGAGTCCTTCCAGTATCTTCGGAAGATGGAGTTCTCCCAGCGAGAGGATCTTTACCGGGATCAACCGGAAAACCATTCCAATGGTTCCGCGCTGCATGAAAATGTTGACCCTGAACCGCCCCAGGCCAGGCACACTGTAGGCTATATCCAGTTCGTTGCTGCGCTTGAACCGCTCTTTCTGGACATCGTTCATGACGCTGAAGGCCATGCCCATAACATCTTCCTGGGTAACCCTTCGCGTTTTCGGGAGAGAGTGGAGTTTGCCGTCTACCCTCAACACAGGCGGGTTGCCCACCTTTATGTGAAGATCGGAGGCCTTGTATCCGGCAGCCGACTTGAGAAGATCATTAATGTCAAGCTCAGTCTGCTCGCTCATTCATCATCCCCTTTAACCTTTTCTGCACCCTGGTCTGCGGCTGATGGTAAACCGGACTCCTCGCGAATCTTGCCTTCGATCTCTTCAAGGATATCAGGATGCTCTCTCAAAAAGGTCCTGGCATTTTCCCTGCCCTGGCCGATACGCTCTTCCCCGTAGGAATACCAGGCCCCGCTTCGGTTGACGATCCCGGACTCAACAGCCATGTCCATAATGGCGCCCTCCCGGGATATGCCTTCCCCGTTTATCATATCGAACTCTGCCTGCCGGAAAGGTGGAGCCATCTTGTTTTTCACCACCTTCACCCTGACCCTGCTGCCGATCGGCGTGTCACCATCTTTCAATGTTCCAATACGCCGTATGTCCAGCCGCATTGAGGAATAAAATTTCAGGGCGTTGCCTCCGGTTGTCGTCTCCGGATTCCCGAACATCACCCCGATCTTCATTCTTATCTGGTTTATGAAGATCAGGGCAGTGTGGGTCTTACTCACCGCCCCGGTCAACTTCCTGAGAGCCTGGGACATGAGCCTGGCCTGTAGGCCCATATGAGAGTCGCCCATTTCCCCTTCGATCTCGGCGCGTGGCACCAGAGCTGCCACGGAATCGACCACGATCACATCTATGGCGCCACTCCTGACCAGCATCTCGGCGATCTCGAGGGCCTGCTCGCCGGTGTCCGGCTGGGATACGAGTAGGTCGTCGGTTTTAACACCCAGTTTCCGGGCATAGCCGACATCCAGCGCATGCTCAGCGTCTATGAATGCGGCCACCCCGCCCAGACGCTGTGCCTCGGCCACTACGTGGAGCGTCATTGTCGTTTTTCCCGAAGACTCGGGGCCATAGATCTCGGTGACCCGTCCCCTGGGAATCCCGCCCACTCCGAGCGCAACATCCAGAGGCAAAGCACCGGTGGGTATTACGGGAATGTCCGGTAGGGCCTCGTCAGATCCCAGGCGCATGATGGAGCCCTTGCCGAACTGCCTCTCGATCTGCCCGACGGCAGCCTCTAACGCCTTTTCACGATCTGTGTTTTTTGCCATTTTTTCTCCCTCCAGATGGCTCCGAGCCTGATGGTCTCCGTAACCGCGGGATTATAGCAAAACCCGTTCCAGAATACCATGTCAGCAGGAAATAATTGTTATTTGCCCTACCATAAATAACATTACTGACAAGCCTAGGGGTAATTATTTTGCCTTCTGGACCCATTGGCCTGAAAGTGCAATAAAAAAGCAGTTGATTCCATTTTCAGACTTATCCCGTTCCCCAGGCTGCAAAAAGGGCTCAACGCCCCAGGCTGAAGCTTCTGACGACCTCATACTGCGCACCGCCCGGCCCGAGATAGCTGCGGTAAACAGAGAAGTTCTCAACAGCCTGACTGCCCCAATGCACATCTCTGAGCTGTGTCAGAGTCTCTTCAAGCCTCCCCAGATTGATGTTGCCCTTGACCCGTCCCAGAGTCACATGCGGAGTGAATTTCCTCTTCTCTTTTTCCCACCCCAGCGAAGAAACAGCCTCATCAACCAGCTTCCACAACCGGGGAAGACTTCTCGAAGGCTCATCCACACCCACCCAGACCACCCGGGGCCTTGCCGGATGGGGAAAAGCACCTGATCCTTCCACAGTGATCTCAAAGGGAGATACTCTCTTTGAGATATTCTCCATGGACAGGCAGAGTTCATCAAGCTTCTTCATTGAGGTCTCACCAAGGAATTTGAGGGTCAGGTGAAGCCCATCATGCTTGACCCACCTTACCGGGGCCCTAGCTGCCCTCAGACTTTCGATCGCGCCCTCAAGGGATCTTTTTATAGACTCGTCTATGGATATTGCCACAAACAGCCTCATTATTGTTCATCCAGTGCAGCATGACTGAGAAGTTCCAGGGCGGCGTCAACGGCCCTTTTCCTGATCATCTCCCTTCCCCCGGCGAAGCTGTATTCTCTCGCAACAGTGAAGGTCGGTGAGATCACGGCTATATGAACCATCCCCGGGTGTTTTGCCTCAGAGCCTGCAGGGCCGGCAACACCAGTGACAGCGATCCCCACATCCGCACCTGTCAGACCCCGGACTCCCTCGGCCATTTTAAGGGCCACTTCGCTGCTCACTGCGCCGTATTTCCCCAGGAGATCAGGGGGAACTCCCAGCACGCCGGTTTTGATCTTGTTGGAATAGGCGATCACACCTCCCAGAAAATACTCGGAACTGCCAGGCACAGTGGTGATATTCCCCCCCGCCAGTCCGCCGGTGCAGGACTCGGCAACCGCCAGCGTCCAGCCCCTTTCCATGCAGAGTGATCTAACCTTCAACGCCAGTCCGGACACGGTCATGAGACTAGAGGAAAAACCGTTCTACAACCCTCAGCAGGAGCCACGAATAGACACCTGCCAGGAGGTCGTCAGCTATAATGCCAAACCCTGACGACAGGATCTTTTCAGCGTTTCTTACGGGGGGAGGTTTAAAAATATCGAAAAAGCGGAAGATAAAAAAACCCGCCGCTATGTGGGATATCTCGGCAGGGGAACCGGCCATTGCTAAAAGATATCCTGCTATTTCATCAATGACTACCTTTCCCGGGTCGGTCTCCCCGGTCAGATATTCCATCCGGGATGCAAGTGGGACACCGAGGACCGCCACTATGGCCGCAGCCGTCAGAACTGCCCATCCGCCCAACGGAGCGAGGTAATAAAACAGCGGCACCGCCACGAGGGTACCCACTGTTCCGGAAGCTACGGGTGAATATCCGGCACCGAATCCGGTTGCAAGAAGTCTTACAAAAAAATCTTTCATTAATGGAATCCCGAATCCCTTGAACAAGGTGCTGCAACAAAAACGTTTTGATGAAAAATTACTGAAGCGATCGCTTCGGGCCCTTCACCGGTTATTTCAGGCACACGGTCAATGAAGACCCTCTACAACATGCGTCCCGGCAATCCTGTCTCCCAGCCTCTCACCTCTTTCATCAGTGGCCATCAGCCAGATCTCGATGGCTATTACAGGCAGGCCGACTATTATGAGCAGTATCCACCCAAGGAGCGGGATGGAAACGCATAGAAATGTAAAGACAAAGGGAAGGTTGCGGTAGAAGGATGATCTCAGATCGCAAGCTCCCCCATCCGAACCCACAACTTCGAGCCCAAGGACCATTTTACCGAGACTCTGGCCCCTCTGGAACCCGTCGGCCAACCCCAGGTAAACAAGTCCCAGTATTATTCCGAGTGGAGGCAGGAAAAGTGACAGAACCCAGGCCACCAGGATATCGACAAGTTTTGCTATCAGACGTTTACTTAAACCGGCTTTTTCAAAAGAGCTTTCATCTGGCATTTCAATCCCCCTGCTATCATTTGATCTTCTACCGGCCTTCCTGAGATATTACTGCGGCTTCAGATCATCCACTTTCAGCTTTTACTTCCCGGGCTTTTTGGATCGCTTTTTCGCTGTGTCTTCTCCCTTTATGAAAAATACAAACGCCATGGCCGGTCGTCTGCTTGCTTCGCTCATGGCAAACTTGATGCTCTCGAGGGTCCACCCCTGAGCAACGCCTTTATTCACAATGGACTCCAGTTCCTCGGAGGTCACCAGCTGTGTTTCTACGATCTTGTACTCCAGGCTCAAACACCCTCCTCCTTAAGAGACCGCCCCATAAGCTCCTTGAGCGCTTTTCTGGGATCCTTACCCTTATACAGAACCGAGTAGACCTGTTGTGTTATGGGCATGTCCACCTTTTCGCGTCTGGCCAGACCCCACGCAGACCGGGTGGTTCTGACACCTTCTGCGACCATGGGAGAAGAACCGGTTACCTCTTCGAGGGTCCTGCCCGCTCCCAGCTTCAGGCCAAGGGTCCGGTTTCTCGACAGATCTCCTGTGCAGGTTAGAACAAGGTCACCCAGACCTGCCAGCCCCTGAAACGTGATAGGGTCCGCACCAAGTGCGGTGCCTAGACGCGCCATTTCAGCAAGGCCCCTTGTTATAAGAGCCGCCCTGGCATTATGCCCCAGTTTGAGTCCGTCACAAATTCCCACAGCAATTGCCATTACGTTTTTCAGCGATCCCGAGATCTCCACTCCCGTTGTGTCGGCATTGGTGTACAATCTGAAATTGTCGGAGTTAAGTATTCGCTGAACGCCGGCTGCAACATTGACATTCTCGCTGGCGATCACCGCGGCAGCGGGAAGGCCAGCTCCAACCTCCCTGGCAAAAGTGGGTCCTGAAAGGGTGACTCTCCTTGAAAGGATACCTTCGCCGATGGTCTGGGCAAGGACTCCCGAGGAAGTAAGAAAAGTCTCCTCCTCGATGCCCTTGGTCGCATTCACAACGATAGAATCCACCGGAAGCCACTTGTGAGCCTCACCCCACACGCGCCTTATCACATGGGATGGGACCACCGAAAGCACCAGCTCAGCTCCAGCCAGGCACTGCTCATAACTGGTTGTCGGCTGTATGTTAACAGGCAGCTGGATACCGGGAAGGTATAGATCGTTTTCCCTGGTTTCCAACATGCCATGGCAAAGTTCCTCTTCGTAAACCCACATGGTCACAGGGAGCCCGAGACCTGCACAGTGGATCGCAAGGGCGGTTCCCCAGCTTCCAGCGCCGACAACAGCAATTCTCGATAAATTTACTTCCATGGATATCCCGACCTGCTAACCGAAAAATATTCCGGCGATAGCGTACAGTTCGTCATCAACCGTCTTCAGCTTATCCACCGCCTCTGCAAGTGTAACCGTATCGATCCTGCCGTTCACGAGAGCGGCCATCATACCGAAGTCGCCCTTGTGGACAAGATCGTGGGCCTTGACGCCGAACCTCGTTGCCAGTATGCGGTCACGGGCAGTGGGAGACCCACCCCTCTGAACATGCCCCAGGACGGTCACCCTCGTTTCAAAACCGGTCCTTGTCTCAACCTCATCGGCCAGGAAATGCGCTATGCCCCCGAGGCGCACATGGCCGAAGGCGTCCACTTCATCACTCTGAGTGGTATGACCGTCACCGTCCTCAGCTGCCATCCTTGCACCTTCTGCTACGACAACAATGGAGAAGTTCTTGCCCCTGGAGTGCCGCTTGGTGATCACGTCCGCGACTTCGTCAAGGTTAAAAGGTTTTTCGGGTATGAGGATGAGATCTGCGCCCCCTGCCAGACCGCTGTGTACCGCAATCCATCCGGCATGGCGCCCCATGACTTCCAGCACCATAACCCTGTCGTGGGATTCTGCCGTGGTATGGAGGCGGTCGATGGCTTCAGTAGCGATGGTCACCGCAGTGTCGAAACCAAATGTATAATCTGTACCGGAAAGATCATTGTCGATGGTCTTGGGGACTCCAACGATCGGAAGACCCATTTCGTGGAGTTTGAGGGCAACCCCCAGGGTATCCTCCCCGCCTACAGCAATCAGAGCATCCAGACCCAGATAGCCGAAGGTTTTTTTTACCTTCTCAGCGCCACCCTCCTCGGAAAAGGGGTTGGTCCTGGAGGTGTGAAGGATCGTCCCGCCTTTGTGGATCAGGCCGGTCACTGCCCGAAGAGTAAGCTCCTCGTGCTCACCTGTCATCATCCCGCGCCATCCATGGAGGATTCCCACTATGGCGTCACCTTCCTGAATTCCCTTTCTCGTAACCGCCCGGATGACAGCATTCAGTCCAGGACAATCGCCGCCGCCGGTAAGGATCCCTACTCTCATCTTACACTCCTTTGGATATATAGCTTATCTGTTGAAAATTATCAGAACCCATCTACCCGTGTCAAACAAGAGTACTTCAATTTCCCTGTAAAATATGGTTTTTGTTGGACTATCCACCACCTGATGATTAATATGTCATTTTGCGGAGCATGGTGGACCGGGCCAGCCAAAAAAGGGAGCCACATGACTAACCACGGCAGGCTATACATCGTTTCTACTCCCATAGGGAACCTCCAGGACATATCCGCCAGAGCCAGGCAGATCCTCAGTACGGTTTCCGTTGTGGCTGCAGAAGACACCCGGCGGACCAGAAAGCTCCTGTCTGCGCTGGGGATCGGCAAACAGCTGATCAGCTACAGGGGCCAGGTCCGGGAAAAGGCTTCCGGCAGGATCATTGAGGAAATGGAGGCGGGTAATGACGTTGCCCTGGTAACGGATGCAGGGACGCCCGGTATCTCCGATCCGGGATACTTTCTTGTCAGGGAAGCATCAAAAAGGGGTATCAGCGTCATTCCAGTACCCGGGCCAAGCGCCCTGGCAGCGGCCATAAGCGCCTCGGGCATGGCGTTCGACCGATTTATCTTTGCAGGCTTTCTTCCCACTCGCTCACCGGCCAGGAGCAAACGCCTTGAGGAAATGGCTTTAACGGGCTACCCGCTCGCCCTTTACGAATCCCCCAAAAGAATAATAGGCACCCTGGTGGATATTGTCTCAACGATGGGTGATCGAACAGTAGTCCTGGGAAGGGAGATAACAAAGGTTCACGAGGAGTTCCTGAGAGGAACAGCCAGCGAGGTACTCACAGCTCTCGATGACAGGGAAGTTAAGGGGGAGATCACCCTTCTTGTAGAGGGGGGAACGGTGAAATGCGCTCCGCCCGAACTCGGCAGGGCGGTAGTTGAAATGCGGATGGCGGGGCTGTCCGCATCCAGAACAGCTTCAATACTCTCGGCAGTCACTGGTGAACCGAAACGGAAGATATACCAACTGGCCATAAACAGCAAAAGCAGCAAAGGAGACGATGACAATGGATGAGAAACAGATCAAGGAACTCATTGAAGAGTATGTTGTGGATGGCGTCCTTTCGTGCGGTGACGCGCATAAAATTGCCGAGACCAAGGGCATCGCCCTGCCGCTCATCGGAAAAATATGCAATGAGGGTGACGTGAAGATAAAGATATCGAACTGTTTGCTGGGGTGTTTTTAGGCGGCAGCCCATGGCTGCAGTTCCAGGTTCCATGTTCCATGTGATAAAGAAAACTTAACGAGGAAACAGTGGATAAACGCTTGAGAGAGGGTCTTCAAAGCAAAATAAGGCTCACAAGAAGGGGGTAGATACGCGACGCGACCACCGGCATTTCTTTCTCGGTATAATCGACTCATATTTCGTAAAGGCGGCCAAGAACAGGTGAGATACAAGGCCGTGGCAACCTGAGGGTTGCAGTTCCATGTTCCATGTTCCATGTGATAAAGAAAACTTAACGAGGAAACAGTGGATAAACGCTTGAGAGAGGGTCTTCAAAGCAAAATAAGGCTCACAAGAAGGGGGTAGATACGCGACGCGACCACCGGCATTTCTTTCTCGGTATAATCGACTCATATTTCGTAAAGGCGGCCAAGAACAGGTGAGATACAAGGCCGCAGGGAGGAGGAAACCGGAGGCGTATAGGTAATACTCCGAGGGTTTCCGACGACTGAGAACACAGTAGATTGCCTGTTATTGGCCGCCTAGCCACGTCTTCGGCGAAATCCGGCGATGACCCCACACCCAAAAAAAGTCGAAACCAGCGACGACCCCCCATAACTCAAAAGTGGAAGGGGCAGTCCCACCACGGGCAGGATCCCGACGGTCATTGAAATATTAATGACAGTCTGAAGGGCGAAGGCACAGGAAATACCTACAACAGTGAGAAGGGCAAACTTTGATTTTTCCTGATCGAAATAGCTCAGGAGCCAGAGGGTCAAAAAAAGCATTATCGCCAGCACCACGACAACACCGACGAACCCGAACTCCTCTCCGATAACGGAAAAAATAAAATCCGTGTGCTGCTCGGGAATAAACCTCAGCTGGGATTGAGTCCCGTGAAACAAACCCTTGCCCAGCAGGCCTCCTGATCCGATGGCTATCTTGGATTGGACGACGTGGTAGCCAGTGCCCAGGGGGTCTCTTCCTGGATCCAGGAAGCTTAATATACGCTCTTTCTGATAATCTTTTATCGACAGGAAGAAAAAGGGGGTGCTCGCGGCAGCCGTGCCGACAATAAAAACTGCTGTCCACAGTTTGATCCCAACCATCAGGAAGACGGGGATCGCGAGGATCACCATAAACAGTGCAGTACCGAGGTCGGGCTGAATGGCAACGGGAACGACGTAGGCTGCCACCATGAGAATGGGAATGGCAATATCCTCAAGACCGTAGGGGGGAGGTTTTTTTCTGTTGTTGAAATACCGTGCAAGGGCAAGGATAAGGGCCACCTTCCCTATCTCGGAGGGCTGGAACGATATACCTCCAAGGTGGAGCCACCTGTGGACCTGTCCGCTCACCATACCTGCGGCGGACAGCCCTGCCAGGATTACCAGAACAGCAAAATAGAAGGGGTACGCGCCCCTTCTCAAGGCTCTCCTGTCAAGGAAGAACCCAACGAAGAAAGCGGCCAGCGCCACGGCGAGCCAGTAGGTCTGCCGGTAAGGATTTGCTGAATAGGCACTCGTGCTGACGGTGGCTGACCTTATAGCCAGTATACCGATACCTGATAGCAGGAGCAGGGTTCCCAGCATAACGAAATCTATACCCCAGAAGGAGAACGTTCTTTTCAAAGCTTCCCTCCTGCTGCACTTTCCGAAGCCGCACTTTGCTCGCCCATGATCTTCTTATACTTGCGAAGGAACTTTGCAACAACTGGGCCGGCTGAGGAAGACCCGTGTCCGCCATGCTCAACAACCACCGCAATAGCGATTTCCGGATCATCGTAAGGCGCAAAGGCCGCGAACCAGGCATGGTCCCTCAGTTTCCATGGGATATCCTCCTCTTTTTTTCCCTGCCACTCATCCAGGCGTACGACCTGCGCTGTGCCTGTCTTGCCGGCTATCTTCATGCCCCTGGTTCTAACGCCACGACCGGTACCTTTGTCGTTTTCGACAACACCTACCAGCGCCTCAGTGATCCTGTTCCAGACCTCCTGTGACACTCCTGACCGCCTTTTTATCTCCAGGTTTTTTTCCTCCACAACCTGTCCGGAAACACTCTCTATCCTGCTTACCAGATGCGGCTCTATCACCAGGCCTCTTCTTGCGATCGTCGAATACAGCGAAACCATCTGGATGGGAGTTATCAGAACAAAACCCTGGCCAATGGCAGCAGAGAGGGTCTCACCCGGGAACCAGGGCTCTTTTTTGACCCTCTTTTTCCAACTGGCGTTGGGAATAAGGCCTTCCATCTCCCCCGGAAGGTCAATGCCGGTCTTCTGCCCAAGGCCCAGATCGAAAGCCCACATGGACAGCCCTTCTATCCCGGTCCTTTCGCCCGCCTGATAGAAATAGACATCGCATGATTCCACTATGCCTTTGAACAGGTTTACCTTGCCGTGGCCGCCTGCTTTCCAGTCCCTGTAGGTCCTGTGCCCGTACCGGTAGCTGCCCGGGCAGAATAGCTCCTCGTCAGGGTCAATGGATCCCTCCATAAGAGCGGCGGCAGCGGTCACCACCTTGAAAGTGGACCCTGGCGGATATACTCCCTGGAGCGCCCTGTTCTGAAGCGGGTGCGAGGGTTCTTTCAGGATCTCCTGCCAGCGTTCACTGGATAGTCTCATGGAAAATTCGTTGGGATCAAATCCCGGTTTGCTCAACATTGCAAGGACGCCCCCGGTCCTGACATCCATTACTACGGCAGCCCCCTGCTCTCCGGTGAAGGCTTCTTCCAGAGTTCTCTGCAGCCGAGTATCGACGCTCAGCACCAGGTTAAGTCCCGGCACCGGCTCATTAATGCCAAGTACATTTATTTCCCTGCCCCTGGCATTAACCTCAACCTGGCGGCCGCCGTCCTTGCCCCTGAGATAGTTGTCATAGATCTTTTCAAGGCCGAATTTGCCTACGATGTCCCCCATTCTGGCACCCCTGTAAAGCTGAGATGTCAACTGACCGCGGGAGATCTCTCCCACGTAGCCGAATGTGTGTGATCCCAGATCGCCAAAGGGGTAGTACCTGCGGGGTATAACCTTCAGATTGATACCCGGAAAGTTGTCGTTTTCAGTCTCAAATATCGCAACCTCCCGTTTGGCAAGGTTGTCGGCTATCTTGACAGCACGATAGGGGCCAGTGTTCTTCCCCTCTGTAAACCTGGCAACAATTTCACCTGCGTCCCTTGAGAGGTAGCCCGCAAGACTAATCAGTTCGCTCTCCCAGTCCGAATCCATATCTTCGGGAATAGCTGCAATGGAGTAAGTCGGAGTGCTGTCGGCAAGTATGACGCCGTTCCTGTCCTTGATAATGCCCCTGGTGGCAGGCATTTCCACCAGCCTTATCCTGTTGTGGTCGGCCAGACTCTGAAATTTTTCGTGCTGGAGGATCTGTATCTGCCAGAAATAGACCAGGAGAAGGAAAAAACCGGCCGCAACAGCACCGATGAGAATGACGAGTTTTCGCTCGAGCCCCGGGAGAGGAATTCTTGCTTTAGGTAAAAGGGTGGTCAAATCAACCCTCCAGGTGGATCTCTTCCTCTTTTCTCAAACCGATCCTGACTTCGACACGTTCCAGTGCCGAACTTCCGAATAGTGCCAGGGCCGTATTTGTAAAAAAGGCGAGGAGGAAGGGTAGAGATAAAAATGGCGGGGCCGGCATGGCAAAAAGAAAAAGTATGATCAGTTTGGAGAATGTGGCAATTACAACTGCCCCGAGCACAGCAATAAGACGGTTGGTCAAACTCCTGACGAAGAATTTTTCCTTGAGCAATCCACCTGTGTACCCGGCAGCAATTTTAGATAACCCGTTGACACCTAATATCCCGGCCGCAAGAGCATCCTGGGAATAACCCAGCAGGAGTCCGCCAGCCATACCGGTCAGCTTCCCGCGGGTAATGGCCACGTGGACCGTTATAACGAGGGGGATGTCAAAGGCGCTCGAGAGCCATACAGGAAATACGGCAGGAAGCATTGTTGACTGGATAAGATGCGCCGCGCCGAAGAGAATCAGGAAATAAAGAAGGCTCAGTTCAGGTCTCCTCCCTCCCTGGATCCGGTCAGGATCAGGACATCTTCCAATCGCCCCATTGGCACCGACGGCACCACCTGCGCGTACTGGTACAACCCGTAATTTTCCTTCAGGATAACCGATACCGTACCCACTTCAATACCTCTTGGGAATACCCCGCCAAGACCGCTTGTGATAATGATGTCACCTTTTTGAACATCCTCGGTCCTCTCGAGAAATTTTATCCTGCACGTACTCGAGTTCTCGCCCTCGAGGATACCCCGCGATCTCGACCTGGAAACCAGCACAGGGACGTGGGAGGCCCTGTCAACCAGGAGCCTTACTACCGAATTATTGCTGGAAACCTCTATCACACGGCCAACAAGGCCATCAGGGGTAACCACGGGCATCCCTCGCAAAATGCCGTTTTCAGCACCGTGGTCGACGATAATTATCCTGGTCCATGGATCAGGTGACTCGCCGATGACCCTGGCGGCGGTGCCCACAAGGCCAGTGTCGACCTGATAGCTAACGAACTCCTCGATCTTTCCTGACCTGAAAAGCTCCTCCCTCAGGGACTGGACTTCGATCCTGAGATGGCGAACCTCCCCTTGAAGTTCCCTGTTTGTTTTCCTGACCCCGATGAGATAGATGTAGTCGCTCCACAAGTTCGATATCCCGCGGAAAGAGCCCTTGACACCACGCTGGAAGGGGGCTGCAACGGCCAATCCGCCTTTTTTGAGGTAAGTCATGTCTGATTGATCCCTGGCTTGATGGGATATTACCAGGAGCGAGCTGAGGATGAGAAGACTGAAGATCAGCCCATCCCGGTAGCGTTTGAAAAAATCACGCATGGAACTGGTGGAGATCCTTCAATTTTTTAAACCTTCTGGGCAGAAAGGACAAAAACCTCTGATGCGATCACCTCAATGCTCAATTGTATTCCCACTTTGAGCCGGCCAACATCAACAGGGCAGACCGCCGGCTGAAAAGTCTTATCCGTGGGACACCGGGGACACCGTCAGGAAGATTTATTCTT
The DNA here is from genome assembly GCA_964454175.1 of uncultured Pseudomonadota bacterium. Taxonomy (GTDB): domain Bacteria; phylum BMS3Abin14; class BMS3Abin14; order BMS3Abin14; family BMS3Abin14; genus CAYVSA01. The sequence continues at coordinate 30,825 of CAYVSA010000006.1, forward strand.
TTAGGGAGATCTGCTTGAGCAGCTTTAGTTCGTCCAGGGCCACCCCTGCACCCCTGACAACACACGTGAGGGGATCTTCTGCCTGGATGATCGGAAGTTCAGTCTCTTCACGCAGCCGGACGTCAAGGCCCTTTAGAAGCGAGGCGCCGCCGGCAAGAACAATACCCTTGTCCACAATATCTGCAGCGAGCTCGGGTGGGGTCTTCTCCAGTGCCTCCCTGATGGCAGCGACGATCTGGGAGACCGGCTCTTCGAGAGCCTCAAAAATCTCCTTGTTGCTGATGTCCAGAGTCTTGGGGACACCTCCGATAAGGTCTCGGCCCTTGACTTCTATGTTCTCTACCTCATCGGGTGGATAGGCTGATCCGATGGCTATCTTGACCTGTTCGGCCATCCTCTCTCCTATGAGAAGGCTGTACTTTTTCTTGAGGTACCCGACGATAGCATCATCCATTTTATCTCCGCCCACCCTCACGGAGATGGACAGCACGATATCGTGCAGGGAGATAACAGCCACCTCAGTGGTGCCGCCGCCGATATCAACGATCATGTTGCCTGAAGGCTCCGAGATCGGGAGACCGGCGCCAATTGCTGCGGCCATGGGTTCTTCAACAAGATATACTTCTCTTGCCCCTGCCTCCTGGGCTGATTCTCTTATTGCACGTCTCTCAACTTGAGTTATGCCCGAGGGTATCCCCACGACGATCCTCGGCCTGACGAGAGATTTGCGGTTGTGGACCTTCTGGATGAAGTACCTCAACATCGCTTCGGCCACTTCGAAATCAGCGATGACACCGTCTTTCATGGGTCTGATAGCCGAAATGGATCCGGGAGTTCTTCCCAGCATCTGTTTGGCCTCACGACCTACCGCCAGGACGCGGGAGTCGCCGCGGCCGTCCTTCTGGACAGCAACCACCGATGGTTCATCAGTAACAACACCTTTTCCTTTTACATAGATCAGTGTGTTGGCTGTGCCAAGGTCGATGGCCAGATCGTTTGAAAACATTCCGAAAATGTTGTCGAAAAGCATAATACCCCTCATTCAGAAATACTCGTTTCTGTTTTTTTCTCATTGTCGCAACAAAAAAACCTGAAATTTCGCCCGGAATTCTGTCAGGATGGGAGCATACCCCTTATGCTGGCCCAATGCAACTCGTTACAGAGCGTAAAAATACTAACAGACTCACTTCATCTTTTCAACGCTAACCTTTCATAATCGTTTCGAAATTTGGGGTTCTGAACGCGGTTAACAGAGTCCGATCCAGAACCTGCAGGCTGGGTTAGCGGATCCGCTGCACAGCTGCCCTCGGAAATGTTCTTACAGGACACATGTTGCATTTGCCGGACTAATCCTTATAATGGCTCGTCGGGTTTCAGAAACACTAACGACCTACTCTACCACGCGCTGCCTCGCAGGGCGTATGACAGCCTGCTCAGTACAGGTACATAATGGAGGAAAAGAATGCTGGAGATAATGAGGAAGAAGGCCGGTTCATGGGTCATGAAGTTCGTCCTGTTCGGAATCGTCGTGGTCTTCGCCTTCTGGGGTGTAGGAACCTATTCGGGCAATAACCTGAGAACCGTCCTGACAGTTGACAAGGTCAAGGTTCCCTACTCTGAATACAGGGATCTTTATAACACCCTGGTGGAGTCCTACAGGCAGAGCAGCGGGGGCAGCCTTGACCCAGAGACCCTGGAGGAACTGGACCTGAAAGAAAAGACCGTCGAAACACTCATTGAACGATACCTTATCCTTGAGGCTGCCAGAAGCCTGGAATTTTACTCCACAGAAGAAGAGATCGCATCCAGAATCAGCGCCAACCCATCTTTTCAGCAAGGGGGCCTGTTTTCTTCCGACAGATACAGGTCTTTTCTGGACTACAACAGATTGACCCCGGAGGGTTACGAAGCGTCCATCGCCAAAGATGTCACCCTTGAAAAAATGACCTATCTGCTCCGGCTGGCCGCCGTTGTTACTCCGCAGGAGGTTGATGAGAATCTCAGCCTTTTAACGAAACGGATGACTGTCGAGGCGCTGCCCCTTGACCCCAGCGCTTTCGTCGGCAGAGTGCCTGCGGCTTCGACAGATGAGCTGGAGGATTACTTCGACCAGCACGAAGAAGATTACAGGGTCCCCGAACAGTTTGTTCTGGCTGTCGTGGAGGTGGACCCCTCCAGATTCAGAGACAGGATCGAGGTGGATGACGAGGAGATCGAGGATTTCTACGAGAATAACGAAAATGAATTCACCGAGGAAGCGGCCTACAATCTGAAGAGGCTCCTTTTTAAATTCACCAAGGACGCCGACACCGAGAGTATAAGCAGAATGCGAGCAGCAGCCGAAGACGCTGTTGACAGGATCCGCTCCGGCAAAATGACTATATCGGCAGCAATGAAACAGTGGCAAGACCCGGAGGCCGCACGAGGCTACCTTAAAGAGCGAGAGCTTTCCACCGGCATAGTCGATGCCGCCGATTCGCTGGAAAAAGGAGGCGTGAGCGATCCCGTCCCGACATCCAGGGGGTTCGAGGTTGTTTACCTTGTTGATTCGAGGCCCGAGAGACTCCGGCCGTTGGAAGAGGTTAAAAAAAATATCGCCGACAGAATAATCGCGGAGAAAACCTATGATTTTGCCTACGACCTGGCTGACGACCTTCTGGCGCAGGTTGAAAGCTCCGACCTGTCCATGGAGGAGGCGTCAAAGGCGCAGGGTTTAATGGCCGTCCGAACCCCACCCTTTTCCAGGCAGACCCTCCCAGACAGCCCCAAACTGCCCGAAGACTTTTTTAAAGCCGCGTTCACTACCGAAGAGGGTGAAGTTGGCGACGTATTCGAGGCTGGAGACGAGCTCTACCTGTTCCAGACTGTGGAAAGGAATGAGTCACGCATTCCCCGATTTGAAGACGTCATTGAGAAAGTAAGAGCCGGGCTCCTGGTTGCAAAAGCCCTGGAACAGGCCGGGAATGAGGGGAAGGATTTCGCCGATCAGGTAAGGAACGGCCGATCGCTGAAATCAGTAGCGAGGGAGCTGGGCCTGAGGGTAGAAACAACACCAGATTTCACGGTTGTTGACAGCAGCCTGCCTGGATTCCTGGAAGGGCGAAAGATCATCAAGGAGGCCTTTACTCTCAGCGGCCCAGGTTCTGCGGCCTTCGTCGAGGGCGACAGGATCCACTATATCATCGCCTTTAATGAGATTATTCCCGCCGAAGAGAACATGATCAACACCCAAAGGCAAGCGGTCCTTGAGGCACTGAGGCTCCAGAAAGCTCAAGATCTTTTCCTCAGCTACGTGGACACTATGAAAACCGGTTACGCGGACAAAATAGAGGTCAACAGAGACATTATCTAAATCCCTGGACGGCAGGTTATAACAATTTCCCTGAAAAGATAGCCTTTTCATCAGTGTAGGAGATAATCTTCCCCCGCGTGTCCAGTTTGATCTGGAATTTTTCCTTTACCCTTTCAGCGGCGCTGCGGAATTTATCCTCCAGGCGCTGACTTCGTTCCCCCGACACTGCTGCTCTCTGGACCCACTCTCCAAAAGGGTGCCTTCTTTCGAAAACCTCCTCGTGAACGACACACAGCCCTGAATCCGCCAGCATACTGCGCCACTGGCCCAGTGTATTGGACCGGACATGGCTGGGATCCCTGATGGCTTCCACTCCGTTCATGAAAACATCCCATTCCTCATCATCAGGAACAATACTGTCTACGATCACAAACCGGCCTTCGGCCGCCAGTACCCTGTTAACCTCACCAAGGAACAGCGGAAGATCACCAAAATGGTGACAGGCTATGCGGCAGCAGAGCAAGTCGACGCAGCTTTCGCGAAACGGCAGTGCTTCTGCGTTTCCACCAGTGTAGATCACGTGTTCCAGGCCTGCGCCGGAGAGGTGCTCCCTCGCTACGCGCAGCATCTCCATCGTCACGTCAACAGCAGCGCAAAGAGATGAGAAGGGCGCAGCTGCCCTCAAAGCGTGGCCAGCGCCGGTGGCAACGTCCAGCGTCAGCGTGGGCATGATATCCGAAGCTATCTGCCTGATCCGGTCCAGATCCGGACCGGACCGATGATCCGTGCTCTTCCAGTATCCTTCGGCAGTCTTTGAAAATATATTCCTCGGATCCACACTCATCCCCCGACAACCGTTGGACGGCGTTTAATAGTCAATGTTCAGGGTTCAATGTTGATAGTGTCGTAAAAAGTTGATTAAATACCCGATTCCAATGAAGCGGCCTTCGGCAAAAGCCGCTTTTTTATTACTGCTACCCGTTAATTTCAAGCAGTGCAATACTTTCCAGGTGGTGGCTCTGCGGAAACATATCAACTGGTTCCACAGATACGACCCGGTAGCTTTTCTCTATAAGGCTGGAAATGTCTCTCGCAAGAGTGGCCGGGTCACAGGAAATGTAAACGAGTGTTGCGGTTCCCGAGGCGATGATCCATTCCCTCACCTGTCTGGAGAGACCGGCCCTTGGAGGGTCAACAAGGACGGCGTCAAATTTCCCGGTGTCCATACTATTGACATAACCTTCTACCCTGGACTCGATGAAATGAGGATTACTGCCGTGGGAAGTTCGTCTCGCATCATTTATCGCCCCGGCTCCGGATTCTATACCTGTTACACTCATGCCCGATCCCGCGCAGGGGAAAGAGAAGTTACCGTTGCCGCAGTAAAGGTCCGCGAGAGACTCGACCGACCTGTTTTTCAAGGTGGAAAGCACCCTATGTGCCAGGTGATCGTTCTGGCCTGGATTAACCTGGAAAAAGGTGCCTGGTGAGGCTAACAGGCCAGATCCAGCGCTCCTCAACTTTAAGGGTGCTCCTTCCGAAAAAAAAGGGGCGTCCTGACCATTGATGAAAACACTCTGCGTCGAAAGACCGAGCCCGGCTGCTGAAAAAGCCTCACCGCAGCGGGACACGGTGTCCCTGACCGGGGCCCCCTGAAAGCCCTGCTTAAGGAACCACGCCAGAGAGAGGCCGCTGTCGACAGGGCTGAGAGCCGCCTCGACCCACTTTAACCGAGCCATGGACTCTGGACGATCCTTGAGAACATCCCTGAGCAGGGCAACTGCGTCGTTGATGAGATCCGGCGCAATCAGACACCTTTTCCACTGAACGAGTTCCCTGGAATGCCTTTTGAAAAAGCCCAGTTTACCGCCGCTGTGATGAGCTCTGATCCTGTGCCGCCATTTAAACTCCGCCGGCGCCGGTGCTGTAGCTTCAACTTTCCCGGCCTTAACCCTGCCGATCCGCGCCAGGACCTGTGTAAGTATCTTTTGCTTGTACTCGAGCTGGACACTGTAAGGCATATGCATCCAGGAACAGCCGCCGCACTCTCCATAGTATGGACAGGGGGGCTCCCGCCTCATGGCCGACTTTTCCAGTATGGCTGCGGGACTCGCAAACAGTACACCGCGGGAGCGTCTGACCTCGCCGGGAACAACCAGATCACCGGGCGCGGTCAGAGACACGAAAGCAGGAGATCCGCGAAAGTACCCGAAACCGTCGCCACCCGAGGCAAGGTCCTGAATGCGAATGGTTTCAAGATTGCTTTTTCTCATAGTAAAGACCTGAAACCGGGAAAGTGAGTTTCAGGTTCCATGTTCCAAGTGAAATATACAGAATGCAGAATCCTGCCGTCTTAATCATGACCACTTTTCAAAATCAACGCCGATACACGTCGATTTACTTTAATGCTCTAATATCTAATGTCTAATTTCCATTTTCCAATTCTCCAATTTCCAATACCTATCTTGGTTTCGCAAGCATTTCTCTTATTCGGAGGTCCAGGAAATTATTCTGGTGGGCCGGGGAAATAATACATGCCGTATCGGCCCCTTTGCCGGTGCCAGCCATGACCAGCACGTCCTCGCCTGACGGAACAGCTCCAGCGTCAGCAGCCATTACTGAAATTTCCACACACGTCTTGACTCCCTGGGAAAAAAGCCTCAGCGTTGCAGCAATCATTTCCAGGGGGTAGATACCGTCGAACTTAAGCCTGAATGATCTCTCCGGGCCGCTCAGAGCGTGGCAGCCTGTTACCACTGCAAAGCCCTCTTCAGCCAGCTTTGTTCTCATTCCGGCATCCATTCGGTCCTCGTTCGGGTTGGAAAACCCCACGTGATACGTCACGGCCACCAGAGAACCTGTGAAGGCGGCCCTTACGGCCTCTGCCTTGAGCGCCAGAGCCGTCTCCCCGGTGGTGGTGGCCACCACTGCGTGACCAAGATCGAGTTCCTTTGCTCTCCTGATGCCCCGGCTGACTGTCTCGGCAGTATTTGAGGGACCAGGTTTTTCGTAATAGTTGACAGTTATTTCTGGCATATGCTTATCCTCAGACTCTTTCCAGCTCAGTTCCGGGCTCTGCCTACACCCACTGTCTTATAAATGAAGTTCCTGAACTTCGTCAGTGCTTTTCCTTCGTCAATACCTTCAACGGGCAAAGCTCTCAGGACACGAGCAGTCCCTTTGACGTTGCCTCCACCTGCAAGTGCCATCTGGTAAATTTTCACTACCTGTGATCGTGTGATCTCGTGGTTGGTAAAAGGAGTGTGGACAAGGGACCAGAAATCCCCCTCCCCCTGTCGAATCCTGGCAAAGATCGCTGCCTCTTCCTGTGCTGAATACGAGGAAAAGTCATTTCCAGCGGAAGTGACCGCCCTGAGGATCTCCTCCTTGCCTACTCCACCTCCTGAACTCTCGATCAATGCTCCCTGAAGCACGCTTACGAGCTGCCGTATGTTCCCTGGATAATCCATTTCACGGAGCAATGCCGCGGCCTCATCATCCAGTCGAGGCACCGAAGTTCCCATGGAATAGTTAAAGTGGAGACGACTCAAAAAATGCCTCGCAAGATCGGGAATGTCCTCTCTCCTGCCTGACAGGGGGGGAACCCTCACTGAAAGCTCGTTCAGCCTGTGGAAGAGGTCCTCCCGGAAACTGCCGGCCTCTATCTGGGCCGACAGGTCCCTGTTGGTAGCCGCTACCAGAACTACCCTGCTCCTGCGGACTCTGTTGTCCCCCAGACGCGTGAACTCTCCGCTGTCTAAATACCGAAGCAGCTGAACCTGGGTCTTCTGGTCTGCATCCCCGATCTCGTCAAGGAATACGACTCCGCCGTCGGCCTCTTCCAGGATCCCGATCCGGTCACTGTAAGCCCCCGTGTAGGCCCCCTTTACGTGCCCGAAAAGTTCAGTATATGTCAGATCCCCTCCGTAGGCGGCTATGTTCGTCTTTCTTACAGGCAGATGTCCCTTTTTACCTCCCAATTCGCTGTAGCGGCTGTCTAGGAGCGAATAAAGATTGTTGAAAACAAATTCCTTTCCCGAGCCTGTTTCTCCTGCTATCAGAAGTGTGGGAAGTCCAAGATCAAGGTCCTTGTCTTCCCCGCTGTCCCATTTAACAAGACAGTTGGCAAGGGGCGCAGCTATCTTTCCTATCCGGTCAACTAACTTTCGGGACGCCTCACTCTTCCCAATTATATTCCCCAGCACGTACGAGGTAACTTCAGGGCTCTTGTAAGTGACCTCCCGTTTGAGCTTTTCTACCTTGCCCTTCAGTTCGCCGATCTTGATCATGTCCGCTATCCTGCTAGCGATCAATCTCGAGATCAGCAGCATGATACGCTGATGCTCCAGGGTGAAGAACCCCTCCTGATAACTGTCCAGATTTATCACCCCAATAACATTTTCCCCTACCAGGATCGGTACGGCCAGTTCAGACATCACCTTTCCCACAAGCTCTCTGTAAAAACCGCCTTTTCGGGACTCCAGAGCAGTGTTGCTGCACAGGAACGGCTTCCCCGTGAAGGCCACATGGCCGGTTAAAGAGCGTTCCCCGTCGGGCAGATCCTCTCCGCCGACCTTCAGGGGAGGAATGTAAGATTTCCTCCATTCCATTGATTTGGCGCCCACGAGCCTTCCCTCATCTTCTGCGTCTTCAACCAGGAGCCACTTCTGGCCATCCCTCTCGGCCACGAGTGCAATAGAGCCGGAGTCGGCCCCCACAAATCCGTTGACGATGGATACGACCCGGTTGAGAAAAACCGGAAGTTCGATCTGCGCTATCAACAGTTCCTCGATCTCGGAAAGGACCCTGATCTCGAAGTGCTCTTCTGCAGGCCCGGAAACGCAGTCACCCACAGCGCCGGCATGGCTGCCTAGAAGAACCAGGTCCGACCCGGAAAAAACGTGGGCCCGCTCCCTTGAAAAATAGTTGACCACGCAGATCACGGACCCGTCATCCCCGACAACCGGGATCATCAGAAGAGTCCTTAAAGACAGCTGGGAAAAAATCTCAAATCTGTCAAATTTCTCTGAGAGTATGTCCTCGTAATAGAGCACATCAGGCGCACCGGGACGGCGCACGACACCATTTTCGGCGTGTGCCACCAGACCTGACAGGAGGCTTTTACCCTCAAGGAGGCTTATCCGCTCAAGATTCTCATAAACAGCCAGCCGGGACGGCTCCCTGGAGACGGCCGCAAGGATCTCCATAAACCCTCCCCTTTGCTCCCAGAGGGCGCTGGAAACAGGAGTCTCCGCAGGAATGAGAACAGACGCCAGATCAATGGAGCCGTCAAGGTCCAGAACACCCGAAAGCAGGATCCTTGCGGCATCTTTCTTCCGGGAAACGTCGAGGTGTCTGTTCAGTATTATCTGCCTGTAAAAGCGGTGCGCCTCACGCAGGACCGAGTTGGTCCTGGAAAAGAGATCCTCCAGAAGGGTCTTCCGGGCCTGACTGATAATGGGTCCGGTTTGATCCCTGGAGTCCAGGCAGATCACTCCAATGGACTGGCCGGGTTGACCGAGGGGGAATACCGTGGTTATTTGAAGCCCTCTGTCCGCTGCCCACTTCTGGTGGAGATCGTCCATCCCATCAACGACAGAAATGTCCTCACTGGCAGAGGCCTCCAGGAAGGCTTTTACAATCCTGCTTTCCCTGTTCTGGATCGGTATTCTGCCCCCCATTCTCTCAAGTTCGCCTTCAGGTGTATAAAGGCACTTCAGGGCTCCCTCCCTGAGTTCCTCAAGATATATACGGATGAGCGTGCTGTCGGTGATCTCGATTATGCCTTCGGAGATGTAGTGCAGGATGTCAAAGAGATTTTCCTTGTCAAAAGCGTTGATCCGATCGATGAGTTCTCGCATCAATTCCCCAGCGTTTTGAAAAATGCTGTCCCCTGGTGTTCACTTTTAATAAGGGACAGCTTCTCATCCCTCAGGGCCAGAAAGGCCTCCAGATCTGAACCCGACAACGCAGTGGCTTCGGGCACCTTAACAGACCTCGGGTTGACGTAGCTGCCGTAACGGAACATCGCAAAATGCAGATGTGGTCCTGTAGCCCTGCCGGTCATGCCCACATAGCCTATGATCTGCCCCTGGCGGACTTTGCTTCCCACCCGGAGTCCCGATACAAATGCATTCAGGTGAGCGTAGGCCGAAGAGTAGATCGAATTGTGCCTGATCTTGATTATTCTCCCGTTAACACGGTCTCGCTTTCTCAGGGTGACCTTACCGTCGCCTATGGCCCTGACGGGCGTTCCTGTCGGCGCCACGTAGTCAATACCCCGGTGGGCCACAACCTTGCCAGTGACCGGATGAAGACGTCTTCTGGTATACCCTGAACTGATCCGCCTGAATCTGAGCGGGGCCTTGAGAAACTGTTTCCTGAGACTGCGTCCCTTCACATCAAAGTAATCAGACCTTCTGTTCGATCCCTCGAAAAGGACCGCTGAATGGACCTCACCGGCATTTTCAAATTTAGCACCGAGGATATCACCGTACCGCACGAAAACCCCGTCACGATAGAACTTGTTGAGCAGAACCCTGAATGAATCGCCCTTGCGAAGGTCCCTGAAGAAATCGATCTGCCATGCAAATATCTCAGAAAGGGCCAGTGCAAATGCCGGCTTCTCTCCTATCTCTTCCACAGCGCCGAACAGGGAATCATGTATCGTTCCGGAAATAACAACGGTCTGAATGTCGTAGGGGATCGGGGATACCGTGACGTCCGGTTTTTGACCGTCAAAGAGAATGCTGACGAGTCTCTCTTCGTCGGGTTCATACTGGTACTCAACAACCTCGTCATCCACTGAAACAACCCGATATGTATTTCCAGCAACCAGCTTTGAAAGATCCACACCCTTTACACCTGCAGACGCCAGGTTCATTATGGACGCCTCATCGATCCCCAATCCCTTCAGGATCGCGTATAGCGTGTCTCCCCTCCTGACCTTTTTCTCAACTACCTCATGTTCGGAATCAATTGGCTGGATGTCCGTCGTTTCCCGGGCTGTCGGGGTTTTCTCTACTATAGACGGGATAGCCGCATCCGGGCCCTGCCGTGGAGGCGTACTCACAAACAGCATCGCCAGGCTGACAGCCAGCAGGAGGAGGTACCGTACCCTGACAGCAGGTTTTTTTCTTCTGCCGGATCCCGCTGCCGCGACAATGGGGCTCGGGCCCCGTTTCAGGCTGTCTCCCAAACTCTCTCCTCAATCATCTTCTGAATGATCGACTCTCTGTCGTCTATCCCCGTGTCTTCCAGAAAAGAATAAAAGATATTCTCAAGCTCTTCAAGGGCCAGGGCGTGGACTCTTACAATGGGGTAGAAGTCAGGGGACGGCTCCGGCAGAGATACAGAGACCATATTTCTTATAGCCAGACCCCTGATCGCGCCAAGCGCGTAATCCTGACCGTACTCGGCCAGCCTGTCTCGAACAATGGGGATCAACTCCCCGACATCACCTGGTCTTCTTTCCATTATCACGCCTCTTGATGTGCTCCAGATCCTCAAGACGGGATTGTACTTCGTCAAGATATTTTTTCAGTTTAGCGTTTGAAGGATCAGCACCCAGAGCCAGCTTCCAGATCTCCCTTGCCTGTGTAAAGCGACCCGTAGAGTAGAACTTCAGCCCCAGGACCCTTGCATACTCAACGGCCTCGGAGTGAACCGGCCCCGTAGAAGGGACAAGGATAAGTGCCTGTGAAAGATGATAGACAGAATCGTCCAGACGATCTTCTTTCCCGGCCTGATGCGCCGCCTTCAGTTCCGCAGAAGCTATCTCGGCTGGCTGTCTGGCTGCGCCTGTCCCAGCTTTCGCGATCCCCGGAGTGTTTTGCCCGCCCTCAATGATCTTGTCGAGTCGGGCCAACTCGGCCTTCAGCTCGACATCATCAGGATAGAGCAATATGGCACTTTGGAGTCTTAACCTTGCTGCAGCCGGGTCATCAACTGATTCGAGGTAGTGTGCTTCGCTAAGCAGGCTCTCAGTCTCGATAATTATTGATTTTTCAACACCACGAAGGAGCTTTTTCACCCAGTAATATCTCGGGTAGATCTCCAGGGCTTCCTCGAGACTGCTGCGGGCGTTCACCAGGTCACCGCTTTTTTTCTGATCCATTGCCCTCCTGACAAAGGAATCTGCAAGGCCAAGCTTTCTCCTTGAGACCCCGACTGCCTTAACTGCACCGGGCGAGCAGCTCCCGCCCCGCTTGTTGAGATCTGACAAGGCGTCTACCGCTGTCTTGTGTTCCCCTGCTGAGGCGAGGCTCATTATTTTCCTGCACTCAACTGTACTGTCGGGTTTTGGTGTCAGGTATGCACAGCCGGCCCAAAGAGGGAATACGAGGATCAGGAGATTTATGAGACCTTTGCTTTTAATCTCTCTACCTCATTGTATATCCCGGCGATCACACCTTCTCTCTCGAGGCTGAAAAACAGTTTGACCAGTTTGGGGTCGAACTGGGCGCCCTGACCTTTCCTGATCCTTTTCAAGGCTTCACCTCTGGAGAGAGCAGGCCTGTATGGGCGATTTGATGTCATGGCATCGTAGGCATCCACCAGGTGGATTATCCGGGACGGCAAAGGGATCACCTCATCACGGAGACCCGATGGATATCCTGTTCCATCGTAATGCTCGTGATGATGTTTCACGTACAGGCTAACCCTTCCCATAGTGGACAGCGGACTCAGGATCCTGGCTCCAATCACAGGATGGTGCATCATATCGTTGATCTCGACATCATCGAGGGGGCCGAGTTTGGTTATGATCTGCCCCTCCACTCCGATCTTCCCAATATCGTGGAGGATGGCGGCGAGTGACAGGTCCTTGATGGCCGATTCGTTCATGCCTATCCTTTCCGCCATAACTCTGGAGATCATTGCAACCCTTTCGCAATGCCCTTTGGTGTAGGGATCTTTTGCTTCAACAGTCGCGGCCAGCGCACTGATGGTTTCTGTAAAGTTTTTCAGTATCTGCTGCCGAGCCCTGTTGAGCTGGTCCACCATCTGGTTGAAATGCCCCGTAAGTCTGCCGACCTCATCCCGGCTCCTGACATCCACTTCAATAAACAGGTTGCCAGCGCCCAGGGCCTGGACGGCCTCATCCAGCTTTTCTATCCGCCGGACATGAATACCCGAAAGGAAATATATCCCCAGAACCCCGATAGTTGTTCCGAGGAGAAGCGGCACAAGCACGCCAATGAGAGTTGCTGCCATGGCGCTATGGATGTGATCAGGACCAAGTCCCACAACGGCAGTTCCCACCTTGACCCCATCTGCTTGAATATCCACGGCTTTCTGGATTACGCCCTTTTCCGGGCCAGGTACTCGATCCGGGAGTGCCTCCCCCACACTGCCCGTGTCGGAGTGATAAACAACGGTGCCTACCCTGTCGAGAAGATAAGCATACCTGACGTCTTCCTCCATCATGACGGATTCTGTCACGGGGCCAAGACGCAGATCGTCCATTCCCAGAAGGGGATCCCGAGCATTTACAGCGAGATTTACGGCAAGGAGGTCTGCCCTTTTCCGGGCTTCCTGAGAGAGGAATATCCACTCGTATCTTACCAGAGCCAGGGCCACGGCTCCAGAAACCAGGATCAGGAGTAAAGAAAATGAAATTGTTACCTTCCAGCGAAGGGAAAAAGTTCTTTTAAAGACAGGGCTGAAGATATCCTTCTTCCGTTCCCTTGTCTGGCCGGCGGCGCTCAGCCTCGCCGGCTCTTTTCTTTCCTGCCTGATATCCACTGAATAGACTCCCTGATGCCTTAGCCTTCATTGAAGGCAAAAGTCTCCAATACGGTGTTTCCAATGGTAAAACTTTCTCCGAACTCCAGTTTGGCAGTCATGACGCGCCTGCCGGCATGAAATGTTCCGTTCGTGCTGTCCTGGTCTATAATAACGAGGTAATCGCCGTACACTCTCACCATGCAGTGTTTCCTCGAGACCTCCGGATCATTGACGTTTACATCAGCGCCGCTGCGTCCGAGGATCACCTGGGGTTTCCCAATCGTGAAAACGTCCCCGGTCCGCGTGTCCTTCAGTTCGTACTTCAGTCCCTGTGTCAGGAAGGGGTCTTCCTGAGATACTTTCTGAAGAAGATCTGAGATCTCCCCGCTGTCCTGGTCGAGCTGCTGGAAATCGTACGAGATGGTCTGCCCGAAGTCGGCTGGAGGCCCGTCTCCGATAAAGCTGGAATTTTTGAGGCCCTTTTCCCTGCCGGGAATGACGATCTGGTGGCCGCAACTGGGACAGTTAGCCCTTGCACCTCCATGAGGAACCCTCTCGTCGGCGATCTGATAGATCGTCCTGCAGCTGTCACAAGTGATCTTCATTATTCAGTGTCCCGCAAAAGTGTAATTTTATACCTTTTTTGGGTAAACTGTAACCTACTATTATTATGGTGTCGTAAAAAGTGGTGTCGTAATAAATCCATCCGTGGCTTTTTACTCCTCGGGATGGGGAAAAGCTGCATTTTCCCCTCCCTCTCGAATCTAATACTTGAATAACAAGTTACTAACAGAACGATTATTCTACCGGTAAACCGGCATTTTAACCTGTTCGAATTTTTTACCGTTGTATTTGTACACCCCGGTATCTGTCCCGAACCACTTGTTGTCGGAAAGGTCCACAGCTATCGTGTACACTTTCCTGGCAGGAAACCCCTGTGCAGGACCGAATGACATCCAACTGCTGCCGTCAAACCGTGCAGCACCGTTATCTTCTGTTCCCACCCAGACGTTCCAGCGTCCATCTACAGCCACTGCCAATACTCTGCTTGATGGAAGGCCGTCTTTTTCGGTATAAACTTTTTCCACCTTCTGCGTAAATTTCACCAGACCGCCATCGGTGGCGATCCAGAACACATCATCTGCATCGATGGCAAGAGAATTAACCATATTGTCCGGAAGCCCGTCCCGTGTTGTGTAGTTTTTGAATGACTCGCCGTTGTACCTTGAAAGGCCCTTGTCGGTCCCGAACCAGAGGTTGTCTTTAGGATCAACAACGATGCTGTTAATGTTATTGCTGGGCAGTCCATCGCCGTAATCGTAACTAACCCAGTTCCTTTTGCCGTCGAACTGAGACACCCCCCTGTCAGTACCGATCCACTTAAAACCGAGACGGTCAACTGTCACCGCTCGTACCGAGTTGCTGACCATACCGTTGGAAACCGTGTAGTTCTTTCTCCTCTTGTTGAGGATATTAACCCTGAACAGCCCCTCTTCACCTCCGACCCACAGGAACCCACCATCGATAACGCTGGGGTGGATGAAGACACCATTGGAATTTTTCCTCCACATACCGCTGGCAACAGTGTACCGGGCGGAGCGAATTTTCTCCTTGTTCCCGGCCCTGTCTACGGCAAAGAATCTCACTGTGACATCGTCTCTGCTGGCAAGGGGCGTCATGTAGACAGGCGAGGACATGGTGGGGACCGACCCGTCGAGGGTGTAGTAGATGCGGGCGCCCTCCTCACTCTTCAGTTCGAGGGTGATGGGGGGATTGTACTGTCCGGGAGCCGGGTACGGTACTGTCCTGGGCGGTGATGTGTCAATAACATACTCCACCATCTGGACGCCCTCACGGTTACCCGATTGATCGATGGAATAGAAAAACATCCGGCTGCTTTTATCCAGGACGAAAGGCGATTGGTAAGCGGAAAAATCACTGTTGTTTTCCATCCTGAAGAATATCTTTCCACCCTTTTCAGAGGACATTGAAACGCTTACCGGACGATTGTAGGTCCCTGGCTTCGGGGCTATGGTCGTGGATGGAGGGGTGGTGTCGAAAGAATATCTCTCCACTCGAATCTGCTCTCTGTTGCCGGATTCGTCGGTGGCGTAGAACTTGAGAATAGTGTCGCGAGAGAGTCTGACTGGCCTGGAGTACTCAGAGGAAGCTTCGATGGGAGTCGTCCCATCCGTAGTGAAGCGAATAACAGCGCCGGCTTCAGACGCCAGGCTCACCTCGATGGGGCCCGAATAAGTAGCTCCCGCTGGTTCTGCCGCAGTCTCGGGCGGTATCCTGTCAAGGATATATTTCTGTCTGCTGACAGAACTTGAGTTTTTCACCCGGTCAACTGCAAAGTAGGAGAGGACAAGGTTCCTGGAAACAGTCACCGGACCGCGATACTGCTGCGAACTCGTGGTGGGTCTTTGCCCGTCCAGTGTATAGAAAATGGTTGCCGGTTCAGATGACTCGAGCTTCACCCGGATCCGTCCAGAGTAACTTCCGCCGGGAGGTAGAGCGGTGATAGCCGGTGGTGTCCTGTCCACATCGTATTTTGCACTGACCGGTCTGCTCCGGTTTCCGGCGCGGTCGACGGCAAAAAATGAGATAGTTGTTGTCGTGTCGACCTTGATCGGTATTCTGTAAAGTGGTGAGGACGCGGTTGGTGCCTGCCCTCCAACCTCATATCTGATCTGGCCCCGCTCAGAAGAATTCAGCTTGACTACAACGCCCTTGGGATAAACACCTCCTGCAGGTTCCGGGCTGACTTTCGGAGGGCTCCTGTCGATTACGTAACGCTCTTCGCGGACATTTTCCCGGTTCCCCGCCTTGTCGACGGAAAAGAACCTCACAACTCCGCTGCGCGTAAACCTGACTGGTTCAGTATACAGGGGGGATCTAGTGGTCGGGCGCCTCCCGTCCAGAGAATAATAGATCTTGCTGCCCTTTTCCCCGGCAAGGGCCACTGTCACATCCGAGTTGAACAGCCCGCCGGCAGGGTCAACCAGCGTTACGGGCTTTGCCGTATCCACATTGATCACGTATTTTGCTGTCTTTACTTCTTCTAAATTACCTGCCTCATCAACGGAAAAGAACTTCAGAACAGTGTTATCCCTGAGTGTTATGGCCTTACCGAAAACAGGAGAGCTTTGCCCGGGCTGGCTTCCGTCGATCGTGTAATAGGTTACTGCGCCCTTTTCCGTCTTGAACCTCAGTGAAACAGGATGTGAATATCTACCGGCCCTGGGGCTGGGAGTTGTCTCCGGAGGCTCGGAGTCGAGTCTCACTGTATACTGTGCCAGCTTTATCTCGGACTGGTTTCCCCACCGGTCCCTGGCAAAGTATCGGATAAGGGTATTTTCCCTGATACGTACCGGCCCCAGGTAAGGAAGCTCCCCTTCGTCCCCCCTGGCGAAATATATATCTGCGCCTGGTTCCGATGAGAAGGCTACCAGTATCTCCTCATTGTACGCTCCCGGTTCAGGCGCTAGTGTCACCTCAGGAGGGGTCCTGTCGAAGGGGAAAAACCTCAATAGCACGGCAAGGGCCGCCAGAACGATGGCTAGAAATAAGAAAATCCTGCCTTTCACTATTAATTCTCCAGTCGAATAATGTCGAGTTACAAGGTCAGTGCGGGCCGGGGGAGGCATTGGATCCCGCCCCCGTCTTTATCTGAACCCCGTCAGGTGCTTCTTATCTCATCGAGCACTTTGTCATCTATTCGGTATTGCGACAGGAAAGATTTTTCAAGTTCTTCCAGCCTGATGACCTCGATCCCGCTTTTTTTAATGAACTCATTTCTCATTGATGAGTTCCGCTCTTTTATGATCTTCGGAAATACTGATCTGACATAGGTCCTTTCCAGCTTCAGGTCTTCCAGTGCCCTTCTGTAAACGTCTGTCGAAGTTTGCGGCCTGGTCATTTTCTTTGTAACCAGCATTTTCATGACATCCGTTACAAAGGCATTTTCCTCTTTCGGCCCTTTCAGGGAACGCTCAAACTTTTTCATCCACCTTTCCATCGCTGCCTTGATCAGCCGGAACTCACGTTCATCCATGACAATACCTTCGAGCTCAGTCAGCAGATCCTGGACAGAGATTTGAGCATTCTTGATCCTGGACAGACCTTTAAACACGATGTTCACTTTCTTCTTCCCGAAACCCGGGAGGTACGGATTGACCGTGATCGGCTCCACAAACAGCTGGCTGAACAAACCCCTGCGGATCCCCTCGAATATGCTCCAGTTTCGGAGCAGGCTTCGAAGCCTGTCCTCACTCAGGGTTCCACCTTCGTGAAATGCCAGGCCATTTAAAGAATTATAAACTGCATCGAACCGGTCAAAGTAAGTGACGATCTGCCCGAATTCTTCCAGGATCGAAGGATCCTTCACCTTTTTACTCTGTTCATCACAAGCCTTACCCACATCGATCAGCACCCTGTCAAATGCCGGGTCCCTGTTCTCAAGGGCAAGAAGTTTTGACTTCAGCAGCCTGATGAGATCGGTTTTTTCAAGCGTGATGCCTTTTTGCCTTCTTCTGAGAAAGATTGTCTCCAGTACGCCCCTGGTGTCTACGAGATATGCTGGCTCCATGACTTTCTCGAACTTCTTGTCCCCGAGAAGCTTTTCATCGAGGATGTCCAGGAGATTCAGAGGGATACCCCGGCGCAGCGCCAGGGTCCTGAGTCGCGACATACGTGCGTGATCGTCGAAAAGTATCTTGTCCCTTTTCCATATTTCCACCAGGGCAGCCCTGTATTCTTCAACAATCCTCCTGTTTTCAGGTCGGCGGTTGAGAATATCAATTTTCATACGTTCCTGTGAGTAGGGGTCTACGGCAAGTTCTTTTGCCAGCAGTTCCAATTCCGCAGCAGCTTTTGTGTGATCCACCAGTGGATTTGCGTACACCTCTTCCATCTTCTGGTAGTATTCCAGATGTGAAATATTAACCAGCCGCAACAGGAAAAAAGCCTGCCCGGCGGATGACCACAACCCGGAAAGTTCCTCGGCGATCCTGGAATCGTCCATATCAAGATCCAGAGGATATCTCTTAAGGGTTCTGCCCAGAACCCTGAGGATCGCTTCCTGCTGGCCCTCCAGGGGTTTGTCGTCGGGGATGTGAATGAAGAAATAGTAGTTAAATACTGCATGGCCCCTGAAGAAAATCTCCTTCAGTGTTTCGGACCCGTGTGTCTGGCCGGTAATTCGTATACCTGCGCTGGTGTCCTCCAGTGCACCGAAAAGGACAAGCCTGTTTACCACCTCGGGTTTTACCAGGTCTTCTATTGGTTCATCGACTCCGAACATATATGGACAAAAACTCCCACCGTTCCCCGCGTGGGTTATCGTATCAGGCCCGAGGACAAACTCGCTCCCCCCGTAAAAGAACCGGTGCCATCTGGCATCGTCCCTGTCAGTTATTTCGTGGAAGTAACGATGCCCCAGATCGTCTCCCCACAGGGTGGCGAAGAACTCCAGATTCCGGCCCATTTTTCCATGAATTCTATAGTCCTTGATCATCCCGCGTATCTTATAATATTCAGTTATTAAATCAAATTACATATTTGTGACATAATTGAGAGCTGCTTAATAGACATTAGAGCATTAGAAATTGGATATTATTTAGCCCCCCTCTCCTCAGTCCTCTCCCGCCAGGGGAGAGGAGGAGTCGCATCACGATAACCACATTTGACGTTGGACGTTAGACCTTGGACATTAGACCTTGGAC
>CAYVSA010000006.1:49668-51905 GCA_964454175.1 uncultured Pseudomonadota bacterium
TTGGACGGCTCTAGACCCACCTGGGTCGTGGGACCTGGGACAGTTACTTACGGCGATTCCTCCCTGATCCACTTGCCGCCGCTGAACCTCACGACACCAGCTCGGGTGGCCACCCATACGTCTCCGTCGGGATCAGGTGCGATCAGCATGATAGAGTTGCTCGGCAGTCCGTCTTTCCTCGTATAGCTCTTCCAGTCAGTGCCGTTAAAGACCGAGACCCCTTTCGGGGTACCGCACCAGATGTTCCAATCCGAGTCTATCGCCACCGCTCTGACTTCATTGTGGATGAGGCCATCATCCTTCGTGAACGTACGGAACGTATTGCCATCGAATATTGCCAATCCTTTTCTGGTGCCGAACCATTTGTTGCCCAGGCCATCGACCGCTATGGAAAGCACCCCATCGTCTGGAAGGCCGTCTTTCCTGTCAAGGATCTCGAGGATAACATCCCCCTTCAAATGGGCGGCCCCGTCCCGGGTACCTGCCCAGACCGTATTGTCCTTGTCTGCAGCCAGAGAGACCACGTCCCTGCCCGGCATACCCCCGTCCTGGTCGAACCGAATGAATCCGTTGTTCTCCACATACCTGTTCAGGCCAAGGTCAGTAGCTACCCAGAGCTGACCAGCCTCGTCCAGGATCAGGTCATTGATCTGAGAACCTAACAGACCCTCTCCTTCTCCCACGAACTTTCGTGACCCGGACCCCACCTGGTATCTTACAAGACCGGTCTCGGTACCCATCCAGAAGACCTTGCCGTCCGTGGCGCTGGGGATGATAAAGACACCCCTGGCGTATTTGCGCCACACCCCCCTGACCAGGTCGAAATGGCGCTCCTGCACCTTTTCGCGGGTTCCGTCACTGCTCACGGCGAAGAATTTTAATACACCCCCCCTGGGAAGCACTATTTCCCTTGAGTACAGTGGGCTATAAAGGTCCGGGTCAGAACCATCCGTCGTAAAATGGATGACCGACCCCTGCTCAGTGGCCAGGGACACTGAAATCGGCGGGTAGTATTCACCCTCCGGGGGAGTCGTTCTTGTTACAGGCGGCTTATTTTTAAAGCGGTACTCGGCGGTCCTGACGATTTCAGCATTTCCGGACCTATCCACCGCAAAATACCGCAGGAGTGAATCCGAATCTATATGTATTGGTCCAGTGTACACTTTTGATGTTCTGGTGGGATCCGAGCTGTCCAGTGTGTAGTAGATGATGGCACCGGTTTCAGAAGCTGTGAGGGTCACATCCACCCGGCTCTTGTAAAATCCTCCCTGCGGGCTGGCGGTTGTGGAGGGAGGCTCGATATCTACCGTGTAGTCCAGGGTCTGCACCGGGCAAGTGTTGCCAAAGAGGTCCCTTGCGTAAAACCTGATCCGGGTGTCAGGTCCCAGTTGAAGCGGATGAGTATACCTGGATGATTCCCGGGTAGGTTTTGTGCCGTCAAGTGTGTAATAGATCGTGCACTCCTCGTCAGCAACCAGGCGCACAGGTTCAAGACCCGTGAAATCAGATGGCGCGGGCACAGCTTCAACAACAGGAGGTGTGGTGTCGACCATCTGTTCCGTAAGCCTGAAAATGTAGTTTACTTCCTGTATCTCCTCCCTTTCCCCCGAACTGTCCACGGAAAAAAACTTCAGGGTCGCATCGCTGGCAAGGGTGAGCGGGACTTCGTAGACAGCACTCTGGGTTGTGGGCTCTGATCCATCTATCGTGTAATAGATCGTTGTCCCATCCCTTCCCAGGAGCCTGACTCTGACTGGTTTACTGTAAAGACCCCCCGGCGGATCGGCCCTTGATCTGACTGGTTTTTTTCCGACAGGCTTACCGGTGATCCCGTAGAAGGCTTCCCCCGTGCGTCCAGGGCTCTTCCCCGGCTGAACCGCCAGGTAACGCAGAACAGTATCGTCTTCAATGAGGATGGAAACAGAGTAGACACTGGAATTTACTGTCGGGGCGGATCCGTCCAGAGTGTAATATAAAACCCAGCCATGGGGAGCATTGATATCTACCAGGACGCTGTCAGGGTACTGCCCGGGCGGAGGAATAAGTTCAATCTGCTGCGAGTAGGATAATGATACAAAAACACACTGGGAAACCAGGGCCAGTGCGAGAGTGAGATTTCTGATATATGCGGAAAGCAATATCTGACTCCAGTTGGTTTAATTTGAAGGTTAATAAATGCTGATGACTTTTTATCCCCCTGCCAAAAACGAAAAGCAGCTGCTAATCATATGAAATCC
>CAYVSA010000007.1:0-29131 GCA_964454175.1 uncultured Pseudomonadota bacterium
TAATAGCTACAAGTTATCTTTATCCACAGCATCTGCGACAGACTTCCTGAAACCAGGTGCCAGAGATTCCATCTCATTCCAGGGGGGCAGCGGTTTTTTTCCGCTGGACCCCTTGAGCTTTCCCAGGGCAGTGTTGACTGCCTTGCTGAATGTGCCAAGCGCCTCTTTTTCGTCCTCCTCACTGTAGACAAGCCCGTTGGCCAGGGCATCAGCCCTGTAGCTCGGGAGCATGGAGACGGCTTCCCTGTAGAGATCCTGTGCCAGACTGCCCCTGCCACTTTCCCGATATGATATCTCGCGCAGGAGCGTTTCTATAACCTCGATAGCCATTCTGTGCAGTCCACTTGCACCATCAGCAGGTGAAAGGTCCTGATGCTTGTGCCTGTAGTTTTCGCACAGCGCCGCCTGGCACATCCCTGCGGAGCCCGCCTGGTTGAACACCGAAGAGAGTAGTCCGATCTCCAGCCCCCAGTTTCTCGGGATCGGTATTTTCCCTGCAAGTTCCATCGTCATGGCAAATTCCCCAGCCAGGGGATACCGCAGCGACTCCAGCACATCCAGAAACTCTGAAGGGTTGTCCCGGTTCAGAATGCGAACGAGAGGAGCCACCATAAGCCTGGTTACCCGCCCATTCAACCTGTCGCTGACCCTGGGATAATAACCCTTACAGAAGGCAAAACTCAGCCTTGGGTCAGTAACTGGCAGCAGCAGCCTGGTGGGGATCTCCAGAGAGTAGGTCAGGATATCAGCATCGTGAAGACCCATCGCATAGTATGCCCCTTTGGCAAGGATGTAGCCCAGTGCGAGCCAGACATCTCTGCCCTTCCCAGGCCCTCCGGGGTCGACAGCTGGACCGGCATGGTGCATCAAATCAGTCAGAGAAGGACTTTCGGGCCATACTACGGACGTTTTTATGGGCAGCTTTGACAGCTGGGTACGTGCCCAGTCGAAATCTGCCTCTTCAGCGCGTCCCAGGACCAGTATCAGTTCGGAAAGGTATGTGGCCCCTGCGACCTTTTCCAGTATTGTGTGAAAGGCTTTCCCCTCCATCTCTGAAGCGAGGGCAGGTACCAGTAGTACAGCGGGCCGCTTTCTGCAGGCAGATTCAAGATTTTCCACAATGCCTGCCAGGTCAGAACCAGGCAGGCGATGGATCGTGGTTACCGGCCCGCTCTGGATGAAATCCCCCACGGCATCACCTCCTCTGACAGTCGCCGGCATCGATCGTTACGGCGAGGCTCGCTGGCCTTTTTCGGGGAGCTTCCCCTGTAAAGGCCCTACAGGATCTTGTTCAACGGATATTCCACTATACCCTCGGCCCCGTTATCCAGCAGCTCGGGGATGAGGGTCCTCACCACCTTTTCGGACACAACTGACTCCACCGAATACCATTGGGAGTCGTGCAGTCCGGCAACGGTCGGCGCGTTGAGGCTGGGCAGTATTTTTACTATTTCATCGAGCTTGTCACGATGTACATTCATCTTGATGCCCACCATCCCCGTGGCATTCTCGGCGCCTTTCAGGAGAAGGGCGATCGTTTCTATTTTCTTACGTTTGAAAGGATCTTCCCACGCGCTTTTATTGGCGATCAGGTGCGGTTTGGACTCCATGAGTTCGTGTATGATCTTCAGACCGTGGGCACGGATAGTACTGCCGGTCTCAGTAACCTCTACGGCAGCGTCAGCGATACCCTCAACCACCTTTGCCTCAGTGGTGCCCCACGAATAGTCCACTTTGACCTCAACGCCCCGTTCCTCGAAATACCGCCTGGTGAAATTTACCAGCTCTGTAGAAATTCTCTTGCCGGCAAGATCCTCAATAGATTCGTAAGGACAGTTCCTGGGTACTATCAGTACCCATTTTGCAGGCCTGGAACTTGTCTTGGAATAAGTGAGATCCTGGACCCATATGACATCGGAATTGTTTTCCAATATCCAGTCCCTGCCCGTTATTCCCGCATCCAGTATGCCGTCGTTGACGAAGGTCGATATCTCCTGGGCCCTGACAAGGGAAAAGGCCAGTTCTTCATCATCCACCGACGGGAAATAGTTTCTGGACCCCCTGTTGATCCTCCAGCCCGCCTTCTTGAAAAGCTCAATAGTGGCATCTTCAAGGCTCCCCTTGGGAATTCCTATCTTGAGTTTTGTGCTGTTGTTGTTTTCTGCCAACTCCTACCTCCTGGTATCGGCACCAAGTCCGCTGCCGTTTTCACCGGCAATCCGTTCAAATATTAAACCTGACATGGATCACGTCCCCGTCCCTTATAACATAATCCTTGCCCTCCACCCTTATCTTGCCCGTTTCCCTGGCTTTTGAAAGCCCTCCTGCTGCACACAGTTCATCCCACTGCATGGTCTCGGCCCTGATAAAGCCCCTTGCAAGGTCCGAGTGAACCCTTCCTGCCGCCTCGAGGGCCGTTGTCCCGGCCGGCACTGCCCAGCCCCTGGCTTCCTTCCCGCTGACAGTGTAGAAGGTGATGATGTCGAGTATGTTAAAGGCGGCGGAAATGAACCTGTCTTTTGCTGGCACTTCGATCTCCAGCGCCTGCTGGAACTCACGCCGCTCCCCGGAGGGGAGCTCCAGCAGCTCCAGCTCGGGAAGACCGGTTATCTCCATGTAATGGGCACCTGCCCGGCCGCACGCCGCTTCCAGGTCAGGATAAGTGGTCACACCGGCCCCGTCCTCCCCCGTGTTTCCGACAACCAGGACCGGAAAGAGCGTCAGGAACTGATACCCTGAAAGGAACTTTATTTCTTCGTCCGACAGCACTCCTGTTCGCAGAGGGGCACCTGCTTCAAGTTGAGCCTTCACTTTTTCCATCAGGACCGCCTCTGGCGAAGAGCTCCTGCCTTCCTTAGACAGGCGATAGATCCGCCCCTCCACCGGCAGCTGGTCCGTCAGGCAAAGGTCATCCGAGAGGGACAAAAACTCTTTCAGGATCTCATCTCCAGGCCGGCATTGGGACGCTGACGGGCCCAGAAAACCTCTGAACACGATAGCCAGGACATCCAGACCGGCAGCCCGGTTCACAGTCTGCTGTCTTAACCCGCCCCCTGCCTCAGGCCTGAGATCACCCAGCTCTATCAGTTCAAGCTGGACAGTAGTTACCTTCTCCGGCTCGCAGACGCCAGCCAGCCTTTCCAGACGGTGGTCTGCCAGTTTAATAGTCCTTATTTCAGGCCCGGCATGTCTTTCCAGCAGGCCCGGATCCTCCGACAGAAGAGCAAGAAGTGTTGTCACACCGGACCCTGAATAACCCGCAAGTCCCACTTTCATCTCGGCAAAAACCTTTCAGAAAACGCTTCGTGGATGAGATCGACCATGATATTACATGAATTTAATGTCAGGGAACAGCGTTGAACGCGTTCCAGGTTCCATGTTGTTTTCCCAGAACCTGGGAGATGGGTCCTGGGACTCAGGCAGTTAAACCCGTAAACTATGACTGACAAACGAGCCCCCTCATACCTTAACCTGTCAACACAAGAGCTCGAAGAACGCATCCATGGCCTCGAAGAACTCGCTTCCCCGTGCAGGCTCTGTCCAAGGGAATGTATGGCCCGCAGGCGAACCGGGGAGGAAGGCTATTGCCGCACCGGTTTGGGCCCTACAGTGAGTTCTGCCAACCCCCACTTTGGGGAGGAATCGCCCCTGGTAGGTCGAGGAGGGCCAGACACGAGGGAACAGCCCCTGAATCAGCCCGGAGCATAGTGGTAGTGCGGTTCTGGACATTTTTCTTGACATATTCGAAACAACGTTTTAATATCAGTTTCATCTGGATACATGCTCAAACAACCGTTGGCCAATACTCCATAATTATCAACAGGTTATGTTGTCAAAAAAGTGGTTTATTGGCCTGATACGGCGTGTAGAGGTGTTTCAATTTGGCTTGGTTTGGAACCTGACCTGAAATGATGCTCCGCATGGTCGGAGCCGGACGCACGACATAATCCCTTGTGAAAGGAGGTGGAGCCAGACAACCGCAACAGCACTGGCCTGCGATTGCAGGACAGGCTGCTGTAGTTCTCTTTTGATTTTAAGAGAGAACATCTGGATTCTCAATGGGCATCCTGCCACCACCTTACCGGATGCCCGGCGCAGCAGGCAGTTAATTCCAATCAGGCATCTCAGGCGCTGCGTGTACAGAACAGGGAAGGGAGCCATCCTTCCCCCTAAATTACGGAGGACTCGATGGAACAAAATGTTGGTAATAGATGGCGGTTTGTCGGGGCGGCGCTTGTCATGCAGCTCTGTCTCGGCGTGCTTTACTCCTGGGCAGTCTTTAGAGGCCCACTCACATCCCTCCATGGATGGAGCAAGGTTCAGACCATCGCACCGTACAGGTGGTCAGTTCTTATGTTCACGGTAGCCATGATCATCGCTGGTTTCTGGCAGGACAAAAAAGGCCCGAAACTCGTCGGTAGCGTCGGTGGTATTCTGATGGGAACCGGCGTTCTCCTGTGCGCCTTCATTGGCAATACTATTGGCGGCTTGATCTTCGCCTACGGAATTCTCGGCGGCCTCGGTGTTGGTTTCGCGTACGTTACGCCGATCGCGACCTGCGTTAAGTGGTTCCCGGACAAAAGGGGAATGATCGTTGGTCTGGCAGTTATGGGCTTCGGCGCAGGATCCCTTATCTTCGCGCCTCTTATTGAAAAGCTCATCGGCAGCAACCCGGACGCTTATGCAACTACTATTCCCAGGACCTTCATCATCCTGGCAGTTACCTTCTACGTCTGTGTTATCGGCGCCGCCCAGGTCTACAAGGTACCGCCCGCAGGCTGGACACCGCCTGGATGGTCACCCCCTGCAGCTGCTGCTGCCACCAAGGAAGATTACGCTCCTGGTGAGATGGTCAAGACCTGGCAGTTCTACGTACTCTGGCTGATCTACTTCCTTGGAACATCGGTGGGTATTACAGCCATCGGTCAGGCAAAACCGATTATCGTTGAGCTCTCCAAGGGCGCAGCGGCCATGACCGGTGGAACGGCCCTCGGCATCATGTCCCTCTTCAACGGAGTTGGGCGCCTGGCATGGGGAACCGTTTCCGACAAGATCGGGCGTAACCTGACAACAGTTTGTCTGTATGTCGGTTACATTATCGCCTGCCTGTTCCTGCTCAGGAACGCCACGGGCTTCTGGCAGGTACTTACCGGTCTGTGTGTAGTGGGCTTCTGCTACGGCGGTTATCTCGCCATGATGCCTTCCTTCACTGCTGACTACTACGGTCCGAAGAATATCGGTGCCAACTACGGTATCGTATTTACCGCCTGGGGAGTCTGCGGATTTACGGTTCCGAAGTACTTTGCCGGGATCATGAAGGCAGCCAAGGAAGCCGGCAATATTGCTGGTGGATATAACCAGGTTTACTTCACTCTGGCAGTATTTTCTGTTGTCGGCATCGTCCTTGCCCTCGCGGTCAAGAGGCCCATGCAGGCTACAGCTGGCGGTGGAATGGAATAATGTAACACCGCTTTAAGAAACTGGTTAAACAAAAGGCGGCCCCTTCCGGGGCCGCCTTTTTCATGTGCGCAAGTTGTTTTCGGTATCCAGGTTATTTCCTGCCGGCCGCTCTCTTCGATGCTTTCAGGGGATTGACTTTTTTCCCGTTGCCGTTGGCAATCTCGGCAACAACGTGGGTTGCGAAGTTGCAGACCCCCTGGTTCCATTTGGATGCCGGGCTGGCGCTCGATCTGCAAAAGAGATCGTCGTCTATCCGAACAATATGGTTGCAGCCGTCACAGGCCTGCACCACGGGTTCACAGTGCCCCCCGTTGTAAGTGCAGCCCTGCCTGGCCATGAAAATGCAGTCCAGTTCCTCCTTGAGAATCGTACAGATCATTTCTTTCCTCCTTGCCGAATGTTCAGATTGTGGTTTTGCAAAACCCGACGTGTATATCCTTAATCAAATAAAAAGGCAAGGATTTTGTGTTGTGTGCTGCTTGAGGGTTTCGGCTGGAAGTTCCCTCGCCTTCGCAACTGCCTTTGAGCTCCGCATCGGGAACTTCCAGCCGAAACTTTTTATCAGCACATCTGGTTGCAGTGTACAGGTATGCGAAGCTGCTTTTCAATTTCCTATTTTCCTTGCTACAATACGTGATAGAACCAGACATCGGAACGGATCCGTGATTGATGAGACCTAAACTTCTACTCCACATATGCTGCGCTCCAGACGCCACAGTCGGGATCGAGGAGCTGTCTGAGTCATACGATGTGGACGGGTTTTTCTACAACCCGAACATCCATCCGGATACGGAGTATGACAGGCGTCTGGCGTCGGCAAGGCATCTTGCCTCCATCGTCGACCTTGAACTTCTGGAAGGTCCTTATAACGATGACGTATGGTTTGATGCGGCAAGGGGCTTCGAGGCTGAACCGGAGAAGGGCAAGCGATGCGAGATCTGTTTTCAGCTCCGGATTGATGTCGCCGCCAGGACTGCCGCGGAAATGGGTTATGCCGCTGTCGCCACTGTACTAACAACGAGTCCACACAAGGACGCAGCAAGGATCAACGAGATCGGACACGAAGCAGCAGCAAAACATGGGCTTGAATATATTTCAACCGACCTGAAAAAGAGGGACGGTTTCCGTCGGAGCGTGCAGTTGAGCCGGCAGTACAACCTCTATCGCCAGAACTACTGCGGATGTATATTCAGTTTGACCAGAAATGGAACCTAGTTTCTGCTTTCTGGCAAGACCTACTCTTCCTCTACTGACCTCTCTCCCCTCATCACTCACATTTCATACGGCCTGGCAAGCATCAAGGGATCAAGGGGGTGGGTTACGGTCTTATCCCCTGCATCCCCTTTATCCCTGTTAGAAACCATACTGGACCTTGGACCTGGGACCTGAGACACGGGCATAAGGACGACAAGCGAAAAGTGTCAATTTACAGTCTCACTTATCCACAGGTGGGGATAACCTGTGGGTTGCCGTTCTATATTTTCACACCTGTCTTCTGTTTAAGGGAGTTTCAAGCCGCAAGGCTATCCGGCATTATCAACGAAATTAAACGTCGGGCGGGTATTCAACCCGCACCCTCTTGATCTGACGGTCGCTGGATATGAGAACTGTAAACTTCAGGCCAGCCGCTACTACGCTTTCTCCCTGACTGGGCACCTTTCCCATCTCCTCCATTATCAAACCGCCGACGGTCTTTGACGGGATCTTGCTCCCATCAAGTTCCGGCATTACCTTTTGCAGATCGTCGATGGGGGTAAGTCCAGAGACTTCAAGGCTGCCAGACGGCAGGCGCCTGATCATAACCGCATCCCTGTCGAACTCGTCCTGAATTTCTCCGACAAGCTCTTCCAGCATGTCCTCCAGGGTGATGATGCCCTCCGTCCCACCGAATTCATCGACCACAACAGCCATGTGTATCCGCCTCTTCTGAAAATCCCTCATGGCCTGTCCCAGTGCGGCGGCCTCGGGCACATAGTATGGTGGATGCAGGTGCTCTGCCAGCTTAAAATGATCCTGATCGTCGGCACTTGAAAGAAGAAGATCCTTGACGTGAAAGATCCCCACTATCTGGTCAATGGTTCCCCTGTACACAGGGAGCCTGCTGTGGCCGCTGTTCCTGACCAGATCGACTATCCCCTCCTCCTCTTCACCAAGGTCCAGACCAACCACCTCGGTCCGGGGCACCATGACATCTTTAATACTTCTTTTCTCGAAGGAAAAAACTCTGTTGATAAGAGCAGCCGGGTGTTTTTCAATGCCGCCATCCCTTGCGCTCGAAGCCACGAGAAGTTCAATTTCTTCGGCCTTGACGGGCGTGAACTCGAGGTCCGGATCGCCGCCTGTCGCCCCGATAAGACTTCTGGTCATCCAGACAAAGAATCTGGTAACCGGCCATGTAATGAAGTAGAACACGGCCAGCGTGTACGCAGCGATGTGGATAAAGTTCTCTGCATATCGCCTGGCCATCACCTTGGGGGTGATCTCTCCAAAAACAAGGATAATGAGAGTGGTGGCTCCAACGGCTATCGGGATCGCCCTGCCAGGGAAAATGGTTCCGGCAATATCCGTGGCCAGGGCCGAGGCCCCGATATTGCCAAGGTTGTTTCCGATCAGGATCGAGGTGAGCAGGGCGCTCGGGTTTTGCAGCCAGATGCGGGTGGCGTTTAATCTGCTGCCCCCATCTCCCAGGATAGTTTCCAGCTTTGCCCTGGACAGGCTTACGTAGGCTGTTTCTGATGCTGAAAAACACCCGGAAAAAAGCACGCACACAAACAGCGTGATCCACTCCCAGGTCGGGACGGCTGCCATCAAGGGCTCCTGTCAGAGACCTTCAGTGAATTCATCCGGTTCAATATAAGGTTCGTACGGCTCCTCCTGTGACCGGCAGAAGTGAACAACTTCGTTGACCACTTCCTCCGGGTCGTCGGTCATGACAAGCAGATCCAGTTCGTCCTGGGCCAGATACCCTCGATCCACCATATTGTCCAGCATCCAGTGATACAGCCCTGCCCAGTAGGTACTGTCAAAAAGAATGACAGGAAACTTGTGAATTTTACCCGTTTGCTTCAGGGTCAGGGATTCGAACAGCTCATCCATGGTGCCGAACCCGCCAGGCATGATAACGAAGGCCTTGGCGTATTTGACGAACATCACCTTTCGAATGAAAAAGTAGTGGAAATTCAGGAGCGTTTTCACATATTTGTTGGCCTTTTGCTCCCTTGGAAGAGTGATGTTAAGCCCTACGGAGATGCCGTCGGCCTCCGAAGCGCCCCTGTTGGCGGCCTCCATGACACCGGGCCCGCCGCCGGTTATGACCGCGTAGCCTTCCTCCGCAAAGCGGCGGCCAATATAACGTGCAGCCTTGTAGACAGGATCTCTGGTCTTCGTCCTGGAGGACCCGAATATAGACACCGCGTCGGGCATCTTCCACATCAGTTCCATTCCTGTCACCATTTCAGCCATGATCCTGAATACTCGCCTGTTGTCCATCTGAGACCTGGAGAGCCGATCCAGCGCAGGCCTGATCTCCCGGGTTAGTACTTCATCCAGCAACGCTCTTATGATCCTGCCAGTACCATCGTCAGCCAATGCATCTCCTTTCGCCCCGTGTTTAACCGGAATCGCAAGAGAAGTTTACAGTTGATGTCTCGTGCGGTCAATTAACAGTTCGAGATCAAATATCTCACCTGCCTGCTGTGTTTTTAATTGAATATTTACTTTATGCCTATTTGTGCTAGATTTAGATTCTGTGAGGGGCCTTAACAGCGGCCCCTTTGAAATGCCGCCAAACAGCAGCACTGCAGCCTTATCCGGCACCTGAGGGGGTAATAACTTGTCCGCTACGAAACAAAAGGGCCTGTTCGAGCCTAAATGGATCGCCTGGGAGATCACCGGGCGCTGCAACCTGAACTGTATTCACTGCAGATCAGCGTCTACCATGGGCTCGGACCAGGGCGATTTCTCCCTTGAAGAGTCAAAAGCCCTTATAGACGATATCACTTCTTTTGCCAAACCGGTAGTTGTCCTGTCCGGCGGTGAGCCTCTTTTACGTGAGGACGTCTTCGAGATCGCCGCTTACGGTACAGCCAAAGGCCTCAGGATGGCGCTGGCCACTAATGGGAGCCTGATAAACGATGAAATATGCAAACAAATAAAAGATTCCGGGATCAGGATCGTTTCACTGAGCCTCGACGGCTCTACTGCCGAGATACACGATGATTTCCGCAAGCAGCCTGGCGCCTTTGTTTCTACTCTGAAAGCCGCCAAAACCCTGAAAAGTCATGGCATTGAGTTTCTGATCAACTCTTCCTTTACCAAACGCAACCAGGCGGACATACCTGATGTATATAATCTCGCCAGGAAAATTGGTGCTGTTGCCTGGTACATGTTCATGATAGTGCCCATGGGACGCGGTGAAGATCTCATGTCCGAGCTCATATCGAAGGAAGATTACGAGGAGATACTCAAGTGGCATTTCGACATGGAGCTTAAAGAAAAGGATATGCTCGTCAGACCCACCTGTGCCCCGCATTACTACCGGATCATTCAGCAGGAGGCAAAGGCAAAGGGCCTTGATTTCGAACGGCGAAACCTGAAATTCGGGACCGGGGGGGCAAAGGGCTGTATCGCCGCCCAGTCCATAGCATTTATCGGCAACAGGGGAGACGTGCAGCCCTGCAGCTATTTTCCTAAGAGTGCGGGCAACGTTCGCGACAAGAGCTTCAGGGAGATCTGGGAGGATTCGCCTCTTTTCCAGGACATCCGATCCTTTAAGGACTACAAGGGCCGATGCGGTTCCTGCGAGTACCTGAGCGTCTGTGGCGGCTGCAGGGCAAGGGCCGATGCGATCCTGGAAGACTACATGGAAGAAGAACCTTTCTGTACACACGTACCCAGAAAAATTATGCGCGAGATGGAAAAGGAGCGTGCCGGCAATGAGTAACAATACCTTTATAGATGCCTGCTACAGGCGGCCAACACAACACATCCCTGTCTGGATCATGAGGCAGGCAGGAAGATACATGCCCCAATACCAGCAGGTACGCGGAAAGGTAGATTTTCTGACTCTCTGCAAGACGCCTGAACTTGCTACCAAAGTGACTTTGCTGCCTGTTGATCTGATCGGGGTTGACGCGGCGATCCTTTTTTCCGATATCCTCATTCCCCTGGAACCGATGGGAATACCTGTTGCATTTGAAGACAAGGTAGGCCCGGTACTTGGGGCTGTCAGAGACGACTCCTCCATCGGGGCCCTGAGGGCCATAGAACCTGAAGAGGATGTGCCTTTTGTCCTGGATGCTGTGCGCATGATAAGGAGCGAGCTTTCAGGCCGTGTGCCACTCATCGGGTTTTCGGGTGCCCCCTTCACACTGGCCACCTATGCCGTCGAGGGAGGAACGACCAAGAGCTTTCACAACATCAAGGGCATGATGTATGCCCGGCCCGAACTGCTTAAGAGTTTCCTGGACCTCCTCGCAGACGTAGTCATATCCTACCTCAACGCCCAGATAGAGGCAGGCGCCCAGGCAGTGCAGATCTTCGACACCTGGGGCGGCATACTGGCCGACCCGGAGTACATTACTTTCGCACTGGAACCTGTCAGAAAAGTCATTTCCGGCCTTAGCAGGGAAGGCGTACCCGTTATCTACTATCTGAATAACGGCTCTTATCTGTCTCATCACCTTGCGGATCTGGATGTTGACGTTGTCGGTATCGACTGGCGTCAGGATATAGGGGCAACACGCAGAGCCCTTGGTGCCAGCAAAGCTGTCCAGGGCAACCTTGACCCGACTGTGCTATTCGCTCCCGGGGAAGTGATCACCAGTAGAGCCTATCGCCTTCTCGAGGACGCGGGCCCGGAGCCGGGACATATTTTCAATCTGGGACACGGGATATTGCCCCAGACACCCATGGAGAATGCCATTGCCCTGGTTGAGGCGGTCCACTCCTACAAACGCTGACCTGGGCTATGGGATCGAGCAACGATACAACGGCCGTTCTGCTCCTGAACATGGGCGGGCCGGACTCTGTTCCTGCCATCAAACCCTTTCTCGACAACCTTTTTTCTGATCCTGCCATATTTCCCCTGCCTGCGCTGTTGCGGCGTCCTTTAGCGGCCGCGATCTCAACCCTGCGGTCCCGTAAGGTCAGTGAAAGATATGAACTGATCGGCGGCGGCAGCCCTATTAACAGAATAACCGGTCAGCAGGCCGATGCCCTCGCCACTGTCCTTTCCGGCCGGGGCTCAACGGTCTTTGCCAGACCAGCCCTGAGATACTGGCATCCATTCATATCCGAGTCTGCCAACTGGGCTCAGGAAAAAGGAGCTGCCAGGATAATTGCCCTTTCCCTTTACCCACAGTACAGCGGCGTCACTACCGGCACCTGCATAAAGGAGATCGAGAGGACATTCAGCGGAGGCGGACAGACTGGAGAGCCCGTGATCATCGACAGGTGGCCGACTCATCCCCTCTACATCAAGGCCCTTGCCGGGACCATTAACGATGCCATCGAAAAGATCCCGTCCGAAGAGCAGGATGATGCCATCCTTGTCTTCTCCGCACACGGGGTGCCTCTATCCGTTATCAAGCGAGGGGATCCCTATCTTGATGAAATTACACAAACTGTAGACGGAGTCGTTCGCTCGGTTGGCGGCCGGCCTCACTGCCTTGCATTTCAGAGCAGGTTGGGTCCGGTCAAATGGCTCGAGCCATACCTGGCCGACACTCTGGCCGACCTCGCCCCTGCAGGCGCGCCTGTTGTCATCGTCCCCATATCTTTTGTTTCAGATAATATCGAAACACTCTACGACCTTGACATCCAGCACAGGCAGATCGCCCATGAGTTGGGTATCACGACCTACGTGAGAGCTGAAGCGCTCAACACCAGGCCGGACTTCATTGAAGCCATGGCTGATATCGTTGCAGCCCATATCGGGGGATAAAGAAAAGATGGTTAGTCGATCGATCAGGATCGCTGTTGTGGGTGGCGGAATATCAGGCCTTGCGACCTCATATTACATTCTTAAGGAAGCTGAGGCACAAGACAGGTCCGTAGACATTATTGTACTCGAAAAAGAAGCGTGCCCCGGCGGGAAGTTCCTCTCCCGCAGAGAAGCGGGCTATACGGTCGAGGGGGGACCTAACGGATTTCTTGACAGCAAACCCTACACCCTTGAACTCTCTGAAGAACTTGGAATAACCTCTTCACTGCTGCCCAGCGACGATGCCGCTCGCAGGCGGTTTATCTACTCGAGGGGCCGGCTTGTCAGACTCCCGGAGTCTCCCATGGCCTTCCTGAGATCACCTCTTATTTCTACGGCAGGTAAGCTGCGCATGCTTGGGGAGCTTACTGCAAAGACAACCCCTCCGGGCACCGACACCACACTTGCCGAATTCGGCAGGCGAAGGCTTGGCGCAGAAGCTGTGGACAGGATCCTCGACCCCATGGTTTCAGGGGTTTTTGCCGGAGACCCCGAGAGAATGAGCCTGCGGGCAAGCTTTCCGAGGATTGCCGAGCTCGAAGAGCAGTACGGGGGTCTTGTTAAGGCTATGATCCACCTTGGGAGAGAACGGAAGCGTGCCAAGAAACGGGGTGATGAGCTCGGGGCCACTTCAGGGCCAGCTGGCCCAGGGGGGACCCTGACGTCCTTTTCAGGCGGGATCAGTGAACTGACCAATGCCCTGGCGGATCTTCTTGGCGACAGGTTCAAAGCAGCGTGTGAGACTCATTCTATTGCTGGAAAGCAGGGTTCCTTCACGATAGAGGCCGGGGATGCAAAATATGAAGCTGATGCCGTTGTGCTGGCTGCGCCCGCCTACGCTTCTTCGGTGATCCTGGATAGCCTGGCCCCCGATTCTGCCAGGATACTCTCAAAGATACCCTATTCCCCCATGACTGTGGTCGGCCTTGGATATCCAGCGGAAAAGACAGGAGATATTCTGGATGGTTTTGGCTTCCTGATACCAGGCATTGAAAATCGAAGGATATTGGGCGCCCTGTGGACTTCCAGCATTTTTCCGGGATTCCGGGCGCCTGAGGGCAAGGCCCTGATACGAGTAATGGCCGGGGGTGCCCGCGACAGTAAAACACATCTTTTGAGCGAAACTGAACTTCTCAAGCTGATCAGAACAGAACTTGAGCAGACTATGAGCCTGACTGTCGAACCGGAGTTCACAACCATTTTCAGGTGGCCAAGAGCTATTCCACTTTACACAGTTGACCACCTGATGAGAGTTGACGAGGCGGAAAATTCCCTCCCGAAGGGCGTGTTTCTCACAGGGAACGCTTACCGGGGGGTAGGTATCAATGATTGTGTCAGGGAATCTGCCGTGACGGCAAAAAAGGTGCTAGAGTCAATTGCTTGAGGATAAAAAGCCACGGATGGACTTTTTGTGACCAATACTACTGGCACGCCACAAAAAAGTTTATGTTCTCCCTGGCTTTCTCGTCCAGGATCTCGAACTGCATTCCGTGAAGATAGCCATCCTCATTGTCTTTCATGTACACCACCAAAGCAGCAGCAACATATTGTGTATCGTCACCCGGGAGCACGAAAGCGACTGTCACAAGGTCCTTCATCTGGAGCTGTTCAGGCAGGATCACGCTGAACCCGCCCTCACCTATTTCCACCATCTCCCCGGTGAGATTATTCTGTCCTGTGCTCACCTCGGTCACTATGGAACACTTCGCCCGTCTGTAGGTACGAGGATAGCTCTCAATAAGGCTCTGCACCCTGTGGAACAGGAGTCTCGGGTCAATGGGCTTAAGGAGGTAGTCTTCGCATCCGGACTCCAGTAGCCTGTCGATGACATCCATCTGCCCAGGCAGGGCTAAAGCCAGGACAGGGATGTGCCCCATCCCGCTCCCAAGACCCTTTTTCAGGGCCGCCTCTGCCTCTCCCGGTTCCTTTTCGGGCAGGTCAGCCACCAGCAGATCGATATCGTCATCACTCCACCCGACTTCGCTGGGCGCCTTTACGGACACAACCTCGTAGCCGTATTGTTCAAGGAGTTCTGATACATCCTGCCCGCTGCTTTTAGTCCCTTTGATGATCAGGATCTTTTTTTTTGACACGTCATCTTACCTCAGTAGTAGGGTCGTAAAAAGTCCATCCGTGGCTTTTTGCTCCTCGGAAAGGGAAAAGTGTCATTTTCTCTTTCCTCTTAAATCAGCAACTCGCATTGCAAGTCCTTGATTTGGGCGCCCTTGATGGGCTGTTGATGACAATTCGAAGTCATCGCCTCCCTGCATGATCTGAAGTGGACAAGGTCCCCTTGAGTAATATAT
This sequence comes from uncultured Pseudomonadota bacterium, assembly GCA_964454175.1. Classification (GTDB taxonomy): domain Bacteria; phylum BMS3Abin14; class BMS3Abin14; order BMS3Abin14; family BMS3Abin14; genus CAYVSA01. The sequence goes on from CAYVSA010000007.1 coordinate 14,749, forward strand.
GGCAAGAAAAAATTACAGAGTGGCCCTGTAAGCCGAGTTCTGTATCCACCTTCGCCAAGGCTATGGTGGATGGTGGCCATTCATCTGGGACCGTCGTTGCCGGCAGCCTCAAGCGGCCTACCCGGGAGCCTCGGACGGGCCGTCCTCGATCGCTCCTCTATTTGGCCTTGCACCGGATGGGGTTTACCTAGCTGCCTGCGTCTCCGCAGACACTGGTGAGCTCTTACCTCACCCTTTCACCCTTACCCGCCTTTGCCAGGGCTTCGGCGGGCGGTCTGCTCTCTGTGGCACTGTCCCTGGGGTCGCCCCCGGTCCGCGTTACGGACCATCCTGCCCTGCGGTGCTCGGACTTTCCTCCCCCTCGACAGGCTCGGGAAAACCCTGACCTGAAAAGGAAGCGGCCACCCGGACCACTCTGCCTGTTAATTCTAACGCAGATTAAGATCAGTTAAAAGTTGAACCTTGAACACGGATCACAGCACGACAGTGCCCTTGGCATCCACCGCCCTGTTCGCCATCTGGTCCGCTTCCCGGTTCTCCTCCCTGGGAATGTGTTCAAAGGTTACTGACTCAAGGCGCGTCACTGCTTTTGTTGCTTTTGCAAAGAGACTCTTCAGCTTTTCGTTTTTAACACGGTATTCGCCTGTCATCTGCCTCACCATAAGTTCACTGTCGGAACGAACACCTACACTTTTCAAACCGTGGCCCTCCACCATGGTAAGGCCCATGATCAGGGCACTGTACTCAGCCACGTTATTGGTCGCAACCCCAAGGAACTCGCCTCTGCCCACAGCATCTTTTCCCGGTACAACGAGATACGCGCCGGCGCCCGCAGGACCCGGGTTACCCCTGGCGGCTCCATCGACCCATAAAACTGCAGGTCCCTGGCCCTCAGGTGCGGTCTTTTGTGAAGCTGTCTCGAGGATAGAGGAAAGGTTATCACGGGTCAGGCCTGGAAAATGCTCCAGCGTTTTTTTAACTGAAAGGGATCGGGCAAGAAAACTTAATACCAGCGGGGTGTTATGTTTCGTCGACATAAATTATCCTGCTGCAGCTTGGGCACTGGTGGACGCTGCCCTGGGCGAGAACCTGATTGTAAAGCTGTGGAGGTATACGCATGAAGCATCCGCCGCAGACTCCTCCAGCAACGTTTACCACTCCCTGCCCGCGATGCCTTCTGAATACTTTCTGGTAGCGGCCCAGGAGCTCAGAGTCCACAAATCCAGCTTCGATCTTCCTCGTCTTTTCCAGATCCTCGCGGTCGGTGACGATGTTCTTGAGTTTTTTGTTGGCCTGCCGTCTGGCCTTCTTCAGAATTTCTTCCTTGCTGTCCATCTCCCCGGTTATTGACTCAAGATTGCCTCTCACTTCCTCGACTTCAGCGTCCAGTTCCTTTGCTTCGGCCTCCAGTTCACCCCTTCGCTTTCTTGCAATTTCTCCTTCGCGCTGCACGGCCCTGTATTCCCTCTGGGTTTTGACGGCAAGCATCCTTGTCTGCGACTTGCGCATCTGATCCCTTGTTTCCTTGATCAGGGCTTCGAGTTCAGCCTCCCGGCCAGACAGACCCTCCAGCTCTTCATCCACCTGATTTTTCTTGTTTTCGAGGGTCTTGAGTTCCAGCTCCAGCTCTTCGAGTTCTTTTGGTATTGCCTCTTCCTGCTGCTGAAAGGCAACGATTTTTTCATCCGTCTTCTGAAGATTAATAAGCCGCTCTAACATGCTGTTCACGATCATCCTCCTCCTGAACCTTAAAGGGCCGGTGGCCGGAATGGCCATCACGCCCTTATGACAACCTCGAAGGGATCTTTTTCCTTCGAATAAACTATTTCTACTTCCACCCCCGCCCTTTTCAGGGCCTTTTGCAGCAGCTTGCCGGTCTCGATCATCCCAAACTTCTCGGGTGCGAAATGGCCTATGTCGATCAAAGGCAGATCCATTGCCTGAGCATCCCTGGCCTGATGGTATTTAACATCACCCGTGACATAAACATCAGCACCTGCTGCTTTTGCCCTGACTGCCAACGATGCACCGCTTCCCGTACACACTGCTACCTTTCCGGCCTTACGAACACCGCTGGATATGAGAAAAACAGTTGTGATACCGAGTGCTGCTGTAAGCATGTCAATGATCTCACTTATGGCAGCCGCTTTGGGAAGGCTGCCCACAAGACCCACCCCCCCCGCGGGACTAACTTCATGCAGCTGAAACAGATCAATTACCGGTTCCTCGTAGGGGTGTGAGTGACGAACTGCCTCTTGTGTCCGGCTCACCCTGTCTGCTTCAACAATCATTTCAAGGCGCATTTCATCCACCACCTCGAAAATGCCCGTATTGCCGACGGCCGGGTTCGCATCTCCTGAACCAAGGAATGTACCTGTTCCGGGCCCGGCAAAAGAGCACATGCTGTATGCTCCTATGCTGCCGGCTCCGGACTCGAATGCTGCCCGGCGAACCTTGTCCAGAGAGTCCCCGGGCATGTACACGACCATTTTAAACTTATCCCCGGATACACCCTCAAGGGGCCTGCGGTCGCTCAACCCTAATACGTCAGCAAGAATATGATTCAGCCCCCCGTCAGCTGCATCCAGATTGGTGTGGGCACAGTAGACAGCCAGGTGGTTTTCCAGGGCCAACGCCACAGCGCTTCCAGCCGGGCTATCTGGATCGACCCTCGAGAGGGGGCGGTAGAGCAGCGGGTGGTGGGAAAGGAGCAGGTCTGCACCTGCCTTTACCGCCTGGCCGATGACCTCAGTGTCCGCATCCAGAGACACCATGATCTTTTCGACCCGCCACCCCGGACTGCCCACCTGCAGCCCGACAGGGTCATCAGGCAGAGCCAGGTTCGCAGGCGCCATGTCTTCTATTACCCGTATGATGTCTTCTACTGAGGGCATAGTCCGTACCAGGACGAAAAAAAGGTGCCCTCGTTTATGAGTGCACCCGTATCTTTCCAACAGTCCGGAGGTCCCGAGCAGGCCCTGGTCTTGAAATTAACGCTTACCCCCTGCATTCCGCACCCTCCCTGCGAAACCAGATGAGCATAAAATTTAGCCTGTAGACTTTCAACTTGCCGGGCTTCTCCTTCTGCATATTCCCGTTCTTGGTGGGCCCACTCCGACTCGAACGGAGGACCTACCGGTTATGAGCCGGTGGCTCTAACCAGCTGAGCTATGGGCCCGGAATGTAAGTAACCCTTTTCGCCTGCCTTGTCAACAGGGCCTGCGGCGGTTCTAGTCCTCATAAAAAGGCTTGAGCTGCTTGCAGCGGCTGGGATGCCGGAGCTTACGGAGAGCCTTTGCCTCGATCTGTCTGATCCGTTCCCTGGTAACGGAGAAATTCTGGCCAACTTCTTCCAGTGTGTGGTCGGTTCTTTCATCAATGCCGAAGCGCATTTTCAGAACTTTTTCCTCTCTCGGGGTGAGAGTCTTCAAAATTCCCACTATCTGCTCTCTGAGGTTGCCCTGCACCACAGCGTCACCGGGGGAAATAACCTTTTTGTCCTCAATGAAATCGCCCAGGTGGCTATCTTCTTCTTCGCCAATGGGTGTTTCAAGTGAAATGGGCTCTTTTGCAATCTTAAGGACTTTTCTTACCTTTTCCAGCGGCAGCTCCATCCTCTCAGCTATCTCCTCAGGCATGGGCTCTCGTCCCAGCTCCTGAACCAGCTGCCTTGAAGTCCGTATGAGCTTGTTGATTGTTTCGATCATATGGACTGGTATTCTGATCGTGCGCGCCTGGTCTGCAATTGCCCTGGTTATGGCCTGACGGATCCACCAGGTTGCATAGGTGGAAAATTTATAGCCTCTGCGGTACTCGAACTTGTCCACCGCCTTCATCAGACCGATATTACCTTCCTGGATGAGATCAAGGAACTGAAGGCCCCTGTTAGTATACTTTTTGGCTATGCTCACAACCAGCCTCAGGTTGGCCTCTACGAGCTCCTGCTTGGCATCACGGGCGCGTCTTTCGGCTCGCCTGATACCCTCGCCGTCCGTAAGTATTTCATCGCACGTCATGCCCGTATCTTTCTCGACTGCTTTAAGCCTTTTCTTGGACTCTCTGAGCTGGTAACGGTATTCCTCCAGCTGCCGGACAGGCATGCCTGCCTCCCTGGCCACCGATTTGGCCTCACCTTTTTTGGCTTTTCTCAAGAGAACGGTCATCTTCCACTCGGACAGCTTTGTTCTTCTCTCGATCCTTTTGGTCTTGTTTCTCTCCCGAATGATCCTGTCTCGGATGGCAGTAACTTTGGCAGACAGACGTGCTATCTGCTTGCTGTTAAGATACATGTTTTCTATGTCTTTGGAGATATCACGAGCTGTCCTTTTTCTCTTTTTTGCCAGGTCAGCCTTTTTCTTCTCCGGGGCAGCAGCAAGCGCAGCATTCAATTCGTCCAGGCGAAGCTTGCGGTTAGTCATTCTCCTGAATGTCTTGTTTGCCTCTCTCAGCACCTCCAGGTCCCTCGCTGCAATCGCCTCAGGATCTTCCTTCTGCGTTTCTTTTGCAGTATTATCCTCAGAGCCATTTTCATCATCATCGTTGTCATCGTCTGAAGTTTCTTCCTGGTACGAAATAATGTCTTTCAGTTTGATTCTGCTCTCTTTGAGCATTTGGCCAAGGACAACGAGCTCCTCTATACATATACGGTTGGTGGCAACGATCCTGAGAACGTCTTTTTCCCCTGCCTCAATTCGCTTTGCGATCTCAACCTCACCCTCTCTGGTGAGGAGGTTGATCTGGCCCATCTCCTTGAGGTACAACCTCACAGGGTCGTCCGTCCGGCCCGCCAGCGCTCCAGTGCGCGCTGCCTTGGATGCTTTCTTCTCTGCCGGTGCAAGCTTCTTTTTGCCGGAATCGTCGTCATCTGTTTTGACCTTGATCTCCTTAACCACGATGCCTCGCTCAGAGTCGACTATGTCGATGTCCATATCACCGAAAATAGTCATTACTTCATCGAGCTGGTCTGGCGAAACCATGTCCTCCGGCAGTGCGTTGTTGACATCATCATAGGTAAGATAACCCTTTTTCTGACCCTTGTTTATAAGCTCCTTGATATCCTTTTTTTTCATCTTCTTATTCATCTTTTTGCTCATTCTGCTGGGTCTCCTCCCGATATACTCGCGGGCTCATCGGTACTGTCTGAAAGTTCAGGTATTTCTCTCTTGTGCTTTTGCTCAATAAGGTCCTGCCATTTTTTCGTGAGCTCACTGAAAGCTTTATTGTCGCCCTTTTCTTCAGCCTGCCGCAGGTTGTCCCTGGTTTCCTGGATTTGACGCTCCAGCCTTTTATTGGCAAACCACTGCAGGCAGTCGTCAAGAGCCTTGCCCGTTCCCTCCACAGGGTCCTCAACGGCCCATCTGGAGAGCAGATCCTTCATTTGATCACTGACGCTGTTTATGAGGCTGTCAAAGGTGGCGCCGCCGTACATGTCCTCAACTAGGCCTGCTATTTCCGGGCTGGAGATCTCTTCCGGCAAAACAAGTTCCCTGATCCTGGGAACAACAGATGTATCCCTTATCATAATGTGTGCGAGAAGCTCCTCCCTCCGGGGGATCCTGTGGGGAGAGTCCTTGTCTTTCGTGCCGGCCTTCCCTGGCCGGTTTCTGCCGGGAACCAGCCTTGCACGCAAATCTCCCTGTTCGATCCTGAGTTCGTCTCCCACCTCCTTGACGTAAACACTCAAGGTAGCCCTGTCTTTAATTTTAACCAAATAGGGAACAATTGCATCAAGAACCTTTAGTCTGCCGGCTATTGTATTATGATCTGCCACGGTCTGTTGCTCAGCGAGGACGAATTTGATGAGATCAGGCGCCTGCGACACCTTTTCACCGAGCTTTTCTGCTCCCATGGAACGCAGGTAGCTGTCAGGGTCCTCGCCAGGCTCTAACTGCGCCACTCTGCACTCCAGTCCTGCCTCCAGTAAAATCTGCCCGCTCCTTAAGGCGGCCTTCCTGCCAGCTTCATCTGCATCAAAAAGCAGTACGCATCTGGTTGTAAGACGCCGGAGCCTTCCAGCCTGCTGGCTGGTAAGGGCGGTTCCGAGAACCCCGGAAACGTTCCCTATCCCTCCCTGGTGCAGAGCTATGACATCCAGGTAGCCTTCCACTAACAGCACTTCATCCGCCTCCCGGATATGGGGCGCCGCTACGTCAAGCCCGTAAAGTGTGGTTCCCTTGTTGTAGACCTCGGTCTCGGGAGAATTAACATACTTCGGTAAAGACTCATCAAGCACCCTCCCCCCGAAACCCAGTATACGTCCGGATAGATCCCGTATTGGAAAAACAATTCTTCCCCTGAAGCGGTCGTAAGGCTCTTTACCTTCGCTGCTCACAAGGAGCCCAGATCTAACTGCAATATCCCTGGAAACTTCCTCGGCCTTGAGGACCCCGGCAAGAGATCTCCATTCATCAGGGGCATATCCGATCCCGAAAGCCCTGGATACATCAGAGTGAATTCCCCTGTCTGACAGATAATCCCTGGCAGTTTTTCCCGGGCCCTCCTTCATAAGCTGAGCGCTGAAGAAGTTTGCCGCGATCCTGTTTGCCCTGAAGATGTTGTCTTTTAATGAGCGGTCCTGCGAACTGGCTGCGTCCGTCTTCGGAAGGTCGACCCCTCCCCTTTGTGCCAGTTTTTCCACGGCATCAACAAAGGGCATCCCGTCGTAGAGCATTACAAACCTTATTACATCACCGCCAATGTCGCAGCCGAAGCAGTGGAATATCTGTTTTGACGGGTTGACCGTAAATGACGGAGTCTTCTCCTGATGAAATGGGCACAGTGCCTTGTAAGTTGCGCCGGACTTCTTCAGGGAAAGGACCTGCGAAACGTATCCTACCACCTCGTTGGCTTCCTTCACCCTCTGTATTGTATCTTCGCTCCAACGCATTCCTGTTACTCTTTGACGCGCACTATTGTTACACCGGAGCCGCCTTCTTTCATGCCTCCGGCACGGCTGGAAATAACCCTCGGATCCTGCCTGAGGGACTCTGTAATTGCTTCTCTCAAGGCACCAGTGCCTTTGCCGTGAATGATCCTGAGCGTACTGCCAGGACCAAGCATCATCCTGTCCAGGACTGTATCGACCTGGGCCAGGGCTTCCGGTACCGTGAACCCCAGCAGGCTTATCTCGCCAGGAGCCTCCCTGCTCCCCGTATAGCCCACCGCCAGCGAGTCCTTCCCCTGCCGGCCTTTTTCGCGGGTGACTCCCAGGGGGGTCAGGTCGGAGACCGCGGCTTTCATCCTGATCCCGCCAGAAACGACCTCGGCATCTTCGCCGCCCGAAAACACAGACACAACCGTTCCCTCCGCACCCAGCGGCACGACCTCAACAAGATCACCAATGGTCACTGGGCCGCCGGCACCCCTTTTTCTGGGAGGAAGAGGTATTTTCTCCGCAGCATCCGCTGCCATTGCGTCAATCTCGCGGTTGAAGACCTTTTCCCCTTCAGTCCCGGCATCCCGGGCTTCCCGTAACAGCTTCTTGCCCTGCTGCTTTATCTGCCTTATGAGAGCCATTGCTTCTCTTCTGGACCTGGACTGTTCTTCTTTCAGCTCCTCAAGGACCTGAACCTGCACCTTACGCAGTCGTTCCTGATCAGTCTCGATGGCATCCCTTGCGTTTTCCACCCTGCGCCTGGCGGCTGACTCTTTTTCTATCTCCACTGAAAGCCTTCCCAGCAGGTCATCGACACCTGCGCCCTCTGGACCCATAATCTGTCTGGCTCTGGCAGTAACCTCTTCTGCAAGGCCCAGTCTCGCGGCTATCTCCAGAGCGTAGCTTCTGCCGGGGGCTCCCATCCTCAGCTCAAAAACGGGTTTTAACGTGGCCGCGTCGAATACCACCGATGCATTTTCCGCATACTCTGCATTATAAGCGAACTCTTTGAGCAGGTTGTGGTGTGTCGTCACCACCGTCCAGGCTCCACAGCGGCGCAGATGCTCCAGAATAGCTATACCCAGAGCTGATCCTTCCTGGGGGTCGGTACCGGCCCCCATTTCGTCGAGAAGGGCCAGCGTCTGATCGTCTGCCTCAGAAAGTATCTCTGATACCACAGACATGTGTGATGAAAATGTGCTCAAGCTCTGGGCCAGGCTCTGCTCGTCCCCAATGTCAGCAAAGATCTTTTTAAAAACCCTTATTCTACTGTCTTCTCCCACTGGCACTGGAATACCTGTCTGGGCCATTAGTGTTATAAGCCCCAGGGTCTTCAAGGCGACCGTCTTACCTCCAGTGTTCGGTCCGGTGATAACGAGGGTTGTCACCTGGTCCCCCAGTTCCATATCTATGGGGACACAGCCTCCTCCCTCCAAAAGCAGAAGGAGTGGATGTTTGGCCCGGGAAAGTCTCGCAGTGTCTGGCGAGACCTCGGGAACCGCACCATCTACCTGCAGCCCCAGTCGTCCCTTGGCAAAAATGAGGTCAAATTCAACGACAAGGTCCAGGTTAAGGGCCATCGACTCCCTGTAGCCCCTGGCCTCCTCGCTGATGAACTTCATGATCTTCCTTATTTCATCCTCTTCCTGTCCCCTGAGTTTTGCCAGACGGTTATTCTTCTCAACAACAAAAAGCGGCTCGATGAAGAGCGTCTGTCCGCTCTGTGATGTATCCTGCACAACACCGGAAAAAGCCCTGTGATATTCAGGCTTTACCGGGACAACATAACGGTCGTTTCGCTGGGTTACATAGTTTTCTCTCAACACTTTACCGATCGAAGGTTTTGTGATGAACTCTTCAAGTTTCGAAAGAAGCGACCTCCTGCAGGATATCTGCTCTTTTCTCACCGCAGCAAGTTCGGAGCTGGCACTATCCTGCACCTGCCCGTCCTCGTCCAGAGACCTTCTGACCAGTTTCTCCCAGGCAGGAAGAGGGTTCATCTGCGACACCAGCCCTGAGAGGCCCGGCAGAGCACTTGCCCTGTCCTTTACAGCGCCCCGGGCAGCTCTGACCCCAAGCTGAACGGAGTAAAGCTCCAGTACTGCCTGTGCGTCCAGAATAGCTCCGCGCATGGCAAGCCTGCCAATAACCGGGCGGGTATCTACTACGCCGGCAAGGTCCGGGAGCCCGTCCTCGAGGACCTTCAGGGCCTCCTGAGTCAAAGCTAGTGCGGCGGTCACATCCGCTCGCTTTGTACAGGGCGCGAGGTCTTTTGCCGCTTCCTTTGCAGGCTGCGATTGGGCAAAACCCGAAAGGTGGCTCAGCAGATCGTAATATTCCAGAACTTTAAGGGTGTGCTTATCCATTTTGCCCTAGCGAGGCGATGAAAAAGAATCAGGTGTACAGTCCCAGGGTGTGATCTGAATGGTACATGTTCCGCTTAACCGGAGAGCAATTCCTTTACGATGCTGTTTACCACTTTGCCGTCAGCCCTCCCGCGCACCCTGGGCATTACCTCTTTCATGACCTTGCCCATGTCTGCAGGGGATGATGATCCAGTAGCTCGAACTGCTTCGCTGACGATCTCTCTTATCTTTTCGGGCGTTAGCTGCTCCGGGAGATATTCTTCCAGGATCTTGAGTTCGCGCTCCTCTTTTTGAGCGAGATCCTCCCTGCCGCCGTCCCTGAAAGCATCTGAACTTTCTTTACTGCGCTTGGCCGAAGACACAACAACCTCTAATATCTGGTCATCGTCAAGATCGTCTTTCAGCTCGATCTCCCGGTTCTTGATCGCAGCAATAACAAGGCGAAGGACGGAGACTCTCTCTCCGTCCTTCGCCTTCATAGATTTCTTGAGATCTTCCTGGATTCTCTTCCGAATTGTCAACTCAGCGCGGCCGCCTTTTAGCCAGTTTGGCCATCTTTTTACGAGCAGCTATCATCTTGCGTTTTTTCTGAATGCTTGGCTTCTCGTAATATTCTCGCCTGCGTATTTCTGAAAGGATCCCTGATTTTTCGCACTGCTTTTTAAATCGGCGAAGGGCTCCTTCAAAGCTTTCATTATCTCTTACCCTTACACCAGGCATTTACAACCCTCCCTCCCACATTGGGATAATCTTAACTGAACTTTGCAGTATATATGCGCTACAATTGATTTTCAAGTGCTTTGTACCATCGGGCCCAGGTGCCTGCCACCTATAATGTGGAGATGGAGGTGAAAAACTACCTGTCCTCCGTCGCTGTTGCAGTTGACCAGGATCCGGTAGCCTGAATCTGCTACACCACGTTCCTTTGCGATCCCGGTTGCAGCAAGGACCATCCTGCCGAGCAGCCCCTCCCTGGACGCATCCATATCGTTAAGGGTGGAAATGTGCTCCCTCGGGACTACGAGAACGTGAACGGGAGCCCTCGGATCTATGTCGTCAAAAGCGATCATCTCATCATCTTCGTACACAATTTTAGAGGGGATCTTTCCCTCGACTATCTGGCAAAAAATACAGTCCGACATGGCTTAACTCCCTTCCCTGCGCGAAGCTTTCTCCTTCAGCCCAGAGCGTCCGAAACGTCCAGCAAGCTCTTCCATCACTTCTTGAGGCCTCACTTCTGACCAGCCCAGAACAACCCACAGGTGATACAGCAGGTCGGCAGCTTCACTGATAACCCTGTCGCCTTTGCCTCCTTCTGCTGCATTAATAAGCTCAAAGCCCTCTTCCAGGATCTTTTTGCCCATCACTTCCGTGCCTCCTGCCAGAAGCTGTGTCGTGTAGGAGTCCTTCCTGGGATTATTCTTGCGGTCGACGATGACACCATAGAGACGGTCCAGGACCTCCCTGGCCTCTGCGCCCCCATAGACCTTTTCCGGGTCGAATACAGCCTCGCCGGAACCATCCTCACGCATCATGGATCGATAGAAACAGGAGTAGTGGCCGGTGTGACAGGCTGCCACTTCCTGATCGACCTTCACGAGGACTGCATCGGCGTCACAATCGTAAAGTACATCTCTGACTGCCTGTACGTGGCCGGAAGACTCCCCCTTTTTCCAGAGTTTCTGCCTGCTGCGTGAAAAAAAATGTGTGAAACCGGTTTCCAGGGTAAGACGCACAGCCTCATCGTTCATGTACGCCACCATTAACACGTCTCCTGAAGACGAATCCTGGATAATGGCCGGTATCAGTCCATCCGAACCAAATTTTAGATCAGTCGGGTTTAGGGACAAGGAAGCCTCCTTCAACTTATATCCTGACGTTAATACCACGGGAATGCAGGTACTCTTTGGCTTCAGGTATCGTGAACTCCTTGAAGTGAAAGATTGAAGCGGCGAGCACTGCGCTGGCGCCACCCTTTTCAAGACCTTCACAGAGGTGCTCAAGAGTCCCAGCCCCTCCAGAGGCGATAACAGGTATCCCAATTCTGTCAGAGATAGTTCTTGTAAGCTCGATGTCGTAGCCGTCTTTGGTGCCGTCTCTGTCCATACTGGTGAGGAGTATCTCTCCCGCGCCGTACTCCTCCATTTTTGAAGCCCATTCTACCGCATCTAATCCGGACGACTCCCGCCCACCGTGGGTGTATACCTCCCAGTACGGCTTTTTGCCCGAACTATCGGTCCTCTTCGCGTCTATGGCAACTACGATACACTGGGACCCGAACCTGAGTGACGCCTCGCGTACGAACTCCGGCCTGAAGACAGCAGCAGTGTTGATGCTGACCTTGTCGGCCCCGGCTTTAAGCAATTCTCGTATATTTTCCAGGTTCCGGACCCCGCCTCCCACGGTAAGGGGCATGAACACCGTTTCGGCAGTCCTCTTGACAACATCCAGCAGGATCTCCCTGCGATCCGAGGTCGCCGTTATATCGAGGAAAGTTACTTCGTCGGCGCCCTGCTGATCATAGGCAGCAGCTACTTCCACCGGGTCGCCGGCATCTACAAGGTTAACGAACTGGACGCCCTTGACGACCCTGCCCTCGGTAACATCAAGGCACGGGATTATGCGTTTGGCGAGGCTGTTTTTTCCCTCTGTCACAGGGTGTCGCCCTCTCTCTGGTGATCCTCGATGGCTTTCTGCAGGTCGATCGTACCCTCATAGAGCGAACGGCCGAGTATTACCCCCCCAACGCCCAATTCTTCCAGCTCCGCCACCTTTTCGATGTCCTCATGGCTGTGCATCCCCCCGGATAATACCACCGGGATATCGATACCTCGCGCCAACTCAGCGGTGGACTCCAGATTGGGACCGGACAAAGCTCCGTCCCGTTCAATATCAGTGTAAATAATGTAGCTGACCCCGGCCGATTGCAGATCTTCAGCGAGGTCGATAGCTCTTTTTTCGGTGACTTCCTGCCACCCCTGCACTGCCACAAACCCGCCCCTGGCATCGATCCCCACGACTATCTGGCCCGGGAAATCCGTGCACAGCTGCCCGGTCAGGTCGGGGTCCTTGCAGGCGGACGTCCCCAGTACAATACGGGACACTCCCAGCTGGAGGTAGTCTTCGACTATCTCTCTTGATCTGATACCGCCCCCGAGTTCAATGGGTACACTGATTGTTTCAAGGATCCTGGCGATCGATCCGAGGTTTCTCGGCTCACCGGCGACCGCGCCGTCAAGGTCAACGAGGTGGATCAGCCTGGCTCCGGCATCCTCCCACCGGGTGGCAGCTTCCTCGGGATTGTCAGCATAGATCTTGGAGCTTTCCATGTCGCCCTGGTAGAGCCGGACGCATTTCCCATCTTTAATGTCAATGGCAGGAATTACAATCACCTAGACACTCTCCCTGTGGTCAGTAACTATCTTGCCGAAGTTTTCCAGGAGCTTCAGCCCCCAATGCTGGCTTTTTTCCGGGTGAAACTGGCAGGCGAACAGGTTGTTGCGGCTCACCGCAGAACAGAACCTGATACCGTAATCTGTCCAGGCGGCAGAAAGGTCCTGTGAGCCAGGCTGGGCGTAATAGGAGTGGACGAAGTAAAAGTAGGCGCCATCCGGGATGCCCTTCAAAAACGGGTTCGGCCTGCTGGCATAAACCCTGTTCCAGCCCATGTGGGGCACCTTGAGGCCCAGGGCAGCCGGGAACCGGATAACTCGCCCAGGCACCAGGTCCAGGCCCTGGTGCCTGCCGAACTCCTCACTGATAGACATGAGGATCTGCATACCGAGGCAGATCCCCAGAAAGGGCTTCTCTTCGTAAACAGCCTCCATGACCGGGTCCACCAGTTTCGACTGGGTGAGGTTTGACATGCAGTCCTTGAACGCCCCGACACCGGGCAGCACAACGCCGCTGGCAGAAGAGATGGCAGCAGGATCGCTGGTCACAACCGCATCGCAGCCAACACTCTCAAGAGCCTTCTGGACGCTTCTCAGGTTACCCATACCGTAATCCACTACGGCTATAGTGGGCCTGTTGTTTTCCGTCCTCATTTTTCCCCGATAACCCCCTTGGTGGACAGCACCCCATCGAGTCGGGGTTCAATGGCAACAGCCTGGTCAAGTGCTTTTGAGAACGCCTTGAATATTGCTTCCGACACGTGGTGTTTGTTCCTGCCGGCCTCAACCCTGACGTGCAGGTTCGCACCGGCGTTGTTGCAGAACGCCTGGAAGAACTCGGGGAGGAGTTCCATTGAGAACCCCCCCGTCTCCCCCTCCAGGGACGGCATGGAAAAGGCGAGGTACGGCCTGCCCCCGAGATCAACGGACACTACAGCAAGAGCATCGTCCATCGGCAGGATCGCCCAGCCGTAGCGCCTTATCCCTGCAGAATCCCCCAGGGCATCTTTTACGGCACTACCCAGGCAGATCCCGATGTCTTCCACGGTGTGGTGGGCATCCACTTCAATGTCGCCTTTTGCTTCCAGTTCCATATCGAAGAAACCGTGCCTGGCGAAAAGCTCCAGCATGTGGTCGAGGAAAGGAACACCCGTATCAACGCTGGATTTACCAGAACCATCCAGGGTGAGGGTCAGGTCGATCTGCGTTTCCATGGTTTTCCTCGTGATCTTCTTTTGCCTCATAGGCTACCTTCCTTTCACCGTGAAATCCCTGACCCGCTCTGACAGAAGGTCGTTCTCTTCGGGTGTCCCGACGGTTATCCTCAAAGCATCACCCACAACCCCCAGCCGGGGAAGAAATTTTACCATAATGCCGGACTCTTTCAAAAAAGCGAAAAGCTCTTTTTCCCGGCCACCGGCCTTTACAAGGAGAAAGTTTGCCTGTGACGGAAACACCTCCAGGGCCAGGTCGGCAAACCGCCCGGCCAGCTGCTCTCGGGACTTTGCAACGTCCCGGGCAATGCCATGCAGAAGCTCAAATCTCTTCAACATCACTTCACCCGCTGCCTGGGTCATGCTGCTGACGTTGAAGGGGGCCCTGACCTTGTTAACCTGTGCCAGAAGGGCTTTGTCCGCAACGAGAAAACCGCATCGCAGGGCGGCCCCTCCCACTTTTGACAGGGTTCTTAACACGGCCAGGTTGTCGTAGTTATCCACCTCCTGAACCCAGGAGGGCTCACTGGAAAAATC
>CAYVSA010000007.1:29231-51243 GCA_964454175.1 uncultured Pseudomonadota bacterium
TCCGGCAGCAGCACGGAAGGAGAAGCTCCGTTTGGCCTTCCCTTCATCGTCTGCAGCAGCAAAGCGATGATCTCGTCCGAGCCATTGCCCGCCATGACGTTTTCCCGTTCGCACCCGAAAGCAGCCGCAAACGCATCTGTAAGGCGGCCGGACTCAGGGTCTGGATACCTGTTTACGCTCACCATGGAGACTTCACGGCGTATTTCTTCGAGGACGGGATCGGGCAGATCCCAGCTGCATTCGTTGGCGTCCAGCCTGAGAGCACAGCCGCCGCCGCCGGGAGGCTTGTAGGCCTCCATGTCTATGATATTCTGTGGGATCCTTCCATAAGTCATAACCAATTCAATCCTGATCACCCGGTCTCAGGCTCTGGACCGTATGCGATAAGCGTCCGTCATTTCTTACCAAACCGCATCTCTACGGCCCTTGCATGAGCCTCGAGCCCCTCCATCCTGGCAAAACGCGCAACCCTGTCTGCCTTGGCGGCCAGGGCCTGAGCATCGTACTTGATGAGGCTGCTGCGCTTCAGAAAATCGTACACTCCCAGTGGTGAGGAGAAACGTGCAGTCCCGCCGGTTGGGAGCACATGGTTCGGCCCGGCCATATAGTCTCCCAGCGCTTCAGGCGTAAAGTGCCCGAGAAAAATTGCTCCTGCGTTATCTACCATAGCCAGGACTTCATCCGTGTCACTGACCATCAGTTCCAGGTGCTCCGGTGCAATGATATTTGCAACGCGCGCGCCCTCAAAAATATCCGGTACCAGAATCAGGTGCCCACGGGCACTGATGGATTCTGCTGCGATCGCCTTCCTGGGAAGGCGTTCGAGCTGTTTTTTAACCTCCCTGTCCACTTCGGCTAGCACCTTCTCATCATCCGTGACCAGGATCGGATAGGCCAGAGGGTCGTGCTCAGCCTGGGAGAGCAGGTCTGCCGCAGCCAAGGCCGGGTTCGCACCAGAGTCAGCGAGCACCAGGATCTCACTGGGCCCTGCAATCATGTCGATGTCCACTGCACCAAAGACCGCCTTCTTGGCCAGAGCCACATAAATATTGCCCGGACCCACGATCTTGTCCACCCGGGGCACGGTCGTCGTCCCATAGGCCATGGCGGCCACTGCCTGTGCGCCCCCGATCCTGAAAACCCGGTCAACACCAGAGATCAGGGCAGCGGCAAGCACCGCATCCGCAAGCTTGCCGTCCGGTGAGGGAACGGCCATTACCACCTCAGGCACCCCGGCAACTTTTGCGGGAAGGGCATTCATAAGCACCGAGGAAGGGTAGGCTGCTGTACCACCCGGGACGTAAAGCCCAACCCTGCCAAGGGGGGTTACCTTCTGCCCCAGCTCCACTCCCGGTTCAGGGTTGTATGTCCACGTTTTTTCCATCTGACGGCTGTGAAAGCTGCGGATAGCTTCTGCGGCATCCTCGATGAGGCCCCTGTCCCCTGCTTTGAGGCGGTCCAGCGCCCTTTCCATGGATGCCCGTGACAGTTCGGCCCCGACCGAGTCAATATCCACCCTGTCGAAGCGGAGGGTATATTCGGCCAGGGCAGAGTCTCCCCTGTTTCGAACATCCTCAACAATAGCAGTAACGGTTCGGGCGATCTCCACGGGCACTTTTTCGCCCCTCGCTCCCAGGGCAGTGATCGAGGATTCATAATTGTCATCACCAAAGGTGATCCGTTTCATGGCTTGGCTCCCACCACCGCCCCCATTGCCTCGATAAGGGGGACTATCCTTTCTGGTCTTGTTCTGAGACTCGCCCTGTTGACTACGAGCTTGGCTGTTACATCCATTACCTGCTCGATTTCAGTGAGGTTATTCTGCCTGAGGGTCTCACCTGAGGAAACAAGATCAACTATTCTTTCTGCAAGCCCTACCAGCGGCGCAAGCTCAATAGAGCCATACAGGGGTATGATCTCTACCTGTTCGCCTTTTGACGCAAAGTGAGCTGTTGTTATGCGCGGAAAGTTGGTCGCGATCCTTGTGTGTCCCCAGCCTGTCGGGTTTTCTCCCTTTTTCCGGTCCGGCCCAGCCACGACTATTCTGCAGTGGCCAAATTTCAAGTCGAGGGGCTCAAGAAGGTCCTTGCCGGCTTCAACAAGCACATCCTTGCCGGCTATTCCCATGTCGGCCGCCCCGTGATCGACATAGGCCGGGACGTCCTTGTCGCGCACCACCATGAATCTGACAGACCCATCCTTGCTTGGGAATACCAGCTTTCGAGAGATCTCTGAATCCGGCGGGAAGGCAACGCCTATGGCCTCGAACAGATCAACGCAATCGGTGAAAAGTCTCCCCTTGGGGATCGCTATGGTAGTCGCGTCCTTATCCATCTGTTCTCCGTATCCGGGCCCCAAGGGACGCGAACTTCTCCTCCATGGATTCGTAGCCCCTGTCGAGATGATAGACGCGGGAGATCTCCGTTATGCCCCTTCGGGAGGCGAGGCCCGCGAGCACCAGCGAAGCACTGGCCCGCAGGTCAGTTGCCATCACCTGTGCTCCTGCAAGCTGCCGCACTCCTTTTATAACGGCCCTTCTCTCTGATACCGTAATGTCCGCGCCCATCCGGCACAGCTCCGGTACATGCATGAAGCGCTGCTCGAAGATCGACTCGGTGATAGTTGACAGGCCCCCGGACAGGCACATGAGGACCATGAACTGTGCCTGCATATCGGTGGGAAAGCCCGGATAGGGATTGGTTCTGACATCAACCGCAGCGATGGAATCCGTTCCAATCGCCCTGATCCAGTCATCGCCTTCCTCGATCCTGACACCGGTCTTTTCCAGCCTCTCCAACAGCGCTCTGAGGTGATGAGGGACGCAGCTGGTTACCCTCACGTCTCCGCCGGTAACACCCGCAGCCACAAGGTAGGTTCCGGTCTCAATCCTGTCCGGCATTACAGTGTAGCTGATCGGATTCAGCTCGGCTACGCCCTGCACAGATATGACTGCAGTGCCGGCGCCTGTGATCTTTGCTCCCATTTTATTCAGTGCTTCTGCAAGGTCGGTGATCTCGGGCTCTCTGGCTGCGTTGACCAGTGTCGTAGTCCCGTCTGCAAGAGAAGCGGCCATCATCAGGTTCTCTGTACCAGTAACTGTCGGCGCCTCGAAAACCACCTCTGCCCCAACCAGCCTGTCTGCTTCCACAATAACGTAGCCGTGCTCAAGCTTGACAACTGCTCCAAGGGCCTCGAGGCCTGCGAGGTGCCGGTTGATGGGACGTGCGCCGATAGCACAACCTCCCGGCTGAGATACCCTGGCCCTTCCAAACCTGGCCAGCAGTGGCCCGAGGACAAGAATGGAGGCCCGCATGGTCTTTACAAGATCGTAGGGGGCTTCATCCCCTGCGGCACGGGATGAGTCCAGTGTGAGCCTCTCTCCGTAGTCGTAGACTACGCCCAGGTGTTCCAGGAGAGCTGCCATGGTCCGCACATCCACCAGGTCGGGCACATTTTCAAGGACGAATTCGCCGGGGGCCAAAAGAGACGCCGCCATGAGGGGCAGTGCTGCGTTTTTAGCCCCGCTTGCCCGAACCTCTCCCCTTATCGGGACGCCGCCTTCTATTATTATCCTGTCAGACATCGGACAAAATGCCCTTTACCACCCTCGGGATCCCTGCCAGGTCAGGAATGACAGAGACAGATTCAAATCCACACAGGTTAAAAAGCTCCGCGACTTCGGCATCCTGACCAGCGCCGACTTCGACCATCAGCGCGCCCCCCGGCCGAAGGATGAGAACGCTCTGCTTTACCACACAGTGATGAAGCTCCGTCCCCAGTGGTCCTCCAACAAGCGCACAGGCAGGCTCAGACCGCCTGACCTCGGGAGGCAGTAATCCGTACTCTCCGGAGGGCACGTACGGAGGATTTGAAACAACCAGGTCAAACACGCCGCTGCGAAGACTGCTGGCCATGTCAGACAAAAGACAGCTTACCCTGTTCTGCACACCGAACCTGCAGGCGTTTCTGCCGGCCACCGCTAAAGCTGAGGGGCTGATATCAACTGCGGCGAACCTGACCGCCGGGTTCTGTACCGCAAGTGCGATGGCTACAGCCCCTGATCCCGTGCCCAGGTCCGCAGCCAGGAGATTCCCGCTACTGCTTTTTAGAAACACATCCGCTTCACTCACGAGATGCTCAGTTTCAGGCCTTGGCGTGAGGACATGGCTGTTGACTTCAAAGACCAGAGAGTAGAACTCTTTCTGGCCAAGGATAACGCTCACAGGCTCTCTGCAGCAGCGCCGATCGATGAGACCCTTGAAACGGTCAGCCTCGAGAACATCGAGGCCGGGCGCTTTCGGGGCCAGTACATCTACCGTATCCAGACCCATGATGTAGCCCAGGAGGACGGCTGCATCAAGCGCAGGCTCCCGAATGCCCGCCTCTTTCATGGCCCTGACACCCCAGCGGAATGCTTCCCTGGCCGGTAGGATCGCTTCCTGCCCCCCCATCTATCAGGCAACCTCCATGGATCTTAACTGTTCCGCCTGGTCGGAGGCCATGAGTGCCTGTGTCAGTTCGTCCAGGTCGCCGTCCATAATAGCGTCAAGCCTGTACAGGGTCAGGTTGATCCTGTGATCGGACACGCGATTTTGCGGAAAGTTATAGGTCCTTATCCTCTCGCTGCGGTCGCCCGTACCCACCATGCTCCTGCGCATACCGTCGACTTTATCGTGCCTTTCCCGCTCTTCCTTCGCAAGGAGGCGGGCCAGAAGTATCTTCATGGCCTTGGACTTGTTCTTATGCTGAGATTTCTCATCCTGGCACGAGACAACGATCCCGCTTGGAAGGTGTGTGATCCTCACTGCCGAATCAGTCGTATTTACGTGCTGGCCGCCGCACCCCGAGGCTCTGAAGACGTCAACACGGATATCGTCGGGGTTGATCTCTACTTCAACTTCCTCGGCCTCGGGCATCACAACAACACTTACAGCTGACGTGTGTATCCTCCCGGACGATTCCGTTTCGGGTACCCTCTGCACCCTGTGGATACCGCCTTCGTATTTGAGAAGGCTGTAGGCCTTCTCGCCCCGAAGCAGCATAACCATTTCCCTGAATCCTCCGAGCTCGGTCGGGCTGGAGTTCAGGATCTCCGCCTTCCAGTGCCTGAGCTCTGCAAAACGTGTGTACATCCTCATCAGATCCGCAACGAAAAGCGAAGCTTCATCACCGCCCGTCCCTGCACGTATCTCAACTATGACGTTTTTTTCGTCTTTTGGGTCAACGGGCAGGAGCAGTAATTTGAGACGCCCTTCCAGCTTTTCCATGCTTACTTCAAGTCCATCTTTTTCCTCACGGGCAAGGCTTACCATCTCCGGGTCACTCTCGTCCCTTATCATCTCCTCAACCTGCTCAAGCTGCTCTCTACAGGCAATGTATTCCCTGTATGCTTTCACCACCGGTGTGAGGCTGGAGTGCTCCTTGGAATATTTCCTGATCTTGTTTCTGTCAGCCAGGACATCGGCATCCCCGAGCATCTTTCCGATGTTCTCGTATTTTTCTTCAACCTGGGCGAGCCTTTCTATCCACCAGCTCATTAAACCTCACCTCCATCGTGCGCCAGCGCCACTTTCAGGGCAGCCAGCGCTACTTCTATCTGTTCATCAGAAGGTTCTCTGGTTGTCAGGCGCTGCAAGTAAAGCCCCGGGAGCAGGAAGATCCTCAGCGGTCCGCTTTCCCTGTATTTATCTCCCAGTTTCATAAGTTCATAGGAAAAGCCGGCAATTGCGGGAATAAGGACAACCCGCGAGAGGGCCTTGCCCCAGAGGGGCCACGCCTGTGGTATCTGGGCAAACACAAGGATAGCCAGCACCATCACTATCAGCAGAAAACTCGTCCCGCACCTCGGGTGGAGCGGTGAATGTCTCCTTGCGTTGCTTACAGTAAGCTCGTCGCCAGCTTCCAGCGTAAAAATACTCTTGTGCTCAGCTCCATGGTACTGAAAAATACGCCTGATGTCCTTCGCAAACGTTATTGCAAAAAGATACAGTAAAAAAACCGTCAGACGGAGAACACCATCCATGAGGTTAAAGCCCCACTGCCCCGAAACCCACACGAGATGACCCTGCAGCCATCGCGTTGCCCATAGCGGCACCAGGAGAAACAGGAATACCGCGAGACCGAGGGCAAGGGCAATAGTACCAGCCATAGTCCACGGGCCCATCTCGTCCTCTTCCTCATCAAGGGCCTGCTGCGCGCTGTAGTTGAGCGCCTTAACGCCCAGGACCATGGTCCCGAACAGGGAAACCGCCCCACGCAGAAAGGGCAGTTTGAAAAAAGGGTACCTGTCCGACAGGAGTTTTAGCCTGTCCACCTTTACGACGATCTCCCCCGAGGGCCTCCGTACTGCCACGGTCATGACCCTGGGGGCCCTCATCATAACTCCCTCGATAACAGCCTGCCCGCCTATTTTATGCATGTGCGCCTTTAATATCATCTTCTTCCCGGGAAACCCATGTCACGCTGCCCTCAGCAGGGCGTCAGGAGGGCCCATGGAGACCATCTGCGCCAGAGGGTCGCTCCAACACCATCCTTTTGTGGAGAAGTAAAGGTAGCTGATGCCTGTGGATGAATAGCAGGGTTTTACTGCCCGGGCCAGGGCCTTTGCCGGATCAGGAGTGCTGGATGGTAGGACGATCTGGGCTGCCACGGTACCTCACTTCTGCCCGTAGCGCCTCTTGAACTTTTCAACCTTGCCGGCCGAATCCATGAGCTTCTGTTTACCCGTAAAGAAGGGATGGCAACCGGAGCAGATATCTATTTTTCTGCTTTCCGTGGTGGACCTTGCATGATAAACAGCGCCGCAGGCGCAGGTAAAAGTAGCCTCTTTGTATTCCGGATGTATATCCTTTTTCATCTCTTGGTGCCTCCACTCGAATCTTATCCCAAAGGTGAAACGAAAGGCTGTTTGTAGCATAATTGCGGTGTATTGACAATGCTTAGAACATTAGTACTTAGAGCACCGGAGCATTGTTGATAAGAGCATTAGAAATCGGTTAATAGACATCCATCAATTTATAAATTATTTTAAATTTCTAATATCCAATTTCTAATGCTCCATAACCCGATCGTGTTATGACCGGGTTATTTGTCCATCATCTCAAAGAATTCTTTATTAACAGTAGTTCCCTGGATCTTGTCCATAAGAAATTCCATACTGTCGACCGTATTCATGGGGGCAAGCACCTTGTGGAGCACCCATATTCTATTAAGCTCTTCCTTGGGAACAATGAGCTCTTCCTTACGGGTACCGGACTTGCTGATATCGATAGCCGGGAAGATCCGCTTCTCCACAAGCCGCCTGTCCAGGTGAAGCTCCATGTTGCCCGTTCCCTTGAACTCCTCGAAGATAACTTCATCCATCCTGCTTCCCGTGTCCACGAGGGCCGTGGCAATAATTGTGAGACTCCCGCCCTGCTCGATATTCCTGGCCGCACCGAAGAACCTCTTGGGCCTATGAAGCGCGTTGGAGTCAACACCTCCTGAGAGCACCTTGCCCGATGGCGGTGAAACGGTATTGTAGGCCCTGGCTAGCCTGGTAATGCTGTCGAGCAGGATAACAACATCTTTCTTGTGTTCAACCAGCCGTTTTGCCTTTTCTATCACCATCTCCGAAACCTGAACGTGTCGTGTTGCCGGTTCGTCAAAAGTGGACGAGATCACTTCACCCTGTACAGACCTCTGCATGTCCGTAACTTCTTCGGGCCTCTCATCGATGAGCAGCACGATCAGGTAAATTTCAGGGTGGTTGTGGCTGATACTGTTGGCGATACTCTGGAGCAGCATTGTCTTGCCTGTCCTGGGTGGCGCTACTATAAGGGCCCGCTGGCCCTTGCCGATAGGCGTTATGAGATCCATTATCCTGATGGAATAGTTCTTGGCATCGTCCGTTTCCAGGCCGATCCGTT
Source organism: uncultured Pseudomonadota bacterium (assembly GCA_964454175.1). Classification (GTDB taxonomy): domain Bacteria; phylum BMS3Abin14; class BMS3Abin14; order BMS3Abin14; family BMS3Abin14; genus CAYVSA01. The sequence goes on from CAYVSA010000007.1 coordinate 37,139, forward strand.
CCTCGGGATAAAGGGGCGTCAGGTTGTCGAAGAGTATCTTGTCCTGCGCAGCCTCCGGGGGCTCAAAGTTAATGCTCTCAACCTTCAGCAGCGCAAAATACCGCTCCCCTTCCTTCGGGGGGCGTATCTCACCGGTTACCGTGTCGCCGGTCCGCATGGTAAACCTTCTGATCTGGGATGGTGATACATAAATATCGTCAGGTCCGGGGAGGTAGTTAGAGTCGGGGGAGCGCAGAAACCCGAATCCGTCCGGAAGAATCTCAAGTACTCCGCTTCCGTAAATAGATTTATTCAGGTCAGCCTGTGCCTGAAGCATGGCAAATATCAGGTCCTGCTTGCGAAGGTTGCCTACTCCCTCGATCTTGAACTCTTTTGCCATTTTGGTTAATTCACTAATAGATTTTTCTTTTAATTCTGTAAGATCCATTGAAATCTCTGCTCCTTTAGCTCCTCACTCCACCGGTGCTCAACACTGAACGAGAATTATCGCAGATCAAATCTCCTGCGGGTATTTTCGACGCGCATCGCACACAGGTGTTATGGTTATGGATTGGTTTTTTGACTAACTGATAATAGTTGTATCCCGAGTAGGGTTCATAAAATTAAGGTTAAATCGGGAAAGCGCCAGGCTCCAAGTGCGCTGATCTCTAGGGACAGTGAGGAAAACTTATATCCTGCAATCTATTATGTCAAGTTCTTTCCTGCAGTTTTGTCTGGCCGCAGGACTTGCTGTTGTCGGGATAAAGTCCGGCTACGACATCCTGCAGGTGTTGGGACCTTCTCTTCTCGCTTCCTGCAGGGCGTTTTCCACCTTCCGGATAAGCTCCTTCTCCCCTTCATTTCTGACGTAGGCGGCGATCCCCATACAGATTGAAACGGGCGGATCTCCCACAGGGCCCATCTGCTCCACAGCCCCCAGTATTTCTTTCCCACATTCCTCCAGCGCCGGGGGTTCATAGCCTACCAGCGCCACGTGCCATTTGGAACCCTCACGACACGGGATATCGAGAACACCCACAGAATCCTTGATGATGCTCGAAACCTTCAGGAGGAGCGCGTCTCCTTTAACGTGACCGTGCATTGAATTGTATTCCTTGAACTTGTTGAGCCTGACCTCCATCAGGGCAACGTCCGAACCCATTTTGTCAGCCCGGGCGATCTCTCGGGCAAGCTCCTCATGCCAGTACTTGTAGCTGTACAGGTTCGTCAGGTTATCGTAGTTCGACAAGGTTACAACCTGATCTCCCAGGCTGCCGTGATCGATGACAAGGGTGCATAGGCTGGCAAGGTCCGTGAGAATGGAGATATTCTCTTCCGAAAAGGCATCCGGGTCCTCACTGGCAAGGTAAAAGATCCCAACCCTTTTGCCTCTGATACCCATGGGCAGCGCAAGCATTGATTTGTAGGGATGCTCAAACAGGTATCCATCAGCCTGGTAAAGCTCGTGGGCGGGGGTCAGGTGAATAGGCTCTGAACTGGCCAGCGAATCAGCGATAAGCCCTTTTGTGGGTCTGTGGTGAAAAGCCTTTACAAATTCGTGGCTCCACCCTCTTGATATAGCCACCTTGAACTGCTCCTTGGATGGGTCCAGGAGGATGATCGTACAGGCGAGGAATTTGAAGGCATCCATTGTGCCGTGCAGGGCGAAACTCAGGATTTCTTCAGCGGTCAGGTTGGTATTTACCTTCTTCAGTATCTTTCTTGTCAGGTCAAGCTGGCTAACAGAAGTCAAGACGCCCTCCCTTTTCAATGACTTGTTCAACAAATCAAGGATTTCAGGGGCGAAGCCCCCTCCGAACCGCCGCGGACGACAAGCGACAGACACACTAATTATATCAAATACCGCGCAGGAGCAACAGTTAATCGCCAATATCCCGGTATTGCCCCCGAGCGGGGCAGGCTAGTTATCCGGGACTTTCATGAAGCATCCGCGCTTTTATTTCCTCCAGGATGCCGGCAAGGCGTCTTCGCGTCTGATCGAGGGATCCACTGTTGTCCACTATGTAGTCTGCCATCTGCGTCCTCAGGTCATCGTCTGCCTGGTGGTCCATCCTGGCCAGTGCCTCGTCGCCGCTGTACTTGCCTGACATGATGAGCCTCTCAAGGCGCAGGCCTTCAGGCGCGGTAACAACTATAACTACGTCGTAAAGATCATGCCGCCTGCCCTCGGCAAGAAGCGGTATCTCCACCGCCATGATCGGATTATTAATCCCTTTTGCAGCTTCAGCCATAGCCCGTGATTCTTCTTCCAGGATCAGTGGGTGCAGTATGCTCTCCAGTTTGGCCCTGGCCCGGCCGTCGGAGAAAACAACGTCTGCCATCTTGCGCCTGTCGAGCCTGCCTCCTTCAAGGAAGAACTCCGGCCCGAAGGCTTCTATTATTCTCCCGGCGCCTTCTGATCCCGGCTCCACAACACGCCTGGAGATGTCATCAGCGTCTATCCCGATAGCCCCCATTTCCGACATCAGCTGCCTGACCGTGCTCTTCCCGGAGCCGATACCTCCGGTTATGGCCACCTTAATCATGCTCTTGCTCCAAAGAATTTGACCAGCCCTGCACCAGACACCGCCCCTGTTAACAGCCTACAGTTACAGCTTACCGTTTGACAAGAGAAATGCGGCCATTTAGAATGCCGCAGCTTCTACACGTTTTGCTGGCTGAAAGGAGATCACATGCAGCTCACAACAAGGAAGATCGTCCTCGTTGCTCTCACGGTAGCCCTTACAACGGGGGGCGCATTCCTGAAGATCCCGGTCGGACCGGTACCCATAACCCTGCAAACTTTCTTCGTTCTTTTATCGGGGGCGATCCTCGGACCGGGCCTCGGGGCCATGGCCATGACAGCCTACCTTATTCTTGGTCTGGCCGGGCTGCCGGTCTTTGCCGGCGGCGGCGGCCCCCAGTACATCTTTTCCCCGACTTTCGGTTTTCTGGCATCTTTTCCCTTTGCCGCTGCGATAGTGGGAATAATCATTCCCCCGACCATCAGGAGAGTGAGTTTTGCACGCGCCCTGGCGGCTCTCCTGGCCGGCACAGCGGTAGTCTACAGTGCGGGACTTCCCTTCCTTGCCTTTTACCTTAATGTGCTTCAGGGCAAGCACATTGGAGCTGGAGGGATTATTGCGATGGGCATGGTGCCCTTTTTACCGGGCGACCTTTTAAAAATCTGCATCGGCGCTTTTCTGATCCCGCCTCTCAGGCGAAGTCTGAGCACTCTGCCGGGTGCCTTCCGATAACAGCCCCAGACACTGCAATAAACAGCGAAGCGATCATCAGGTACTAACCGCCAGTGTGGCGGCCCCCGAAGAAGCTCTCGTCGAGAAATGTATAAATGCCTGCCAGAAACCCTGTGTAGTAATTTATGAGGATAAGTAGAATAAAAGCTATGATGAGCGTGCAGTAAAAGATGATAAGCGCTTCGTGCCTGCTGGCTCCGATCAGTGGTGCAACGTACCTCCTGATCAGAAACCAGACGCCGGCTGACAGAAAAGCTATGTAAGCTATAAAGAAGGCAAAAGTAACGAAATAGAGCATATCAAAAAAACGGCCTGGGTTTTCCAGGCCGGAGAAATGGTCGGGATGGCGGGATTTGAACCCGCGGCCTCATGGTCCCGAACCATGCGCGCTACCAAGCTGCGCCACATCCCGTAAAACCGGGGTCAGGCCCGGTCGTCTATGCCAGATCCAGGGTCACGCCGAGACTGCGACGATCGGTCCTGTCACCCGAAAGATCAGCTACACACAGGCCCGTGCCCGCTTATTTTCTGCCTGCGATCTGCATTCTTATAACAGATTTTTCCAGCCGCACTTTGGCCTTTTCGTACTCGGGGTCTTCCTGCCCGGCCGTCAGGATTTTCTCGGCTGCATTACGCGCGTCTTCCGCTCTTTTTATATCTATCTCAGTGGCCTTCTCAGCTGTTTCGGCAAGGACCATAACTCTGTCGGATGCTACTTCCACGTACCCCCAGGACAGGGCAAGATATTGGGACTCATCCCCGCTTCTGTAGAGCATGGCTCCGATCTTAAGTGCTGTGAGGAAGGGGATGTGTCCTGGCAGGACACCGAATTCCCCTTCGAGACCAGGCAGCACGACTTCGTCCACCTCTTCGGATATCACCACCCGCTCGGGTGTGACCACTTCGAGGGTCAGCTTGTCTTTTCCACTCTCAGCCATTTTTCCCTAGGCGGATTCAGCCAGGGTCTTGCCCTGCTCAACCGCTTCCTCGATAGTGCCCACCATGTAGAAGGCCTGTTCCGGGAGGTCGTCGTGCTTGCCGTCCACGATCTCCTTGAAACCCCTGACGGTGTCTTCGATCTTGACATACACACCCGGGGTACCGGTGAACTGCTCCGCAACGAAGAAGGGCTGGGAGAGAAATCTCTGGATCTTCCGGGCCCTCATGACAACAAGCCTGTCCTCTTCCGAGAGTTCGTCCATTCCAAGAATAGCTATAATGTCCTGGAGGTCCTTGTACTTTTGCAGGATCTCCTGAACGTCTCGGGCCACCTGGTAGTGTTCGTCCCCGATAAACCTCGGATCCAGGATCCTTGATGTGGAATCCAGAGGGTCAACTGCCGGGTATATCCCCAGCTCTGCGATCTGCCGAGAGAGAACCGTAGTGGCATCGAGGTGAGAAAATGTGGTTGCCGGCGCAGGGTCGGTGAGGTCGTCAGCCGGCACGTAAATAGCCTGGACGGACGTTATGGATCCTTTGGTGGTGGATGTGATCCTCTCCTGCAACTCACCCATCTCTGTAGCCAGGGTCGGCTGGTAGCCGACAGCGCTCGGTATCCGGCCGAGCAGGGCCGAGACCTCTGAGCCTGCCTGTGTGAACCTGAAGATGTTATCAACGAAAAGAAGGACATCCTGACCTTCTTCATCCCTGAAGTATTCCGCTGCGGTGAGGCCAGACAGCCCGACTCGCAGTCTGGCGCCGGGCGGCTCGTTCATCTGCCCGTAAACGAGGATGGCTTTGTCCAGGACTTTTGATTCCTTCATCTCCAGCCAGAGGTCGTTGCCCTCGCGGGTTCTTTCTCCGACCCCTGAAAATACCGAGAAGCCCCCGTGTTCCGTAGCGATATTATGGATCATCTCCATTATAATAACCGTCTTGCCAACCCCCGCACCGCCGAAGAGCCCGATCTTGCCCCCCTTGGGATAAGGCTCCAGGAGATCGATAACCTTGACCCCGGTCTCCAGGATCTCTGTGTCAGTGCTCTGATCCTCCAGGGTAGGTGGTTCGCGATGAATAGGATACCGCACATCGGTCTCAATGGGGCCCATCTCGTCTACCGGGTCACCGGTCACGTTCATTATCCTGCCCAGCGTTGCTCTCCCCACGGGGATGCTGATGGGACCGCCAGTATCTACAGCACTCATTCCCCGTATCAGCCCGTCCGTGGACTCCATGGCGACCGTGCGAACGACATTGTTGCCAAGGTGGGCCGCAACCTCTGTTACGAGGCTGAACTGTTTGCCCGAGGCTTCACCCTCGACCCTGACCGCATTATATATCGCGGGAAGATTGCCCGGTTCGAATTCGATGTCCAGTACCGGACCTATGATCTGTGTGATCTTTCCGATGTTCTTCACTTACCGTACCCCCTTATCTGAGGTCTTTACCGAGCCGAGCTGGCAGTTGGCAGCCACTGCTTCGGCATCTTTTTATTTTATGGCTTCCGCGCCGCTCACGACCTCCACCAGTTCCTTGGTGATGGCCGCCTGTCTTGATCTGTTGTACTGCAGCGTAAGACTGTCAATCATCTCGCCGGCGTTTTTAGTAGCAGCATCCATAGCCGTCATCCTCGCTCCGTGCTCACTTGCGACGGACTCCAGCATGACCCTGTAGATCTGAATGTTGATATGCCTGGGAAGCAGCTCTGCAAGTACAGCTTCCTCCGACGGCTCAAAAGTATACTCCACAGGGAAGTAATCTTCGGATATGTCCATGGGTTTAATGGGAAGCAGCTGTTCTGCCACCACTCTCTGCTGAATTGCCGATTTGAATTCGTTGTATACCATGTATACCTGGTCGAAAGTGTCTCCCAGATAGTTTTCCACCACATCGTTGCCGATGGCAATAGCGTGTGCCAGGTTTACGTCGCCCAGCACATTCAGGGAGACTTTTCGTGTATTGACGTGGCGCCGTTTGAAGTAATCGACGGCTTTCCTGCCGACCGCGTGCAGAGAAAACTCCCAGTCGGGATGTTCTGCCATGAAACTTTCCGCTCTGCGGATGATGTTCGAGTTAAAAGCCCCGCACAGCCCCCTGTCCGAGGTGACCACTAAAAGCTCCACTTTTTCAGGATCCCTGCTCACCAGCAGGGGGTGGGCGTCCGGATTTGTCCTCAAGGCCAGGCTCGAAAGAACTTCGAGCATTTTCAGGGCATAGGGCCTCGATGCCAGGATCGCCTCCTGGGCCCTTCTCAGTCGCGATGCAGCCACCATTTTCATAGCATTGGTGATCTGCTCCGTGTTCTTAACGGACTGTATCCGTCGTCTGATGTCCCTGAGATTTGCCATCTTTCGAATTACCCTCCGCCGGATTCTCGCCTACTCAGTAACGAATTCGCCTTTGAAGTCATCCAGGGCGCTCTTCAGTCGCCCTTCCAGATCCTCGTCGATTTTCTGCCTGTCCCGAAGGTCCTTGACCAGATCAGGGTGGCGGTTATCTAAAAAGTGGTGCAGCTCTGTTTCGTATTGCTGGACAATCTCGCTGGAGTAGTCATCTACATAGCCGTTTGTGGCAGCGTAGATGGCAATAACCTGTTTTTCCACCGGCTGGGGCACATACTGCCCCTGTTTGAGGATCTCTACAAGCCGTTCTCCCCTGGCAAGCTGTGCCTGTGTTGCCTTATCCAGATCAGAACCGAACTGGGCAAAAGCTTCCATTTCGCGGTACTGGGCCAGGTCAAGCCTGAGGCGTCCCGCAACCTGGCGGAAAGACCTCACCTGGGCCGATCCACCCACACGTGAAACAGAGATGCCCACGTTGATGGCAGGTCTCACACCCGAGTAAAACAGGTCCGACTCCAGGAAGATCTGGCCGTCGGTAATGGAAATGACGTTCGTAGGAATGTATGCTGAAACATCACCCGCCTGGGTCTCGATTATGGGCAGCGCGGTCAGTGAACCCCCACCCTCTTCGGCGCTCATCTTGGCAGCCCTCTCAAGGAGCCTCGAATGCACGTAAAAAACATCGCCCGGGTAGGCTTCCCTTCCAGGGGGACGCCTGAGGAGAAGCGACAGCTGCCTGTATGCAGCTGCGTGTTTTGACAGATCGTCGTATATCACAAGGGCATGGCGTCCGGAATCTCGGTAGAATTCGCCCATGGCGCACCCGGCGTAAGGAGCAAGGAAGAGAAGCGGGGCCGGCTCACTGGCAGAGGCGGAAACCACCGTTGTATATTCCATTGCGCCGTGCTCTTCGAGGTCGGCAACGACCCTGGCCACGGTCGACTCCTTCTGGCCTATGGCAACGTAAAAACAGTGTACGGGAGATTCCGAGTTTTTCTGGTTGATGATGGTATCAATTGCAACGGCTGTCTTCCCGGTCTGCCGGTCGCCGATTATCAGCTCACGCTGGCCTCGGCCGATGGGGATCATGGAGTCGACAGCTTTTATGCCCGTCTGGAGCGGCTCGTTCACCGGTTGTCTTCTCACAATACCGGGAGCAATAACCTCGATGAGTCTTCTCTCGGTATTTTCCATGGGGCCCTTGCCGTCGATAGGCTGACCCAGTGCGTTTACCACCCTTCCAAGGAGTCCGTCGCCAACGGGCACCTCGACGATCCTGCCCGTCCGCTTAACGATATCCCCCTCTTTGATGAGCTGGTAGTCACCAAGAAGGACGATCCCGACATTGTCCTCTTCAAGGTTCAGAACCATCCCGAAGACCTCTCCAGGAAGCTCCACCAGCTCGCCAGCCATGGCATTCTCAAGGCCGTGGACACGCGCAATACCGTCACCGGTAGAAAGAACGATGCCCGTTTCCTTGATGTCGATAGTCTTTTCAAAGCCCTCGATCTGTTTCTTGATTATCTCTGTGATCTCTTCAGCTCTTATCTGCATATCGCCCTATCTCCTGCTGGTAAGACTTTCCTTTAGCTGCTCAAGCTGATTGTTAAGGCTCCAGTCATACACCCGGCTCCCCACATAGGCCACAATCCCGCCCAGGATCTCTTCGTCCACTTCCACCTGCAGGATGACATCCTTGCCCGTCAGCTTCGAGAGTGCGTCTTTTATCTTCTTTTCCTCCGCCTTATCGAGGGGTGAGGCCACTACAACCCTGGTCCTGACCCTGTTCTCGAGTTCGTCGGATATATCACGATAGGCGCCGGAAATTTTACCGATGCCCACGATCCTGTTTTTTTCCAGAACAACGTGTACGAACTTTCTCGTCAGTTCTTCAGATCCCATCTTGTCCATCAGGGAATCGATGATCTTTTTCTTGTCGGGGATGGCAGTTGTGGGATCCGACATGATGAAACCCAGCTCCGAAGAAGCCTCATATACAGCAGCGATGTTTTCCAGGTCCTCCCCTACGCGGCCGACCATGTCCTTTTCCAGGGCCAGATCGATGATGGCTTGAGCGTATCTCTTGGCCAGAACGAATCCGATCACTGTTTGGTCGCCTCCAGTTTTTCCAGGTATTCGGCCACAAAGCGTTTGTGGTCGGCTTCAGTAATATTCTCCCTGATGATTTCCCGGGCAAGTTCAAGGGCGATCTGTGCAGCTTCGTTCCTCAGGGTTTCCTGGGACTTTTTGAGTTCCTGCTGTATGGACCTGGTTGCCTCTTCCCTGAGCTTCACCGCTGCGGCCTCAGCCTCTTCAGTGATCCTCGCCTTTTCTGCCTGGCTCTCGCTTCTGGCCTGAGCCATTATCTGGTCAACTTCCCGGGAAAGACCTTTTAACTTTTCTTCGGCTTCCTTCATCTTTGCCTCTGCTTCTGACTTGGTGCTTTCAGCGTCTTTCAGAAGCTTGCGAATTGATTCAATACTGTTTTCGATGAAAGATCGCAGAGGTTTGCGGGTAAAATATATCAGTGCCCCCACAAGGATAAGGAAATTGATTATCCTCATAGCCAGGTCGTAGAGCTGCCTGCCGGTATGACCGCCCTCAGCTTCAGCAGCAAATACCGCCACTGGCAGGGCAACCGCAGTAAACATCAGCAGGGTCATTGTAAACTTTCGATTCATCAGGAGTTTCCTCCCAGGGCCCTGCCGAGAAGCTTGGAAGCAGCTTCGGATGCCAGCGTATTTGCCTCTTCCTTGAGAAAAGCTCTGGATTCGGCTGCCTGGGATTCCAGTACCTTTCTGGCTGCCTCAGTTTCCTGAACGTTTTCTGACTTTATTTGCTGGATCTTTTCACGGAACGCCCCGAGGCCCTCGTTCCTGGCGGCGAGCTTCAGCGACATGGCTTCCTGTTTAGCACTCAGCAGGTTCGAATTGTACTCTGCCATATTTTTATCGGTGACATTGCCCAGGTTTTCCTGAAGCTCTTTTGACTCGGCCACCAGCTTCTCCCTTTCGTCAAGCACTTTCAAGATGGGCTTGAAAAGAAGGAAATTCAGGATAACCAGCAAGATCAGGAAGTTGGCAAGCTGGACTACCATTGTAAAATTAACGCTGATCAAGAAAGCCTCCGCTCCACTAGCACACGCTGCAGGTTATTTAAGCGCCAATTAAAGTAATAAAACAGCCCCTGCCTGTCAACTGTTTTTACCTTGAAGGGGACTGCAGCCCCCCAGAGTTAACCATTGACGACAAAAATGAGCAAGAGAGCAACCACGAGGGCATAAATGCCTGTTGACTCTGATACAGCCTGCCCAACAAGCATGGTCCTCGTGAGAAGGCCTGCCTGTTCAGGGTTTCTTCCAATGGCCTCGCAGGCCTTGCCCGCGGCAAATCCCTCGCCGATACCTGGCCCTATTGCCCCGAACCCCATGGAGACTCCAGCGCCGAGCAAAGCCGCGGCCCTTATAAGTTCAGCTCCTGAAATTGCCATTTCTTCCTCCTTTTGAATACTTTTATTTCAGCGTTGTCAGTTTTAGCGATATAAGACTGGTCATCTCCGCTGGGCCTAGATGATCAGAATGAGCGCGAATGAAATGATCATCGCGAAAACTCCCGGCGACTGACACACTGCCTGTCCCAGGAGCATTACTCTCGTCAAAAGCTCGGTTGCCGCGGCGGGGTCACGGTGGTGCCTGATACCGATAATTGCTGATTCCGCGGCGAACCCGCCTCCGATAGATGGCCCCATCGCCCCAAACCCCATACAGATCCCGGCCGCTAACACAGAGGAAAACTCCACAATGCCGGCCGCGTGCTGCTGTTTCATGAAAAGAAGCATGAAAGACACCAGGAGCGCGAAGATGACCGGGGTCTGCGTCAAAGCCTGGCCAATGAGCATGGTAGTAGTCATTGGAGCACGAAGGCGCGGCTGGCGAGCAATCGATTCACAGGCCCTGGCTGCCGGAAGGCCGCTCCCGACCCCTGATGCAAAGGAAGCTGCCCCGATAGAAATACCTGCCCCCAGGCCAGCAAAACCTTTCAGGATGCTGGCACCTTCGGTGCTGCCGAAAAGCAGGAGTATCGCCACTACCAGTGCAAATATGGCAGAAGTTTCCGTGACAGCCTGTCCCACCAGCATTATGCGGAACAGGTCCGGCGAAATTTTCGGCTGGCGGCTTATGCCCTCACAGGCATATCCTCCCGACATCCCCTCTCCAACCCCGGGTCCGACGGCTCCAAGGCCAACGGCGATAGCAGCTCCGAGCATGTAGAGTGTCTTGACGAGATCGGCTGCGGCTATGGAATCCAAACGGCTCTCCTACTTGGTGGCAACTGCAATATAGGTGATAGTCAGCATAGTAAAGACAAAGGCCTGCACGGTTCCCACAAAAATGCCGAAGAACATATTCAGCAACGGCGGCAGCACGACGCTGTAGACCATGTGCGACACGACGGTAATGATTATCGCACCCCCCATTATGTTGCCGAAGAGACGAAACGATATCGAGATGACTTTTGCCAGCTCGCCGACCACGTTAAGGGGAGCCATGATAAAGAACGGATGACAGTAGTCTTTCAGGTAAGCTACGATCCCTTTTTCCCGGATAGCCATTGTGTGTGTTATGAAAAATCCCATTACCCCGAGGCTGAGGGGGGTGTTCAGGTCCTTTGTTGGCTCTTCAAGGCCCGGGATGATGCCTATCCAGTTGCAGAGCATGAGAAAGATGAAAAGTGTCGCAACCATGGGAACAAAGGTTCTGCTTTCTGTTTCCAGGGTGTCCCTTGTCAGATGGTCCATTGCCGAAACGTAGATCTCGGCGAGCCTCTGCCCAAAACCTGGAGAATGTTCAAGCCGGCGGGTAATGACAAGGGAAATAACGATCAGAAAGGCCATTATGAGCCAGGTATTATACACGGTTGCCGTGTTGACGGTAAGGTGCATTCCCAGGAGGTCAAAGGAATACATCGGTATGTGGGTGAGATCTCCCATAGGCCCTGCGCTGCTACTCCCGCCTGTCTGCGACCTCTCCGGCTACGAGTACGACCTGCGCAGCGAAGAGGAACGGTATGGTGCCCCAGAGGGCGATCGAATCGGTTCTGGCAGCGTATATCAGTGCTGAGCCGAAAACAGCCAGCCTGAGGCCGTATAGAGCCCCGGTGGACAATACACTTTTTCCGCCAGAAGTTGCAGCGTGCCTGCGGATCTGCCCAGCCAGCAGAAGCAGGTTGAGCAAGCTTGCAGACCCTCCAAGGGCTGCTCCCCTGGACCACGACCGCAGCCCGAAAAGCAGGAAGAGGCCTGCAGCTGCAACGGTGACGGCCAGAATCCCCAGAAATACCTTGCGAAAGTACCCCTCAACGGTGAGATCAGACCCAGCCATCAGAAAGTATACAGTATACTGTATTCATTTGTGTTCTTCAATCGTTTTCTGCCACTTTTCGAGCAGTTACCCTGCACGGAGAGACTACTCTTCTTCCACTGCCGGGCCCGAGCCGGCATCAGACAGCACCCCGATACTTGACACCTTGCTGTCTTCCTGGGTCATGGTGCAGCTCCCTTCAAAGATAACACCTTCTTCAATGAACAAACTGGGAGTTTTAACGTTTCCAAACAGCTTTCCCGGGCGGTGAACCTCAACTTTACCGGTGGAAGTAATATTGCCCCTGACCGTTCCGCTGACCACGATAACGTTAACGTTTATCTCCGCGTTGACAACGGCGCTTTCCCCGACGATCAGCGTGTCCTTGGTGTGGACCTCTCCCTCCAGCTTGCCGTCTATCCTCACTGTTCCCTCAAAGGTCAACGTACCCTTAAAGTCAGTTCCCTCCCCCAGAAAGGCCTTGATCTCGCCCCTTGCCGCCGGCGGGGTCTTTTCTTTTTTTACATTCATTTCCTACCTCCATCCTTAATTAGACAAAAGAATGTCAACCAAACCGTTCAGGTCTTCGAGGTTCGAGTAGGATATCTCTATCCTGCCGCCCCGCTTCTTTTCACTTACTCTCACCCGGGTGCCAAGACGCCGTGCCAGGCGTTTTTCCAGGTCGGCTATCTCTACGCTCACCTTCCTGGCGGGCTTTGTCTGCACCCCTCGCAATGCCGATGAGGACACTGCCGACTCTACTTCTCTTACCGAGAGTCCTTTTTCCAGGATCCGGTCCAGCATTTTATGCACAGCTCTTTCATCTGTCAGGGGCAGGAGCGCCCTGGCGTGGCCTGCAGAGATATTTCCATCAACAAGAGCACCTTTAACAAATTCCGGCAGGCTGAGCAGTCGAATGGCATTTGCCACCGTAGCCCTGTCCTTACCGACTTTTTTGGCCACCTCCTCCTGTGTGTATCCATACTTTTCCTGAAGTTCCCGATAGGCCTGGGCTTCTTCGAGAGAGTTTAAATCCTCTCTCTGGATATTCTCGATGAGGGCCATCTCCAACCTTTCAACATCCTGAAGCTTGCGCACCTGCACGGGGATCTTTTCCAGGCCAGCCAGTCTGGCCGCTCTGAGCCTTCTCTCACCTGCAACAAGCTCATACCCCCCGGGCACCTTTTGAACGAGTACCGGCTGGAGCACTCCCTTCTCGCGGATGGACGATGCGAGGTCTTTCAGGGATGCTTTATCAAACTTGCGTCTGGGTTGAGTTGGGTTGGGAAAAATCTCATCCACACCAACAAAGGGCTGCGACTGGCTGTCGGGTCCACCCTCTCCTCCCGGGATCAACGCTCCAAGCCCTTTTCCCAGGGCCTGCCTTTTACGCTTCTGCTCCATTTAATATCTCCCTGGCGAGGCTGAGGTAGCCCTGTGTGCCGCTGGATCTGACGTCGTAAAGAAGCACCGGCAGTCCATGGCTCGGGGCCTCGCTTAGCTTGACATTTCTGGGAATGATCGTGCTGAACACCTTTCCTGGAAAATATTTCCTGGCCTCTCTGGCCACCTGGTGCGAGAGATTGTTGCGCGGATCGAACATGGTCAGCAAAATACCTTCCAGCTCCAGGTCCTGATTGAGAGCGCCCTTTACGAGCTTAATGGTTTTCAAAAGCTTCCCCAGGCCTTCCATGGCATAGTACTCACACTGGAGGGGAATAAGGACCGTATCAGCCGCCGTGAGGGCGTTCAGGGTGAGCAGGCCCAGTGACGGCGGGCAGTCAATGAGAATAAAATCGTATTCGCTGCGCAGTGCGGATATTGCTCGCCTGAGAAGTGTCTCCCTGGAAAGAACGCTGACAAGCTCCAGCTCGGCCCCCGTGAGGTCGACGTTGGAAGGGACCAGCTTCAGGTATTTCAGCTTCGTATCAACGATGATTTTCTCACAGGGCAGATCATCCACCAGAACTCTGTAGATGGAGTCCTCAGATTCAGGGACCTGGATGCCCATGCCGCTGGTTGCGTTCGCCTGGGGGTCTATGTCCAGGAGAAGTGTTTTCCGCTCCGCGGCGGCAAGAGACGCTGCAAGATTCACTGAGGTCGTGGTCTTGCCAACACCGCCTTTCTGGTTGGTTACGGCTATCACTCTACCCATGTCAGTGTTGGTAATTTACCACGCTCCTTGACAGACCTGCCTGTGCCGGCCCTTCCCCTCAGGGCCGGGCTCTC
>CAYVSA010000008.1:0-40359 GCA_964454175.1 uncultured Pseudomonadota bacterium
CCTCGCGGCGCCAGAAGGAGGCCGGCTGACAGAATCCTCCGCACTCCCAGTAAAGCAATTTGGATAAATTCTGATAGACCCCGGTATCGAAAGCTGGTTTGCTGTTTTGTGTCACCAGCGGTCTTGCTGACTCATCGATAAGGACGCATCCTCCCACGACGCAGTCGACTTCACTGTGCCTGCCAAGGTAGGATCCCACTTTCGCCAGAGCCCCCGGAAGCAGGATATCATCAGAGTTGAGCCATCCCAGCACATGACCGGTTGACCGCTCGAAACCCTCAAATATGGCATCAGCCTGGCCCCTGTCTTTACCGGTTCTCCAGAAGTCCAGTTCACCTGCATACTTTTCAATGATGCTGACCGAATCGTCAGTGCTTCCACCGTCTAAAACCAGGTATTCAACGTCTGGATACTCCTGGGATATTACGGACTGGATCGCAGCCTCAAGATATCGCCCCTGGTTAAAGGAAGGGGTGACAATGGTGATCCTGGGCAGGATGTTCTTCTTTTCCACTGAGTCCGGTTCAACTGCAGACATCGTGCTCATCCTGTCCCTTGTAATATGCCTCGATGTTCCTGGCGATCCTGCCGCCGGCACAACCATCCCCATAGGGATTTTCAACCCTCGCTATCCGCTGGTATCTTTTACTGTCGTCTAAAAGAGAGCAGGTCTCACCAAAGATCTTTTCTTCGTCGGTCCCGACAAGGATAGCTACTCCTGCCTCGGAGGCTTCAGGCCTTTCCGTCACATCCCGCAGGACGAGAACGGGCACACCAAGGGACGGAGCTTCCTCCTGGATGCCTCCGGAATCAGTGAGTATGAGGTGGGCTTTACTCATGAGATGCACGAAGGGAAGATACTCCATCGGCTCTACGAGACTTACTCTGGCCACTCCTTCCAGGAGCTTTCCAGCAGCACGCCGCACGTTGGGGTTTGGATGGAGGGGAATAACGATCTGGACGTCTTCCCTGGAAGCGATTCGCCTGATTGCCCGGAATACGCCCTCCATGGCAGGACCGAAACTCTCCCTTCGATGGGTGGTGACCAGTATCAGTTTCCGGCTTTCCTTAACCTCTTGCCAGGGCGTAGTCCCAGGGAGGGGGATGTCAAGGGCTATTTGGAGAGCGTCTATAACGGTATTTCCCGTCACTGACACGGAACTTTCAGGCACACCCTCAGCCAAAAGAGCATCCGCTGCTCCACGTGTTGGCGCAAAATGCAGCGCCGCAAGACGCGTGGTGAGAATTCTGTTCGCTTCTTCGGGAAAGGGTGAATCCAGGCGGCCCGTGCGCAGTCCAGCCTCCACATGCCCGACAGGCACCCTGTTGTAGAAGGCTGCAAGGGAAGCAGCGAAGGTTGTTGTTGTGTCACCCTGAACCAGGACCATGTCAGGCCGGTTTTCTGAAAACAGATCGCCCAGTTCCGAAAGGGCCCTCCCCCCAATGCCCCACGGCGATTGTCCCTCTTCCATCAAGTCGAGATCAAAATCAGGTTCCAGATTGAACACGCCGAGTACATGGTCGAGCATTTCGCGATGTTGAGCTGTGACACAGATAACAGGTGAAGTGCTCTCAGCTTCGGCCAGCGCCCTGTAGACCGGAGCCATTTTAATTGCCTCCGGCCTGGTACCGAAAACCAGCCAGACTTTTTTCTCCCCTTTACCCATTAAAACCTCAATGTCCAATCACCAATCACTAAGCACCAATTCCCATTTCCCAATTTCCAACTCTATTCATCCCCATATCGCATATTTGACCCACAAAATGACGAAAGCCGCCAGTAGTGCCGGCAGGTTCCTGATCTCTCTGTGCTTGACCACCAGACCCCAGCTGAAATAGCCGGGCATATAGTCGGCAAGGGCTGACAGGGAAAAAAAACGCGGGACGGCAGCGTGATAATCCGACCATTCTTCAGGAAATTTCATCTCAAGAAACTTTTCCTCATATTTTATCGTGTAGTAGTAAAGCAATGAGAAAAACCCGAGGAAGAACGGAACGATCCAGAAATTGCCGGCAGCCGCGACAAATCCCCAGCCGATAACAAAATTGCCAACGTAAAGGGGATTTCTGGAAAGGCTGTATGGTCCCTCTCTACTGATCCGGTCATTTTTTACAATATGGCCGGAGGACCACACCCTCAAGGCCTCACCAAGACAGATCACCAGAGCGCCCCATTTGAGGGATGCAGGCGAAGGAGTCGCGAACAGGAGAAAAAGTACCGATGCCAGGGCAGACACTGCTGTCCTGTACTTGCTGGCCAGGGTCGGGATAGTAGGCAGCGGTTCACTGACGGGCCTGCTCACCTCATCACCTCATGGGCAGCCGCAGTTATCATTTCCGGACTCAGGTTCGCCATGCAGACGATATTATCACACTCCCTTGCAAAGCACGGGCTGCAATCCTCCTGTGACTGCACCCACCTGTGAGCCGGGCCTTCGGGCCCGCTGCGGGCCCCCAGGCTGGCACCGTAAAAAGACACCGTGGGTGTCCCCAACTGGGCAGAAAGGTGGATCAGACCCGTGTCGCCGCCAATGACAACCCTTGCCTCTTTGAAAAGTCCAGCAAGCACCAATATATCCTGCCTGTACAGAATGCTGCCCCTCCCAACCCCGGAGATTATTTTCTGTGCCCTCTTTTTTTCATTCTCACTTCCCGCAAGCGCGATGACCGGACCTGCGGCAGCCAGATCCTGTGCAACTCGGCTGAAGGACTCTGCGGGCAGCACCTTTGTCGGCCATCCCGCTCCCACTACCAGAAGGATCGGGCTCTGAGCACCGAGACCTTTCAATATCCCCCCGGCTGTCTCCACGGCTCTATCGGGAACGGTAAGTTCCGGGTCTGCCGTCTCGTCAGGAACGTCCATGGTCTGCGACACCAGGGACATTATCTGTTTTGCTACAGGGAGGCGTCCGTCAACCTTGACTTTTTCCTTGTAGAAGCAGGCGCTGGCCGGCTCCCGGCACAGGTCCCTGGAAAATCCGGCAACGCGGTCCGCGCCGGACAGCTTTGCAACTGCCGCGCTCTTAACCAACCCCTGCAGGTCCAGGGCGATATCGTATCTGGTCCGTCTGATGTCCCCGAGCTGGCGTCTTGCCTCCCGTCCTGTTTTAAGAAGTTTTATTTCCCTCAGATATCTCCCCCACCCCTTCGGATCTATGACATGCAGGCGCGACAAGCCTCCAAAAAGCTCCATCACATCCGAGTAGCGGCTGTCCACAACCCAACCCACATCCAGATCCGGCCTGGAGTTCATGAGGCTTCTCACCGCGGGCATGGCGTGGAGGATGTCGCCAAGGGCCGAGACCTTGACTATAAGTACCCTCATGCTGGATCCTCAAGGGTCTTAACACAAGCTTCCAGAACCGTATCCACACCCAGATCCTGGAAACACTCAAGGTCTGTGGGGCACTCTCTCAAAAAGCACGGCGCACAGTGTGCGCTGCCGGTGAGGACTTTTGCGGACTGTGAAACAGGGCCAGTGGCCACGGGATCGGTTGAACCGAACAGGGCCACCAGTCTGGCCCCAACTGCAGCCGCCAGATGCATGAGGCCCGAGTCGTTGCAGATGACAAGACGGGAGCGTGACAAAATGCACGCCACTTCCATAAGGGTAGTCTTTCCTGAAAGGTCCACTGCGCCCTTCCCGATATCACTTGCGACCAGACCACAGACCGGGGATTCGGCCGAACTGCCGACTACGGCGATATCGTGCCCCATGCCCGCGAGTCTCTTCCCAAGTTCCGCATATTTTTCTGATGGCCACATTTTCGCCGGGCCGAAGCTGGCCCCGGGCGCAACTACTACCAGACCCTCCAGAGTTTTGCGGCACGGTCCCGGATCGAGATGAGGAACCATACTCACAGCAGCAGTAAATCCGAGTTCGCGGGCTAACTCGGTGTAGTATCCTACCTGATGACCAGGACCGCCTTTCCTGCGAGGTCTGGGGACCGGGTGGGTGAGCAGGACTCCCCTCATGTCGGTATCGTAACCTCCTCGAAGCAAAACCCCTGCTGCCCTGGCTATAAATGCAGCTTCGATCGCATTCTGAAACAGTACCGCACAGTCAAAACCTTCTTTCTTCAGGTCTCTCGCAAGGGCAAATCGACCACGCAGCCCTGAGTGCCTGCCCGGGTCCAGAAATGGGACAACATGGTCTGCAGAATGCGAGAGCTGCACTATGTCAGCGACCCAGGGTTTGGCAAGGACCGATATACTGCTCCCCGGTGCCGATCGCTTCAGTTTTTCAAGCCCGGGAAGAGCCATGACAGCATCTCCTATCCAGTTCGGGAACCGGACGAGGATCCTGGGTGACTTTGTGCCCGCCGTGAGGGCCTGAAGCAAATTTCGATTCAACACCCGGTACCCATGAGAGAGAGTATCTTCGAGGCGTTCCTTTCGGAGGCCCCTTCCCGGCCTTCCCTGGCCGCTTTTGCGGCCGCACCCAGGCTTTGACAATATTCCTTGTCATTGATCAGCCTTGTGATGCTTGATTTAAGCTGCTCGGCATCTTGTACCACGATGCAGCCTCCGGCCTCCACCATCTCCCTTGACATGTCACGGAAATTTTCCATGTAAGGCCCTGTCAAAACTGGAACACCGAAAGCCGCTGGCTCCAGAATGTTGTGCCCGCCGACAGGAACGAGACTACCTCCTACAAAAGCAGCTCCTGAGATCGAGTAAAATCCTTCCAGAACCCCCATGGCATCAACAAGTATCACATCCCCTTCGATGGGATCACCAGCGACAACCCTGGTGAAGCGTGTATAGGCCAGTTTCCGTTCTTCCAGAAGAGCTGCCACATCATTAAAACGTTCAGGGTGGCGGGGGGCAAGAGCAAGGATCAGACCAACACCGGACCCGCCAGGGGCCAGCATATCCAGCATCAGTTCCTCCTCACCGCTATGAGTACTCCCGCCGGTGAGGAGGAGGCGGTCTCCCACCCAGGATCTCACGGCATCAGGAAGCGCTTGAGGCAGGGGCTTTCGGTCATACTTCGTATTGCCCGTACAGATCACCCTTTCTGCCGGTGCCCCCATAGCAGTGATCCTGTCCGCGTCCTCGAGGCTCTGCATGAGAAAACAGTCGATATTTTTCAGGATAGGGGCAAAGAACCAGCTGAATCTTCTGTATCTTGCATAGGACCGGTCCGATATGCGCCCGTTAACTACTACAACGGGGATCCCCATTCTGAAGCACGAGTTCAGAAAATTAGGCCATATCTCTGTTTCTGCGGTCACGAACACTGCTGGACGAACCCGCTTGAGTGCTTTCGAAGCCGCAAATGCCAGGTCCAGTGGAAAATAGAACACTTCGTCTGCTGCCGGGCACTCCCTGACTGCTGTCGCCTGTCCCGTGGCCGTGACGGTAGATAAAAATACACCGGCCCTGATCCCGGGCCGTTTTGAAAGGAACCCTATCATGGGCGCCACTGCCCGCACCTCACCCACGGAAACGGCATGTATCCAGATGGGACCGTCACCACTTTTCGGCGCCTTTCCCAGTCTCTGGGCCAGTCCGATCCGGCGACGGGGTACAAAGATGAGTTGGAACACCGTCCACGGTAAGGTAGCGACGGCAAACACCGTCATTATCAGGTTATAGATATATATGCGCAGGGGAAGCGAGGCCAATTACAGCCCCCCCGGGACGTCGCTTCCGTCTTCTTCATCAAGGGAACCGTAGGCTGCAAGCTCAGCCGCGATGGAACCGACTTTAACTTTGCTCTTCATGAGGACCGGCATTTTCCTGTCGTCGTCGGTTACCCACACAAACAGTTCACCCTTCCTCCTGAAGATGCCTTCGTACTTGAGGAGCGGATGGATCTTTATGGTCTTGAACGTACCTGCCCTCACCGTGATCTCCTCTTTTGCCAGAACATCAACAACGAGCTCCCAGTTTTTCTTCCCCTCGAATACTTTAAAACTCAAACTCTCTCCAATTTTGAGATCCTGGTCCCTGATAGCGTAAAAAGAGGACAGGGAGTCGTGGACCATCGAGGGGGTCTGAAAGACCATGCTGGAAGTGTTTCCCTTTTCCCTTACAAGCCGGGTGACAAGATTTCTTCCCTGGTCGAAAATGAGGACCCGTTCCTTCCTTTTCCCACCCTCCCTGGAGTTGACAACATATTTTTCGGTCAATCCGCTAGCTGGATCAATGTAGGTCTCCACACGGTTTCTAACCTTATAGAAAATGTCAACGACAGACCTTGACCTTGCTGTAGAAACCACCTTATACAGCTTCGCACCGCTGCCGGATCTGTAACTGCTCACGCTCATCACCGAATCGCCAGCGGGTATCCCGGCCCACTTGAGAACGAAAGTCAGCTGCTCTCCCGGCCTGAACGCCGTAACGGGCAGGGCTTCGGCAGACATGGTCCGTGTTATATTACCAGCAGCAGACGGGGCAATTCCACTAACAGGTGCCTCGTCGGTATCCTGTTTTGCACCGGGTACCGACTTTTCGGGAGGCTTTGCCCCTGGGTCTCCCACCTGCTCTGACACCAGTTCTGTTTGCTCTGACACCAGTTCTGTTTCAGCCTGCTCTACGGGAGATGCAGGCTCCTTTCTGATCTCACCTGACCCGGATCCAGTTCTGCCGCCTGGTTCAACATCGATCGCATCCAAAACAGTCGATTTTTCCGGTACGGGTTCCACTGCAGCATTTTCCTCGCGAACGGGTTCTACTGGTATCGGTATTTCCGGCCCATTTTCAACAGGGCTTTTGACTGCATCCGGCCCTTGCTTGAAGAAATCTACAACAATGTCATTTCCAGAGCTTTCGGCGCGAAAAGAAGATGACTCATCAATGCATATCTCCAGCCGGCCGATACGGTAGCTCTCCTCGTTAAACTGCACCGGCCTGACTACAGTCACGCCGCCGAGGAAGATATCCAGCTCACTGTCCAGACCGGAGACGTCGGCGTCGGCAATGTCCATGATCAGCCTGGAAGGTGCGGACATTCTGAATACGCTAAAAGAAAGGGGTGAATCCCCCTTTATGGTAAGGCGTGCCCCACCTTCCTGTTTCGAAGCGTCCACAGCTGTGATCCTCGTCGGGGCATCAGGGGCAGACTCCTGGGTCGACTGCAGGTCGGGTCCCGCGCACCCGGCGACCAGGGCAGCTAAAATGACCACTATCAGCGTTCGGAAGAACCGCAAAGGACTCAGACACCACCCTCCAGTATTATTTCAGCTGCTTCGGCCAGATCGGCTGCAACTGTCGTCCCCGGGGGGACGTCACCCTTGTCATCCTTGCCCGTCATCACCAGGATCGGATTCAATCCGGAATTCAGGCCCATGCTGACATCCATGGCAGTGTCGCCCACCACCCAGGATGAGTCGAGGTCGACTCCCAGGTCATATTCTGACCTTCTGACCATATCCACCGCAGGCTTCCTGCAGGAGCACTCTGCGTCGGGCATGTGGGGACAGAAATATACACCGGCGACCTCTGCATCAACTCCCCGCAGCTGCCTGACCAGCTCAACATTTACCGCCGCGGCAGCCCCCAGGGTAAAATAACCCCTCGCGATCCCGGACTGGTTTGTGACGATGATCAAAAGATAACCTGCGGTGCAGAGTCTTGCCAGGGCTTTACCTGCCCCCGGGTACAGCCTGACCCCCTGAGGGTCACCGAGGTAACCCAGTTCGTCAATGATGGTACCGTCGCGGTCTAGAAAAACGCATGGGCGTTTTTCGCGTCCAACGTCCAACGTCCAACGTCCAATGTCAGGTTGTGATGTATATATTTTGCTTTCAGTCATCACACATCCTTCATCACCATTCTGATCTGTTATCCAATACCGAGTCTCTCAATAACACTAAACTATCTGAACACATATTTACTAACGTTGGACTTTGGACGTTGGACCCTGGACGAGGTCATCACTATCATCAACAGGTCTCGTCTTCCACCTCTCGTGTAGCCACATCCACTGTTCGGGATGGGCCCTGACGACGTTTTCGGTCCACTGTGTATATGCCAGCGTCCTTTTGTAAACGTCCTTTTCCCTTTCGCCGGCTATTTCCGGGGCGGGCATGGGCCGGCCCACCACAACCCTGTGACCGCCTTCCTGCCTGTAAGTGAAGACCGGCACCACAGGAGCGCCGGTTCGGATGGCAATAACCGCCAGGCTATCGAGTGTACAGGCCAGCCTCCCGAAAAAGGGGACGAATATACCGTCTTCCGGCAGAGCATTCTGGTCCAGGACAAAACCGACCAGACCACCCGACTTCAGCTGTCTCATTATTCCTCTCATGATCCCCGACCCATAAAGGACCGAGACACCCACGCTCTGGCGGCAGTTTGTCAGCATCCTGTTTGCTGATTCGGTCCTGGCCGCCTTGGCAACTATTGACATCTCATAGCCCAGAGATATGAGTGCCGCCGGCATAAATTCCCACAATCCCATGTGAAGCGTCAGGATAAGGGCGCCCCTGCCCTCAGCAAGGGCCGAATCCAGGTTCTCGATGCCCGTGACTTCCGTCATATCATTGATCTTCGTGTCCGTTAGGGACGGAAATGTGAAAAACTCGGTCAGCCCCATACCGAAACTTGTGAAAGACCCCCTGGCATACCGGACTTTCTCTTCAGGTGATATCTCGTTACCAAATGATCTGTTCAGGTTTTCCAGCGCGATGCGCCGCCTGTTCCCCGACAGAAGGTAACCGGCAAGCCCGATCATCCTGCCCATGACGAGATTTGCCTTCCTCGGAAGAATTCTGCAGAAAGCACCGAAAACCTGAAGAATAAAGGCCGAGGCATTATTTACAAACCAGTTCTCGTACATGCACTACTCTTTTGGGAAAAGGGAAAATATCATGTCAGTCAGGATTCGTTCTCCTGAAAAGAACGCCGGTTCTGCTACCAGTGCAAAGCATGGCAGACCTGACTTTAGGGCTGGCCATCTGACAAGATCTTTTTCCGTGGTAAGGAGTAATTCTGCACCGGAGTCTCTTGCCTTCTGATTCACCTCGAGCACATCCTGCGCAGTGAAAAAATGGTGGTCAGGATACCTGGCATGGCCCGTTATTACTACAGACATATCTTCAGCAAGTGTTTCAAAGGACTGGGGATCCGCTATACCGGAAACCAGAAAAACTTTTTTTTCACTAATATGGTGGAGGGGGGACAGATCTCCTGATCCCGCCCGCCTCAGCCTGACAGCTTCGTAGCTTGACCAGCATATCGGTGCGTTTGTGACCTTGGCGATGGATCCCGCAAGATCGGGATCGGTCCCTGCGGCCTTGGTGATGATAACAGCATCAGCAAGACCCAGCCTGCGAACAGGTTCCCTCAGGATCCCTGCCGGCAGAAGCCGACCGTTTCCGAACCTCCTGGCAAAGTCCACCGCTACTATATCCAGGTCCCTTGCCAGAGAATAGTGCTGGAAACCATCATCCAGAAGGAATATGTCCACGTCTCCATCCTCGAGTGCAGCAACAGCCGCCTCATACCTGCTGTTGGAGACATAAACCGGGACACCTGTTGTATCAAACAGGAGACACGGTTCGTCCCCGTGGATCGAGGCATCGGGCGCACTCTGCCGGCCAGGCCCACCAAGGACATGTAAACCTGTGGACTTCCTCCCGTACCCCCTGGTCAGGATCACCGCCCTTTTCCCTTCTCGCGCAAGCCTCGTGGCAAGCCAGGCGACCAGGGGCGTTTTACCGCCGCCACCCACAGTGATGTTCCCAACACTGACTACAGGGGTATCAAGGCTCCTTTTGCGGCGCATCCCCACCGCAAAAAGACCCCTGTTGATGGCGGCCAAAAGTCCATAGAAAGCCGACAGGACGATAAGAAGGCCGGCTACAGCCGGCTTTGGGTTTTCAACCCTCTTTTCAAATCTTCTGCGATCCAGCATCAATCCCTGTTCGCATCAGCGGGGCCGGTGCCGTTGTGCTCTACTGGCGCAACCGGCTGGCGGCAGGCGAGCGGCCTGTCAGTCAAGAGATTCGGCTTCGTCGATGAGCATGACAGGGATGCCGTCTTCCACCCGGTATCTGAGGCGGCATGAAGAGCACACGATCCCTGTCTCCTCTGCCTCAAGCTCGACTTCACCCTTGCACTTGGGGCAGGCCAGAATATCCATGAGTTCCTTACTCACTGTCATAACCCATCTCCTTGCATAGATCCTGTAGACACATAGCACGCTTGCTTTTGATTATCTCAATTCATGAGGCCCTATAAACTGGCCCCCATCCTTTAATATTACATGACCTTGGACATGAACTACAAATACCCCACTATCCTGTCGGCATCATCCTGAAGATCCAGGAGTACTTTCTGGATCATCCGGCTGTCTCTTTCAAGCGCCTCCTCACTGGTATCACTGTCGAGGAAGATCGGGCTCCCATAGATCACCACCGCCCGGCTGAATGGATATGGCAGCATGTACCTGTCCCACGCTCTGGAAAAGATCCGTGCCGGTTTGGCTGATGAAATGAGCGGGAGTAGGGGCGCCCCGACTTTTTTAGCCAGAAATACAGCACCGGGCTTGGCCTCATTTATCGGCCCGCGGGGGCCGTCCACGGCAAAGGTCGAATGATACCCGTCCTTCATCAGTTTTTTGAGGCCTATCAGCCCTTTTGCCCCTCCCCGCGAGGCAGATCCCCGGACGATCTTATACCCGAACCCGGAGAGCGTCCTTGCCTGGAGTTCGCCGTCCCTGCTGAGGCTGGACATAACGCTTACTTTTCGTCCCCTGAGGTGGTCCACAAGGATGAATTGCCTTCCGTGAAAAAAGACGATCACCGCCTCCTGCCCACTGGACTCGAGATCATCGATCGCCTCAACACCATTAACAGTAATGGACGCCGTCCTGCAGATCGTCCTTATCATGGTACGGGCAAACCTGGGGATGAACCATCCCCCGAATCCGAGCCTCTCGCCGCCATCTGCAGGTGACAAATCCATTCCTCCCGGGTCGCGGACCTGAAGCCCGTAAATTCCGGTGATAGAGATTTACTCCGGCCGTACCATAAAACCTGTGTAAGCAGCATCAACACTGTTATCAGGCGCTGCCTGCCCTGGTGATCCGTTACGAGTCCCCGGGAAACATCTACTTTGCGGCCACATCCTCTACCAGTAAAGAGTAGAGCCGTGCGTATTCACCATCTCCATTCAGCAGATCAGCGTGTAATCCGGACTCCACGATCATCCCGTCTGAGACCACAAGTATCCTGTCCGCGTTGCGGACGGTGGATATCCTGTGAGCAATTACCAGGGTCGTCCTGCCCTCTACCAGGTTGTCCAGAGCTTTGGCCACAAGATATTCAGACTCGGTGTCAAGAGAAGATGTGGCTTCATCCAGGATCAGTATCGGTGAATCCTTCAAAATGGCTCTGGTAATTGAAAGCCTCTGCCGCTGCCCTCCCGAAAGGCTCGTACCCCTTTCTCCGATAATCGTATCGAGGCCATTGGGGAGTTTGATGACAAAATCATATGCATAAGCTGCCTTCAGTGCTTCTTCCACTTCCTTTTCATCGGTGTCAGGAAGACCGTAGCAGATATTCTGCCGGACCGATTCGTTAAACAAAACCACTTCCTGAGATACTATTGAGACCTGGTTCCGGAGACTTTTCTGGGTGATCATGCGCACATCGTAGTCATCGATCCTCACCGAACCCTCGTTAACATCGAAAAATCTGGGTATCAGATTCACAAGGGTCGTCTTTCCACCGCCGCTCGTCCCCACAATAGCGAGTTTTGTTCCCGGCTCGATGCGCAGGTTTATGTCCCGGAGTACCCAATCCCTGCCGTAGCGAAAACTGACGTTGTCAAACTCTATGAGTCCAGTGGATCGTTCCAGTTCAATGGCATCGGGGGCGTCGTCCACTTCAGGTGCAATATCGAAAAGATCGAATACTCTTTCGGCCGCAGCCAGGCCCTGCTGCATGACGTTGTTGACCTCGTTAATGTGCTTGACCGGTTCATACATGAGTATGAGGGCAGAAAGGAAAGAGAAGAAATCACCCACTGTCATGCTTCCCCTCATCACCATCGTTCCCCCGACCCAAATGATGAGGGACGCCGAGGCGGCTCCAACAAATTCCATGACCGGCTGGGAAAGCGCCCTGACCTTCTGGACTTTCAGGAAAGTTCCCACCAGCGCATCGTTCTCCTCTTTGAACCTTTCAAGCTCTGATTCTTCGGCACCCGATGCCTTAACAAGGCCCATCCCCGAGATCCTCTCCTGCATGAGCTTGTTAAGATCCCCCATCTGTTCCTGAGACCTTGTGCTGGCCCTCTTCATCATGCTGCCGAACCTGACCATGGGTATCATGGCAAAGGGAAAACCCAGAAGCCCGAGGGCGCCGAGTGTAGGATTCCTGTAAAGCGCAACGCCCGCAAGGGCAATGACTGTCAGTACGTCCCTGACCGCTCCTGTCAGGGCGTCAGTGATCGCGCTCTGGATCATGGATACATCATAGGTCACCCTGGACATCAGAATGCCGGTGGGAGTCTCAGTGAAGTAGGACATGGAGAGCCTGTGGAGGTGTTTGTAAAGATCGTTCCTGATGTCCCTGATTATCCTTATGCCGGCGGCGTTCATGACGTAGGTCCTGATGTACCTGCACACGCCTTTTACAAGGTAAACGATGAGTATGGCCACCGGTACGAGGACCAGCATTTTTTCGTCCTGTGTGATGAAAACGTCGTCGAGGACGTTCTTCATCAGAAGCGCTATCCCGGCAGTACTTCCGGCGATACCGATCATTGCCAGTGCGGAGATAACCAGCTGCCAAACGTAAGGTTTCACGTATATAAACAAGCGGCCGTAGATCCGGGCCATGTGTCTTAATTTACCCATAGTGTCAGATCGCAAAGGTCTCCAGGGCAGTCCTGGCAGCTGTGAGGGACGCCCCCTCACCCCGCAGTGCCTGCCTCACCTCGTTTCCCGCTTCGGTATAGTTTCGCCGGGCGTCTTCACTCATCAGCAGACCCAGGCTCTCCATGGCAAGTCTCTCCGGTATGACCTGGTCCTGGAGAAGCTCGACAACAACATCTCTTCCCGTGAGCAGGTTGGGCAGACTGACCCTGGGAACGTTGAGCATCCTCATGCCGATAAAATACGTCAACCGCGAGGTCTTGTAGGCCACGACCTGAGGGGCCCCGAGAAGAAAAGCTTCCAGTGTGGCGGTGCCCGAGGTCACCAGGGATACGTCCGCCGCCCTGAGAACCTGTCTCGACTCACCCTCAACAACGGTAACGTCCAGGCCGCTATCAGCAATGATCCGCCTGATCATCTCATCGGGAGCAGTGGATGCCCTGGGCAGGAAAAACCGGACGGGACCTTCCAGTTCCGCAAGGATCAGGCTGCACGCTTCCAGAAACACAGGAAGGAGCCTCTGCACCTCCGCCGGCCGGCTGCCCGGCAGGATCCCCACGACCTTCCCGGCCCCGTTGAGGGAATGTCTCCGGCGGAACTGTTCGTAGCTGCTGTCCTGTTTGAGAAAATCCATGATCGGATTGCCCACATATGTAACTGGAACCCCCTGTTCCCTGAAAAACTCCTCCTCGAAGGGGAAAATGGCCAGTATCCTGTCAACGCATCTGCGGAGCTTTCCTATCCTTCCCTTCCTTGATACCCAGAGTTTTGGTGCGACATAATACACCACGGGCACTCCCGCTTCTTTCGCCTTTTGGGCCAGAGTCATATTCATGCCGGGAAAATCAATGACCACGAGGCCATCGGGTGGATTGTGGAGAAGTTCGGTACTCAGGCGCTTTTTTATGCGCAGCAGGGGGCGTATTCGGCTGATTATCTCTGCTATCCCCATGACAGATAGATCTTTTATGTCAGCTATCAGATTAACCCCGGCCCCGCGCATCTCATCCCCTCCGGCACCGTAAAGTGAGATGCCGGGGACCAGATCCCTGAATGACCGTGCAAGGCTTCCCCCGTACATATCTCCCGAGGCTTCGCCGGCCACCATCATGACCCTCTTGTTCACGTCAGACCCCGCAGATACCCCTCGTCCACTGAGATGAGGCTGACACCATTTTCCCGGCACAACCGCAGGACCTGCTCTCTGTCCAGAAGAATGCATTTTCCCGCTTCCAGAACCAGGTGTCCACCTCCAGCCTGTGCCATGGCCATAACTGTTTCGGGTCCCAGAGTGGGCACATCAAACCTGAAATCGTGATCCTCCGCTGAAACCTTGACTGCCACGATACCACCCCCGGCAAGGCGGCCGCCGCGCCGGATCGCTTCGTCCGTGCCTTCAAGAGCTTCTACGGCCACTACGGACATGTTCTTGACAACGACTGTCTGCCCGATATCGAGCCCTGCCGCCTTTTTTGCCAGATTCCATCCGAAGGTGATGTCTCTTAATCGGATCTCATCGGGGTCGCCGCCGGCCAGGACACCGGGCTCGGGGAACATTTCCGGTACCAGGCTTGTTGAATCGACAACCGAGAAACCCTCTTTTGCAAGGACCTCCGTAAGTGCCCTTAAAATT
Source organism: uncultured Pseudomonadota bacterium (assembly GCA_964454175.1). Classification (GTDB taxonomy): domain Bacteria; phylum BMS3Abin14; class BMS3Abin14; order BMS3Abin14; family BMS3Abin14; genus CAYVSA01. Next base: position 14,466 of record CAYVSA010000008.1, read on the forward strand.
GTGTGCCCCCTGAGGTCCTCCAGTGAGGAGAGCAGGCCCGCAAGGCCCGGGTCCATTGGGCCGGACTCCATATGGGTTATGTGATCGATCTTCCCCGCAAGTAGAAGATCTCTGATGCCGTCTTCCCTCAGGGCAGTGAGGATCTCCCGGAACTGACCAACCTCAAACCACTGGACTTTCCTGCCTTTCAGAGCAAGTGCAGCTGAAGCCTCACCCTCGAGGGCAATAACGAAAACACGGCGGCCGGCCCGTTCCGCAGCGTCAGCAAGCTCCACAGGCAGTTCACCCTGACCGGCAATGATCCCCAGCGGTGCAGGGGTGTCTGTCATCTGGTGACGCCTCGCTCGGAATTTTTCAGGAAATCCACGAGGTGAGAGACTGCTTCGGATTCCGGGACATTGTGGCCGATCTCCTCCAGGGCCTTTTCCAGTGATAACCCCGATTTAAAAAGGGTCCTGTAGGCGTTTTTCAGGCTGCTTATGGACTCCTCGCTCATACCGCTTCGCTTTAACCCTATTAAATTTAGACCGGAGAGCCTGGCTCGTACGCCCTGAACGGTGGTATAGGGGGCAACGTCCATATTTACGTAAGAGTGAGCAGCAAGCATGGCCAGGGAGCCTACCCTGCAGAACTGATGCACACCCGACATCCCCCCCAGGAATGCATTTTTCTCCACGGTCACATGGCCGGCAAGGGTCGCCTGGTTGGCCATGATAACGCCATCCTCGAGGAAGCAGTCGTGAGCCACATGGCAGTAGGCCATTATGAGGATCCCGTTGCCAAGTCGGGTCACCATACCACCGCCCTCGGTCCCCTTGTTAATCGTAACGCATTCCCTGATAGTGTTCCCGTCCCCGATAATCAGCTCGCTGTCCTCACCTCCGAATTTGAGATCTTGAGGGTCCGCGCCCACTGAAGCGTACGGGAAAATACGGTTGTTCCTGCCTATTGTTGTTCTGCCGCCGATTACCACATGGGAATCAACGACCGTTTTAGAAGCTATCCTGACGTTGGGCCCTATTATCGAGAAGGGACCGACACCGACATCCTCGTCAAGCTGAGCTCCAGGATGAATTAAGGCCTTCGGGTCCACAACAGGTTTTGTGTCATTTCCCGACATCAGCCATCCTTTTGAGAAGATTCTTCCGAATCATCCCTGTCAATGAGCATAGCCTTGATGTCAGCTTCGGCAACAAGCGAATCATCCACGAAAGCTTTGCAGGAAAACCCCCAAACAGTTTTCCTGCTTCTGGTTATGACGACCTCGTTTCGGAGCTGGTCGCCGGGCACGACCGGCTTGCGGAATTTAACGTTGTCCATCCCGAGAAAATAAACCACCTTGTTCTGAATCTCTTTTTCAAGATCTTCCCTGTTGGAAGTTGACAAAAAAGCCAGGATCCCGGCTACCTGAGCCATGGATTCGATAATAAGCACACCAGGCATCACCGGATGGCCAGGAAAATGCCCCTGGAAAAACTCCTCGTTAAAGGTCACGTTCTTTATACCGACCCCTTTTTCGTTGGGAATAATTTCCACTATCCTGTCCACCAGCAGGAAGGGGTACCTGTGGGGGAGTATTTCCATAATCCGCCTGACATCCATTATCTTCCCTCTCCTTTGTCATCGTCCTCCAGTTTTGCGACCAACTTTTCCAGTTTCCTCATCTTTTTTCTCATGGTCCCCAGGCCGGCCGCGAGGACAGTTCTCTTGCGCCACTCGGCAGCGTCCGTAGCAGGGTATCCGGCGACACTGGAACCGGGTGGAACATCTTTAAGAACGACCGAGTTGGCAAGCAGTGTTGCACCCTCACCTACCTTGAGGTGACCAACAACACCTGATCGTCCGGCCATTGTGACTCCATCCTCGAGCGTTACGCTCCCGGCAAGACCAACGAATGAGACCAGGACGCAGTCCCTGCCTATCTTCACATTATGCCCAACCTGGATCAGGTTGTCTAACTTCGTCCCCTGCCCTATGATGGTCTGCCCCATTACAGCCCTGTCGACAGCACAGCATGCCCCGATCTCCACATCATCTTCGATCAGGACTGTCCCGGCATGTATTATTTTCCTGCAGCTGCGCCCCTTTCTGGCGTAACCAAATCCATCGCTTCCAACAACTGATCCAGCGTGGATCACGACCCTGTCACCAAGGATCACTCCCTCTTCCAGAGTTACATTGGGGTGGATCATACAATCGTCGCCAACCCTGGCACCGGGCCCAACATACGAACCCGGCATGAGTGTTGTCCTGTCCCCGATACAAGCGCCCTCGCTGACAACAACAGATGCTCCCACGCTCGGTTCACTGCCGATAGTTGCCTTTTCATGAACGATCGCAGATGGACTGATGCCCGATGCCTTGTACTCTTTGCCATAAAAGATCTCCATGGCAGCGGCAAATCCAAGGTACGCGTCTTTTACCCTGATGAGGTTCTTTCCTTCTGCCTCTACGCCTCTGGAAGCAATGATGCCTCCGGCGTTTGTGGACTCGAGATCCTCGCGATACCTGGGATTGGAAAAGAAGGACAGGTCACGGGGTCCAGCCTCCTCAAGGGACTTGATGTCTGTGACTTCAAGATTACCGTCCCCGACCACCTCTCCTTCCAGGAGGCCGGCAATTTTACGCAGTGTAAACTTTCTCAATTGCCGCTCCCGCCTGAGCCCTGGTGATCCTCGTTGTATATTTTGACGACTCTTTCCGTCAGATCCAGGCTGTCGATAGCGTAGATGATCCCACCGCTGTTCTTTTCAAGCATGACTGTGTAGCCTTCATCCTGCCCGATCTTCCTGGCTATCTCAACCAGGCCTTTGAGTATTCTTCCCGACAGCGCCTGGTTCTCCTTTTCCTCTTCCTGTTTGGAAACGGTCAGGAACTCTATAATCTCCTGTTTCTTGGCCCGGTATTTCTCCTGGAGATCGGAAAGGGCTTCTTTGGAAAGGACCGGACTTTTCAGTTTGTCCTCCATGGCTTTCAATTCCTCCTGCATGGAGTCGAGCTTGTCCTGCTTTGCGGAGTGCCTGGTTTTCAGGCTCTTCTTTGCCGCCATGCCCTCAGTTGTAGCATTCAGGGCCTTCTGCAGATCAACAATACCTATCTTGACAATTGACGCGGCCTGGACCGTTGCCGGGAGCATTGCAAGCGCCGAAACCAGTACCACGGATAAAACAGATCCAGCAAAATACTTCATATCGATATTCCTCCTTTTATTACACAGCGAGATCACATTATTCGCCAGATGAAAACTCAGAACAGTGTTCCGATGGAAAATTCCCAACCCGGGTTCTGCTCATCACCCTTCGGATCCAGGTTGAATCCCCACTCCAGCCTCAAAAGCCCCACCGGGGAACTCCAGCGGAACCCGAATCCGGCGCCTTTTCTCAGGTCGCCGACCCCGACGTTCTCTTCTTCAGCCCACACGTTGCCCACGTCGAGGAAGAGTACACCGGCGATCCCGGCATCTCTGACAAGGGGGTATTTTATCTCAAAATTCGTTAAAAAGGACTTGCTGCCCCCCAGGGGCTCGCCATCTTCATCCAGTGGGCCAACTGTACGGAACTCAAATCCCCTTACAGTATTGAGGCCACCCATAAAAAACCTCTCAGTCACCGGTATGTTGTTGTTATCGTAAGCGTTTACAACGCCAAGCTCGGAGTGGATCGAACCGATGAAATCCTTGTAAAGAGGAACAAAGTAACTACCCTCAAGGAGCGTCCTGACAAAATCGTTTGTCCCTCCCATTAGGCCGCCAGCTAACTCGACAGAGGATGAGAGCATGATCCCCGTCCTGGGGTCCCTGGGAAAGTCCCTGGTGTCGTATCGGAAGTCCAGGCTCATGGACGAAGTGGTTGAGGTCCCCTCCTGCTGTTTGATCAGATTGGAGGCATCAAGGGCCAGATCATACACTGTGAGTTCGGCGTTGCGGTATCTGGCAGAAACGGACGTATTGTCGGTGATCCGATAACCCAGCTTTATGCTGCCTCCCTTGGAATCCTGGGTGTAGTTGGAATACTCCCTGCTTCGATCGAAGATATCCGTTTTCAGGGAGTATAGTCCGGAAAACAGCCTCGGTTCGGTAAAAGTAACGCTGTATGATGTTTTTTCAGACCCGAACTCCGAGTCGAGATTCAGTTTCTGGGCACGTCCAAAAAGGTTCCCCTGTGACAGTGAGAGGGTCCCGATAAGCCCATCAATACTGGAATAGGCAAATCCCGCCGTGAATGTTCCGCTGGAGCCTTCCTTGACCCTGACGAGGAGATCCGCCTGATCCTTACCGACTTCTACGACACTTATGGACACTTCATCAAAAAAGCCCAGTGACCTGACAAAACGCCTCGAGTCCTCCACTTTCTTCTGGCTGAAGATCTCACCTTCTGTGAGTCTCATTTCGCGCCTGATCGCATAGTCCCTTGTCTTGAAATTGCCTTCGATCTCGATCCACCTGACCCTGACCAGTGGTCCTTTGATCAGACGCAGTTCAATATCGATCAGCCCTGAGTCAGGATCCTTGCTGAAGCCTGTCTGAACTTTAGCCCTGGCGTATCCGACATTTCGGTAGACGTTCTGAAGCTGTTTCAGATCCTCAATGAGTTCGCTCCTGACAAAGACCTTGCCGGTGCTCATCCTGAGTTTGTCCGCATCCTTTTCGCGCAGATCATCCCACTGGCCGGTGTATTGTACCTTGCCCACCCTGTACTGGGGTCCCTCATGGACCCTGATGGCGATATAAAGGCCCGAGCCGGAAGGATGCGCCTTTATCTCAGGTTCTTCGACAACAACATCCAGAAATCCGTGCTCAAAGTAAAGCAAACGGATCCTGGTGAGGTCGTCGGCCATCTGTCCCTTGACAAAGATCCCGGAGGTTGAAAGCCATGCAAGGGGCCCTTTTTCCTTGGTCTGCAGAAGCCTGGTTATCTGGTAATCGCTGAGGCTCCTGTTTCCAATGATGTCCACCTCGTTGACAAGAGCCTTTTCGCCCTCGACGAATCTGTAGGTAAGACGCACGCCGGTTTTTGTCTTCTCCGTTTCTTCCTTCACAGCAATGTCATAATACCCCGCTTTTCTATATACACCTTTGAGGGCCTCTATTTCTGAAAACGTGTCTGCCGGGTTGTAGAAGCTGAAGGCTTTCATATCCAGGACCTTCTTCAGATCGGAATCCGACACGCTCGAATTCCCCTTGAAACGGATACTGCGAACCATTGGAAACTCTTCAACGCGCACTTTTACAACTATCCCTCCTCCTGACTCTTCCTCGTCGATCTTCACCCTGGAAAAAGCTCCCAGCCTGTAAAGGGCCTTTACGTCGCGGCTGACTTTCGCGGGGTCCCAGGGGTCACCTGCCTTCCAGGATAGAGTTTTCTCTACACTTGAGCTGTCGACCCTCACATTACCCTCAACCCGAACCGCCACAACACTCAGGGGCTCTCCAAAAAGAGGCAGCGGTGAAAAAGCCTCAAAGATGAGCAGAATCGAGGACAGGAGGACCACTGATCTTGAGAAAACAACCTTCACTTATTCCTCCGGATCGAGCAGACCGTCACGGAGAACATAACGGGCATGAAATTTTGAGGCCATCTCCCTGTTGTGAGTGACAACCAAAAATGTTGTTCCAAGTTCTTCATTGAGTTCGAGAAACAGATCCTGAACGGACCTGGCCGTGACTGAATCAAGGTTCCCGGTAGGTTCATCCGCCAGGACAATATCAGGTTCGTTGACCAGCGCCCTGGCCACTGCCGCCCTCTGCTGCTCGCCGCCTGAAAGCTCACCGGGCCTGTGAGAAAGCCTTGAAGACAATCCAACCCGCTCCAGGATATAACCGGCTCGTTCAGCTACCTCAACCCTGTCGAATCCCGCTATTATCCCCGGCATCATGACGTTCTCCATACAGGTAAATTCAGTAAGGAGATAGTGCATCTGGAATATGAAACCAATATTCCTGTTGCGGAAACTCGACAGCCCCTGTTCGCTGAGCTTGAATATATCTTCCCCTGCTACAGATACCCTTCCGGTCGTCGGTGAGTCCAATCCTCCAGCGATGTGTAAAAAAGTACTTTTCCCTGCTCCAGAAGCTCCAAGTATGCCCACAATCTGTCCATGGTTAAGAGAAAAATCGACCCCTCCCAGAACTTTTATGTCCTGACCGCCCTTCCGAAAGGTCTTTACAAGGCCTTCTGCGCTGAGGACCGATCGCACTCCAGGATCACTCATAGCGCAGGATCTCCACCGGGTTGAGTCCAGCTGCTTTTCTTGCGGGATAGATGATGGCAGCGAAGCTGACAGCAATGGCAGCAAGGCAAATTACGGCAACATCCGCCGGGTCCACCTTGACCGGGAGCGTTGTCACATAATAAACACTCGCCGGGAGTTCAACGAACTGATATCGCGTGAGCAGCCAGCAGAGTCCCAGACCGAGAATAAGCCCCAGGACTGTTCCCCCGATCCCGATCACCAGTCCTTCCAGGAGAAAGATCCTGCCGATCGAATTTTTTGTGGCCCCCATGGCCTTGAGAATAGCTATTTCCCTCCCCTTTTCCATTACTACCAGGATGAGGGTGCCGATGATGTTAAAGGCCGCGACTACAATGATCAAGATCAGTATTACGAACATGGTGATCTTTTCCAGCTTGAGGGCTGAAAACAGGTTCTGATTCATCTCCTTCCAGTCTCTCACCCAGTACGCATAACCCAAAGAGGCCTGGATCTGCTTGACGATATCCCCTGTCTTGTAAATATCCCTGACCTTGACTGCGATACCGGAAACGTCCTCACCCATATCAAAGAATGTCTGCCCAGACCTGAGGCTGATAAGGACCAGGCCCGTGTCGTATTCGTACATACCCGTCTCGAACACACCTTCGACCGTGAAGCGCTCCATAAGGGGTATCATACCGAAGGGGGATGATACTTCAGACGGGGATACCAGGGTGATCTTGTCGCCAACCTTGACCCCGTGCAGACGCACCATCTCAACACCGACCACGATGCCGTCGTTGTCAAGGTTCTCCAGAGAGCCGCTGATCATGTTTTTAGCGAGGTCTGTCACCTTTCCCTCGCCCTCCGGATCGACCCCCCGGACTACCACCCCCGTTACTTCTCCTCCGACCTTCAGGAGCGACTGGCCCATGACATATGGTGAGAGGGCCGCCACCTCCTGATTTTCGGAGATCTGTTCCATGGCCTTTTCATAATCAGGAATTCCATTCACCCCCTGGACGAGGATGTGTGAAGTAGTGCCCAGAATACGATCCTTCATATAATCGGAAAAACCGGTCATGACGGAAATGACCGTAATAAGGGCTGCCACACCAAGCGCCACCCCCAGGATCGAGATCACCGTTATCAGGGAGACGAAGGCATGCCGACGGCGTGAACGCAGATGGCGAAGGGCTACCATCCACTCGAAAGAAAGTTTCAAGGTGCTCCTCACGTTTGTTCAGATCTCTGATGGGGAAAAAGTATCACTTCTCTAATGGAAGCCGCATCAGTCAGCAGCATTGTGAGACGGTCGATCCCGATACCTTCGCCGGCTGTTGGGGGTAAACCGTATTCCAGCGCTCTTATGTAATCCCTGTCCATCATGTGGGCCTCGTCATCACCTGCTTCACGTTCAGACACCTGGTTCAGGAAACGACCCTCCTGGTCCCTGGGGTCGTTCAGCTCGGAAAACCCGTTTGCTACCTCCATGCCCGCAATGAAAAGTTCAAAGCGCTCGGCGATCTCCGGATCGTCGTCGCTGCGTCGGGAAAGTGGAGAGACGTCCACCGGATAATCGTGAACAAAAACGGGATCAAGGAGCCCGGGCTCCACGAACTTATCGAAGATCTTCTGCTGGATCTTGCCGAGCGGGTCATTTTGATCAACTGCAATGTCTCTTTCCTTTGCAAACATCTCGGCTGCGCTGCGGTCCTTTTGTTCCTCTTCGCCGAAACCATCTAACTGGAAAAGACACTGGGAAAATTTCCTGCGTTCAAAGGGTCTGGAAAAATCGAGGACTTTTCCCTGGTAAGAAACCTGGGCGCGGCCAAGTGTATTTTCAACTACCTCCCTGAGCAGCTCCTCGGTGAAGTCCATCATGTTCTGGTAATCGGCATAAGCCATATAGAATTCCAGCATGGTGAATTCAGGGTTGTGCATAGTTGAAACGCCTTCATTCCTGAAGTTCCTGTTCAGTTCGTATACCCTTTCAAACCCTCCAACAACCAGACGCTTCAGATACAGTTCGGGGGCGATCCTGAGATAGAGGTCCATGTCCAGAGCGTTGTGGTGGGTTACGAAAGGGCGTGCCACGGCCCCTCCGGCAACAGGCTGCATCATGGGGGTCTCTACCTCCATGAATCCTCTGCTGTCCAGACACTTTCTCAGGTTCGAAATGAGACTGCTCCTGGTGCGGAATATTTCCCTCACCTGTGGATTGGCAATGAGATCCACATACCGCTGGCGATATCTCAGCTCAACATCCTTGAGGCCGTGCCACTTCTCCGGGAGGGGTCTCACTGACTTGGTGAGGAGCGTTGCGGTTGACGCCAGGACAGTCAGTTCACCCGATCTGGTTACGAAGGGGGTACCGGAAATACCGACGATGTCTCCAACATCCCACTTTTTAAAACCGCCGAAGGGTCCCTCCCCGACAGTGTCCTTCTTCACAAAGACCTGTATCCGGCCTGATGAATCCTCGAGATGAAGAAACGCCGCCTTACCGAAACTTCTAAGAGCGACTATCCTGCCCGCCAGGGTAAAGGTTCTCCCCGAACCTTCCACCTCTTCCGGGCTCTTGCCATCCATTTCAGCATGAATGACCTGGGCAGTGTGCTCCCTGTTAAATCTGGTCACGTATGGATCGACACCGATCTCCCTGATCTGCTCAACTTTTTCCATACGGAGTTTATGGAGCCTGTTTTCGCCGTCTGTCACCATTAATTTTCCTCGCGTTGATGGCTCGTAAATACCTGATTATATCTTTGAAATTAAATGCTTAAACCTAGTCGACAGGGCAGATTTCGTCAAGGTTTTTCGGGTCGGGGGTAACAGGCTGTAGGCTATAGGCAAGGGGCCATGAGTCATAGACGTTAGGCGTTAAACGTTGCTCCAAAACACTATCGTCGGAACAGATTAAGTAATAATGTGAGCAGGAGGCTCAGAACGATTGATGTGGCAAGAGGAAAGTAGAGGGTAAAGCTCTTCCTTTTAAGGATAAAATCGCCGGGAAGTTTCCCTATCCAGGGTATACGCGGAGCCATGACCATGATCAGGCCAACGACGACAAGGCACCCGCCAACCAGTATCAATACCCTGCCCGGGGAGCCTGTGGGACTCAATCTCTGTTCCCCGCCATGATCTCCATCATTTCCCGGGCTTCCTCCCTCATTCTGACCTCATGTGTACCCTTCCAGTAGACTTTCCTGCATCCCGGACACAGGAGGAATCTCTGCCGGGTCGAAAGGACGTGCGGAGGTACCCTGTCACGGACCTGATCGGGGAGTTTCCTTTCGAGTTTGCCGTTACAGATCGTACAGCGGCCCAGCAATACCGGTGCGAAACCCAACTCGGCCAGGCTGCAGGAGATGGACCAGAACTCCTGCATGTATCCATTACCGCTGACTTGCCAGGCCACCAGACCCTTGCTGGACCTGATGCGTCTGTTTCGGGTCAAAAGTATCCTGGACTCCGCTCTGCAGTGATATTTAAGCTCTCCGAGAGTGATCTCCGGAAAGTAAGTCGTGTCATATCCCAGCATTCTGAGTTTTCTGGCAAGAGAACCCAGCATGGTGTCGGCGGCAAAAGCCGGTCGGGAACTGCGGCCTTCGAGGGAACTGCAGGGCGGCGGCACTAAACCTCCATACGATGGATCCTGACAAATGAGTCCAGGATGGCCTGGTCTTCCTCCTCCATGTCCAGGAACTGAACGCCCATCCCCGGATCATGCTCAAAATGGGTGGCAGGGCGGCTCCAGACAACGAGCCCCTTAACCCTGAACACATGGTTGAAATCCGGTAGGGAAAACTCCAGGTCGACTTCCGATCCGACTTTCAGCGGGTTCTCACACACTACGAAAAGCCCGCCTTTGCTAACGTTGAGCATGTAGTCCTGAACGAAGTCGGTTCCGTCGGTGTACTTTACTTCCACATGGACCGGGACTCGGGCGTGTTTTCGGCGGGAAAGATTGTCTGCTGAATCGTTTTTATCTGATGGCACTGCGGCTCCTTGCCGGATTCAGGGTGCGGCCGCGGGTTCGAGTACCATGATGCCCGACGGCAGTTTTTCTTTCGTAAATTCCGCCTCTGAAGAACCGGTCCTGGTGACATCTCCACGGCCCTCCAGAAAATCGTCTACTGGTGCGATCGGAAAGTCAAGGCTTTCAGTCTTGTAATGCATTGGAATAACAAGCTTCGGGGCCAGGGTGCCTATAACTTCGTCAGACTCACCGGTCCCAATTGTAAAGAACCCGCCCACCGGCATCAGCAGCACATCAACAGGCTTGATCTGTTCTGCGCTGCTGTCGTCCAGAATGTGCCCGAGATCACCGAGGTGACAGATCGAGATCCCATCGACTACCGCCCTGAAAATAATGTTGCTGCCCCTTTCGGAACCTTTTGTTGTGTCATGGTAGGTCCCCAGTCCCGAGATCTCAATATCTTCCACAATCTGGTTCCCGATGGAGCTGATTATCACCGGCTCACCGCGTATATCAGCCGTGTAATTGTGATCGGGGTGACCGTGGGAGACAAGGACTATGTCGGCTTCCTCATCGACTGGTTCGTACCTGATGGCCCCTTCATAGGCAGTGTGATCATAGGGGTCTGTCACTATTCTCGTACCATTCACGGAAACAAACAGGAAACACGCATGCCCGATATATTTTACCTTCACGATCTCCCCCTTTTGCCAAATTCTTTCGGGTACCGGGAACCATCAACGAAGTTCAGTACCGAAAGGTTCAGCTCTGTGTGTTCTCCCCCGCCTCTGCCTCAGGAGAAACCTCACCTTCAACCTCTTCCTTGTGGACAAGGATAATACTCCTGACCTCTATACCGGCTCCCTGCAGTGCCTTTCTTACGTCAGGAAGTTTAGCATCTGTTACTTTGACAAGAAAATTGCTGTTAGTCATCTTGCTCCTCCGTTTTTAATCTGTATTGGAATGCTCTCGCCTGGACGCATATCCGGAAACCACGCCGTTATCTGACTTCACCCGCAGTCTCCGCTGCTTCCGAAGTTTTTTCATAAAGGGGCAGCAGAACGATCTCAATGCGCCTGTTCTGCGACCTGCCCTCCTCGGTCTCGTTGGATGCCGTCGGCTGAAATTCTCCGTAACCGGCAGACGACAGGAGGCCGGCTTCAATACCCGAATCCTCCTGGAGGATATGGACAACTGCCAACGCCCGGGACGCTGAAAGCTCCCAGTTCGTTGGGAATTTCTCCCTGAGGCGCCCACCGATCGGAACATTATCGGTGTGCCCTTCGATCTGGATCCTCTTGCCCTGGATCTTTGCCAGCTGTGAACCGACTTTCCGGAGAATTTTCACTCCAGACTGCTTGACATTTGCCTTGCCCGAGTCAAACAGTATCTTCTCCACAAGATTGACCGAGAGCCTGTCCTTCATGCGTTTTATCTGGACTTCTCCTGCCTCGATCTCGCTTTTTAGTCCCGTTACGAGTTCATCATAAGTGTTCTTCAGGCGATTTAATTCTTCATCCTTCCTCCGCAGCAGCTCTGTATTCTCGGCCCTTGAACGTTTGAGCTCATCTTCCCTGATAACAAATTTTTCCCTGAGCTCCGCATTCGTTTCCTGAAGCCTCTTGTTTATCTCCATCGTCTCCTTGATAATCCTCGTCTGTGAAACCTCTTTTGACTGGAGAATGTCACTCAAACGCTCATTCTGGACCCTGAGCTCTTCGCCTACAGCCTGTTCCTTTTCCAGCTTGCCTGCCAGAGCGTCCCTTTCCTCAGTGATAGCCATGTTTTCCTCGCTAAGGGTTTCCAGGTCCCTCCTGAGAACAGCGTTTGCGGCCTTTTCCTTCTGAAGACCCGTAGCGAACATGTCGGCCTCTTCGGACTTTAGAAGATAGTCCTTCTTGCTGACCACACAGCCGGAGATCGTAACGGACAGAAGAAGCAAACAGATGATAAGGGTAAATGTCTTTTTCATATGGGCCTCCTCGGCAGGTCTGAAATTATCCCATAGTCATTTTTGCTGTCAAGGTAATGAAAATATTCGTTTGCCTGTCCGAATGTTCCTCGGTGCCCCGCAGCGGGTGAAAATTACATGACCATGAAAGGGTATGGCACAAAGGTGAGCACCAGTATAGCAAGGGCGGCGAATCCCGCCTTTCTTCTGGGAGGATCAAGGTCGATGTGGGGCAGGAGTATCGGCGGATGACGCACGCCAAGGAAAAGAAGGAGCAGGGCCCATATGAGCCACCCTTCCCAGAAGAAAACACCCATGAAGATAAGACCTATGTGTACCGCCCTGGCGATAATATCTGCCTTCTCCGGAAAGAGTGCCTTGGCAATGTGGCCCCCATCCAGCTGACCGACGGGCAGCAGGTTAAGTGAGGTTATAAACATCCCGATCCATCCTGCGAACCCGATCGGGTGAAGGATCAGGGTCTGGCCCTCCGGCAGGGCCCCCACCAGCAGCTTACCCACCAGGTAGACTATCAGGCTGTCCCCCAGGGATATAGCTCCGGAATCCGCACCAGCGGGTACAGCAGAAGACAGGAAAAAACCAATAGCCAGTGCGGGTAGAGCCAGTACGAAACCAACCAGGGGGCCTGAAGCGCCGATGTCCAGCAGGGTTCTTCTGTCCCAGATAGCCCCCCTCATCCTGATCACTGCCCCGAAGGTGCCCACCAGGGAGGGTGCCGGGATAAAGTATGGCAGAGTGGCGTCTACCCTGTGCACTTTTGAGGTGAGATAGTGACCCATTTCGTGTCCCAGGAGGATGATCATTAACGTAACAGAAAAGAACAGGCCCTTGACCAGACCAGCCGGATCGCTGAGAGGATTTATACCCTGCTGCATGGCACCAGCCGCAGTAGTTGTAAGGAAAGTTACCAGGAAAAGAACAATGTGGATCTTAGGACTATCCTTGCGCGGTGTGACATCCTTGAGCCCTGACTGAGGGCCGTCTGGCACCCTTTGGCCGCGCCTCCAGCTCCTGCCGCTGAAACCCATCCCCAGCATATGAGTGAATCCTGGACTCATCAACAGATCCTTTTCACCACAGGTCAAGAAGCCTGCCCAGGGCATCCAGGTCGCCGGAAAAATCCGGATCAGCAGCAGGCTCCTGTCTGTCGATCATGTGTGTTGTGGCAAGGAAAGTCTTCATGCCTGTCCTCCCTGCAGCCATATCATGTGACAGATCGTTGCCTGCCATCAGACACCGTTCGGGGGGAATGTGCAGAGCGCCTGCCAGATCTGTAAAATATCGTGCTTGAGGTTTACAAAACCGTGTGGATTCCATGTCTGCGATTATCTCGAAGTGCACCGGGGGGATCCTGCACCACTTCATCCTCTCAAGTATCGCTTCTCTCGGGAAAATGGGTGAGGTAGCGAGAACAAGCGCAATTCCCTCGGCAGAGGCTGCCTCGACGAGCCTGGCAGCGCCTGCTACAGGAGTTCCATGTCTCGAAAACCCGGGGAATATGTCACGGTAAAAAGAACTGAACCTGTCTTTAGCTGTTGACTCAGGTACTCCTGTGGTGCTGGAAAAATATGAATAGAAGATATACTCATTATTCTGTCCATCTTTCCTTGGAGCAACTGTGAGTTCCCTAATGCTTCCGGAAAGCCCTGCTTTGAAAAGGTCCCCGGGAACGAGGTCTTCAAAGTAGCTCACCATGGAATCAGTCATAGTCCGCAGAAAAAAAGAAACCTCGATGTCCAGAAGTGTCCCATCGAGGTCCAGAAGCAGCGCTTCTATTTTATTCATAGTAGTTGATCTGTCGGCTGGCGGCAGACCGTCAGGGTCTGAACTTCCTGAAGGCCACGCAGGAGTTGGTTCCGCCGAAGCCGAAAGTATTACTCATAGCAACCTCAACTTCTACATCCCTTGCCTCATTCGGCACATAATCCAGATCGCACTCGGGGTCGGGTTCCTCGTAGTTGATCGTGGGAGGGACCCGGTCGTTCTTCACTGCAAGAACAGAGACGACGGCCTCAACGCCACCGGCTGCTCCAAGAAGGTGGCCGATCATGGATTTGGTTGAACTGACGGGCACGTTATAGGCAGCCTCACCGAAAACGGATTTGATCGCCTGAGTCTCGTACATGTCATTGTAGTAGGTACTGGTACCGTGGGCATTGATGTAGCTCACGTCCTCAGGATCTATACCCGCATCCTTCAGGACATTTCGCATGCTCTGAGCCGCTCCGGTGCCCCCTTCCGACGGGGCGGTGATATGGAACGCGTCTCCCGACATACCGAAGCCTGAGACCTCCGCAAGGATATCTGCGCCCCTTGCAAGTGCGGATTCCATCTCTTCCAGAACCAGGATGCCTGCCCCTTCCCCCATGACAAAACCGTCTCTACCCTTGTCGAAGGGACGGCTGGCACGCTCAGGTTCGTCGTTGCGCCTGGAAAGTGCTTTCATGGAGTTGAAACCGGCAAAAGCCAGCGGGGTAATGGTCGATTCAGCACCACCGGCGATCATAGCATCGGCATCGCCGTACTGGATCATCCTGAAGGCGTCACCAATGCAGTGTGTACCCGTCGCACAGGCCGTTACGACACAGCTGTTGGGGCCTTTGGCCCCCGTCATTATGGATATCTGGCCAGAGGCGAGGTTGGCGATAACCATGGGGATAAAGAAAGGCGAAATCCTCCTTGGGCCGGACTTGGAGAGCACCTCGGCATATTTTTCGATATGCGGGAGACCTCCCAGACCAGCACCGACGCAGACGCCCACCCTTTCCTCGTTGGTCTCATCCACCGTAAGCCCTGACTGTTTGAGGGCTTCCATGGCAGCGAAGATGGCAAACACGATGAACGTGTCCATCTTCTTGAGTTCCTTCCGGTTGATCAGATCCTCGGGGTTCAGTCCCTTTACCTCGGCGGCGATGTGGGTACCAAATGCCTCCGGGTCAAATTTGGTTATGGGACCTGCACCCGATTTTCCCGCAAGGAGATTCTCCCAGCTTTCAGCCGCATCGAGACCGACGGGTGTTACAGCTCCTAACCCTGTGACTACAACTCTTCTCTTCACCAAATTATCTCTTTAGCTTTTCTCCGTGATGTAATTTATAGCATCCTGAACGGTAAGGATCTTCTCTGCGTCCTCGTCCGGGATCTCCAGATCAAAGGACTCCTCAAAGGCCATCACCAGTTCCACGACGTCCAGAGAGTCAGCGCCCAGGTCATTGACGAAGTGGGAAGATGTATCGACGGTGTCGGCGTCCTGGTTGAGCTGTTCGGCAATAATCTCCTTCACTTTTGCTGTAACATCCATATTTTCCTCCTTATAGGCCTGTTTACAGTTTCAGCTATTTACCGGTTACATGTACATTCCGCCGTTAACGGCGATTAATTGTCCTGTTATATACGAGGCGTCATCTGACAAAAGGAACATCACTGCTGAAGATATATCGTCCGGAGTCCCCAGACGCGGTATGGGTATCTGGCTGATCAGCATGTCCCTCGCTTTTTCCGATATCGAGTCCGTCATTGCCGTTTGAATGAACCCGGGTGCCACGGCATTGACGGTAATATTCCTCTGTGCAACCTCTCTTGCAAGGGCTTTGGTAAAACCGACTACGCCGGCCTTGGAAGCTGCATAGTTGGTCTGCCCAATATTGCCCATGGCTCCGACAACGGAGGAAATATTTACTATCCGGCCGAACCTTTGTTTGATCATATGACTGACTGCCGTTCGGGAGCATAGATAAGTCCCGTTGAGATTAACATTTATCACCGCATTCCAGGCATCATCCTTCATTCTCATAAGAAGGCTGTCTCTGGTGATACCGGCGTTGTTGACAAGGAAGTCGATCCTTCCAAAGGTGTCGATGGTCTTGCCGATCAGTTCTTCCACGCTCGCGGCATCGGCGACGTTCACCTCGCAGGGGATCGCCTTTACGCCTGCAGCAGCAGCTTCCTCAGCAGCCTGCGCTGCTGTATCCAGGTTGATATCAGCAGATACGACGTTTGTCCCGGATGATGCCAGCGAAAGCAGGATGGCCTTGCCGATACCCTGCCCGCCGCCTGTAACTACACCAACTTTTTTCTCGCTCATTACCCATTCTCCTCAGCCATTGCAGCGGCGGCATCGAACTCGTCCGGGATCCCGAAAGATACAGCCTGGGCGGTCTTTTCTATGCGCCGCATCAAACCCGACAGGACCCTGCCCGGACCCAACTCCAGGAAGGCATTGACCTCTTCCCTTAACAGACGCCGGATAGTATCCTCCCACAGCACAGGAGAGGTTATCTGCCTGATCAGGGAGGGTGTTATCTCGGCCGCCGAGGTTAGCGAAGCCGCTTCAGCGTTGTTTATCAGAACGGTCTTCGGGCTGTCAATGTTAATGTCGCTCAGTACCTCCTGCATCCTGTCAGCAGCAGGCGTCATCAAGCTGCAGTGAAACGGCGCACTTACGGGAAGTAATACTCCCCGCCTGCCGCCCCGCTCCTTGAACAGGGCAAGCGCTTCTTCCACCCGGCTGCTGTTTCCTGCGATAACGATCTGTCCTGGAGAGTTGAAGTTAGCCGGCGTCACAAGGCCCTTTTCATCTGTTAGTTCTTCACAGATCGCTGTTATTTCTTTCCTGTCCAGACCCATCAGGGCGGCCATCGCTCCCCTGCCGGGCGGCACAGCGTCCTGCATGGCCCTTCCCCTCTCGCGCACGGCCATGAGGGCGTCGGCAAATGATATGCTGCCGGCTGCCACAAGTGCTGAATACTCTCCAAGGCTGTGGCCTGCTACGAACGCAGGAGTGAGTTCGGCCTGGTCATTCAGGGCCCTTAAGGCAGCAACGGACACCGCGAGTATTGCCGGCTGGGTATTTTCCGTGAGCATCAGGTCTTCTGCCGGCCCGGAAAAACACATTCTGCTTATGAAGAACCCCAGGGCGTCGTCTGCTTCCTCGAGTGTGTGTCTGGCCGAAGCTGACCATTCTGAAAGATCCTTACCCATTCCAACAAACTGCGACCCTTGACCGGGAAAGAGAAGCGCCAGCATCAGGAACCGCTCCTCGCCTGTTTGATAGTCCTCACAAGATCGGGAATAACATCGAAAACATCTCCAACCAGACCGTAGGTCGCAACGTCAAAGATCGGAGCGTCAGGGTCCTTGTTGATGGCTACGATAATTTCTGATGACTGCATCCCCGCAAGATGTTGAACCGCACCTGATATTCCGCAGGCAATGTAGAGCTTGGGCTGAACCGTCTTGCCGGTCTGTCCGACCTGGTGAGAATAGGGCACCCACCCGGCATCGACAACCGACCTCGATGCTCCCACAGCGCCGTCCAGCAGCACAGCCAGTTCCCCTATCAGTCCGAATCCCTCGGGATCTTTCATGCCCCGTCCGCCCGAAACAATAACATCGGCCTCGGCAAGGTTTACGGTGTCCATGATCTCCTCGACAACCTCCAGGACCTGCGCACCCCTGTTGCCATCCAGGTCTCCGATACCCTGAAGAATGTGTACCTGCCCCTCGCGGCTGTCGTCGGGTTTTGAGGGTATCAGGACCTTGGGCCTGACGGTTGCCATCTGCGGCCTGTGATCGGGGCAAATGATCGTTGCCATGATGTTCCCGCCAAAAGCGGGCCGGGTCTGAAGCAGGTCGCCTGTCTCACCGTCGATGGAAAGTGCGGTACAGTCAGCAGTCAGCCCCGCATCCACCTTGGTGGCAACAGATGGCATGAAGGATCTGCCCATGGAAGTCGCCCCGGCCAGGACCACTGAAGGCTTTCTGTCTCTGATAAGTCTGGAAAGGGCCATAGCGTAGGGGCCGTCATTAAACATGGCCAGATCCGGGTCATCCACGTACAGCACTTCGTCGGCCCCGAAGCGGATGAGTTCTCTTGCTGATTTTTCCATGTCGTGGCCCAGAAGAACGGCAGTCAGCTTCTCACTGCTCGTGTCGGCCAGCTTCCTGCCCTCCCCCAGAAGCTCCATGGTTACGCCCGCTACTTTTCCGGAGCGCTGTTCTGCAAAGATCCAGACACCGCTGAACGAACCCTTGTCGATCACTGGAACTGCGGTGTCGGATTCCTCGTTTATTATCGCCTCTTCCGGGCAGGCTTCGATACAGGCCATGCACATGGTACATTTTTCGTTTATCCACGCCTTGCCGTCCACCATTTCGATAGCATCAAATGGACACGACTCGAGGCAGGCTTCACAGCCCGTACACATATCCTTAATGACAACTACCGCCATAACATTTCGTCTCCCGTTGCTGAAATTTTCCTGATCTTATATTTGCCTGTATGTGATCCGGGTTATCAAAGCAGGATGATCTCCCCGTCCGGAACGCAGGAAAGAATTATCAAATGTCATGAGATCCGGCAGACTGATCAAAAAACACTCCAGCCCTCGGATCTGCAGGATCAGACGAGCTTCTGTTCTCTGAGGGCCGCGACCAGCTTTCCCGCTAGTTCCCCGGACTCACCTTCCCACTTCACCCCGGTTCTCTTGAGGTTCGGGGAAAAGATCTTTACAACCCGTGTGGGAGAGCCGTCCAGGCCGATCTTGATATCTTCAACATCGAGGTCTGCTCGAGTGAGTTTCACGATTTCGCATTTCCTGGACCTCATCTTACCCTTGAGGGACGGGATCCTCGGCTCGTTGATCTCCTTGACAACCGTTATCAGACCGGGGACGGGCAAACTGAGGACTTCGTATCCGTCCTCGTACATACGCTCAAGGATTATCCCCTGGTCCTTGACTTCTCTGATCTTCCTGACAAAGGCGACATAAGGTATGCCCAGCTGTTCCGCAAGGGAAGGCCCTACCTGCGCGGTATCTCCATCAATAGCCTGCTTCCCGCACAGGACAAGGTCGAAATCACCCATATTGCGAATGGCAGCAGCGAGTGTATAGGAAGTTGCCCACGTGTCGGCCCCGGCAAATGCCCTGTCAGTGACCAGGAAGGCCTCGTCGGCTCCAAGGGAAATCGCCTCGCGGAGGGCATCTTCCGCCTGGGGCGGTCCCATTGACAGGACTTTAACTGTACCGCCGTGCTCCTCCCTGAGCCTTATTGCCTCTTCAATGGCATAAAGATCAAAGGGGTTGACGATGCTCTCGACACCCTCCCTGACCAGCGTATTGGTTTCAGGATTGATCTTGACTTTCGTCGTATCCGGAACCTGCTTGATGCAAACTACAATTTCCATCTAAAACTCCTGCTCATCAGTTGTCAGGAATTGACTTTCCGCACCATGAGTCCGGTCCATTTGTTTTCCGGTGTCCACGGTTGCCTGTTTACCAACATGGGTCCTGGTACCTGGGACAAGGGCCGAGTTGCATTATCACAACTTCTTTTTCGCATATTCCTTGATGAGAGCTGCACCTATGACGTTCCTCTGGATCTGGTTCGTTCCCTCGTAGATCTGAAGGATCTTTGCATCCCTCATCATCTTCTCGACCGGGTATTCCCGCATGTAGCCATAGCCGCCCAGGACCTGAACGGCGTCAATGGTAACTTTCACTGCAGTGTCCGCCCCGAGAACCTTGACCATTGCAGACGATTTTGAAACATCGGATGCCCCACTGTCGACATAACGAGCAACGGCCATTGTCAGGGCCCTGGCAGCCTCGGTCTGAATAGCCATATCCGCCAGCATGTGCTGGATAGCCTGGAATGAGATTATCGGCTGGCCGAACTGATGGCGCTCCCGGGCGTAATCAACAGCAACGTCCAGCGCTGCCTGGGAGACACCTACGCCCTGAGCGGAAATACCAGGCCTTGAAAGGTCCAGGGTCTTCATTGCGATGAGAAACCCCATACCCTCACGACCGATCCTGTTCTCCTCCGGTATCCTGCAGTCTTCGAAAACCAGTTCCCTGGTAGCTGAGCACCTGATGCCCATCTTTTTTTCTTTCTTTCCAAAGGAAAAACCCGGCGTACCCTTCTCAACGATGAACGCGGAGGCTCCCCTTGCTCCCTTTTTCTTGTTGGTGATCGCGATAACGGTATATATCTCGGCTTCGCCGCCGTTGGTGATCCACTGTTTGGTCCCATTCAGTACGTAAGAGTCACCATCTTTTACAGCAGTAGTCCGGACTCCACCGGCATCGCTCCCCGCATCGGCTTCAGTGAGGCCGAAGGCACCAAGGCGCTCGCCGGAAGCTATCTGGGGCAGGTACTTCTTCTTCTGTTCCTCTGTCCCAAAGAGAATAATGGGATAGGACCCAAGGCCGGAGGCTGCAAAACTCACAGACACGCCAAGACATCCGCGGCTGAGTTCTTCCACAGCGATAACGCTCTCCACAACACCGCCGCCGAAACCCCCGTACTCTTCCGGAATGTGCAGCCCGAAAAGATCAGACTGAGCACAGGCCTTAACAGCATCCCACGGGAACTCCTCCGTTTGATCCAGTTCTGCCCGGACGGGAAGAATTTTTTCCTCGGTGATCTGCCTGGCGATCTCCTGGACAGCTTGCTGTTCCTCTGTAAGAAAGTAGTCCATATCCTCCTCCGTTGTCTGGCTGGTTCAATCTAATCCGATATTCAAGGATCTTTAACCCTGGACTCTAAAATATCACCATCTGATCAGGGCCGCACCCCAGGTTAGCCCGCCCCCGAAGGCTTCCAGAAGTACAGTGTCTCCCCCCTTTATCAGGCCTTTTCGTACAGCTTCGTCCAGAGCCAGGGGTACTGAAGCCGCAGAGGTATTGCCGTGTCTCTGGATGGTCTGTACGACCTTGTCTTCAGAAAGCTTCAGCTTTTTGGCCGTAGCCTTGATTATCCTCAGATTGGCCTGATGGGGTACCAGAAAATCTATGTCCTCTTCGGTGAGCCCATTACTTTCAAGAGCTTCATCGACAACCTCACTCAGCTTTTTGACGGCCACCCTGAAGGTTTCGTGGCCTTTCATTTTTACGGTATTGAGCTTCTTGTCGATAACCTCGTAGGATGGCGGCATTCTGGATCCGCCGCCTGGCGCAAAGAGAAGGTCCATCAGCGATCCATCGCAGTGCAGATGGGTTGAAACTACCTGTGAATCGCCCTCACCCGGGGCCAGAACGGCCGCTCCGGCTCCGTCGCCGAACAGGACACATGTCGATCTGTCGTCCCAGTTGATATACCGTGAGAGGACCTCCGCCCCCACAACGAGAATGTTCCTGTACATGCCTGTCCTGATGAACTGATCACCAACCGAGATCCCGTAAATAAACCCGGTGCAGGCAGCTTCAAGATCAAAAGCTGCCGCTTTCGCTGCACCAATGTTTTTCTGGACCAGCGCGGCAGTGGAGGGGAAAAAATGATCCGGCGTTATAGTTGCGACGATGATCAGATCAAGGTCAAGCGGCCCGATCCCGGCCATTTCCAGAGCTCTTCTGGAAGCTTCTGTGGCCAGATCGGATGTCGCCTGTTCCGGCGAAGCAATGTGCCGCTGCTCTATCCCTGTTCTTGATACTATCCACTCTTCTGTTGTGTCTACCATCTTCACCAGGTCGGCGTTCGTGAGTACTTTTTCGGGAAGGTAGGATCCCGTTCCTGCGATCATGCTCCTCACGATTTATCCTTCTCACCCGTACCGTCTGCGACTTCAGCCTGCTCAACAAGCCCGAGATCAAGTTTCTTGTCCTTGAGATGTTCTATGACCTGGTGAACTTTCTCTCCGACAGTCTGTTTCAGGTCGGCGCTGCTTTCCACTTCCTGTCTCACGCTCTCAGAGACCCGCGCACGAGCATAGCCGGCGGTAGTGATAATGGCATTCTTGATCGCACGGGCGTTGGATCGCCCGTGAGAGATCAGGCCCAGGCCATCGATCCCCAGAAGAAGCGCTCCCCCGTATTCAGCGTAGTCGAACCTGCGTTTGAACTTTCTCAGTGCAGGCCGCATGAATAGGTAACCGAACCTGCCGAGAAGAGAGGACTTGATCTCGTCCTTGAGGCGCATGCCCAGGGTGTAAACGACACCCTCTGCCACCTTGAGCGCAACATTCCCCACGAAGCCGTCGCAGACAACTACGTCCACCTTATCCTGAAAAATATCCCCCCCTTCGACGTTCCCAATGAAGTTTAGATCGCTTTTCATCAGAACACCGAAAGTGGTTCGTACGACCTCGTTACCCTTGCCAGCCTCTTCACCGTTGCTCAGCAGCCCCACCCTGGGGCTGTTGATATTCATGGTTTTTTTTGCCAGAGCATTTCCCATGAAAGCAAACTGGACCAGGTTGTGGGACTTGCAGTCCACATTGGCGCCCGCATCCAGCAGGACCACGCTTCCACTATGTGTCGGGATGATTGAGCCGATAGCAGGCCTCTCAACATTGGGCAGCAGTCCAAGGACAAAGATCCCTGCGAGCATCGCCGCACCTGAGTTGCCAGCGGAGATAGCAGCGTTGGCCTCGCCTGATTTAACCAGCTCGAATGTCCTCAGGATGGAAGAATCACGCTTTTTCGCCAGCGCTTTTCGCGGCGTTTCATCCATGCGGATGACTTGCGAAGCGTGCTTTATGAGAATACGCCCTTCCGGGAAACTGGCCCGCTGGACCATCGGCTCCAGGATCTCACGGTCACCGACGAGGATCACGTTGCACTCGTGATCTCTCACCGCAAGGACCGCACCCTCTAAAACGGCCTGGGGGGCAAAATCTCCCCCCATTGCATCGATGGCTATTTTCACAACAGCGACTCAGAGCTCAAGGGTCAGACCTCCTCAACCTCTATCACCTTACGCCCCCGGTAAAAACCGCAGTGGGAACAGACCCTGTGAGGCATCTTGGGTTCTCCGCACTTTGCACAGACGGAGCTTTTCGGCATCTCCAGGCTATCGTGGGACCGCCTTCTCCTCGTGCGTGATTTGGATGTTTTCTGCTTCGGTACCGGCATTTCGACTCTCCTTCTATTCAGCCCGCAAAACAAGCGGCGCTGTATTGGCTGAAAATGTTCATTCTAGTCGTCTTTTTTCCTGAGACCCGCAAGGGCGTTCCATCTCGGGTCGATGTTCTCGCCGCCGCAGGTGCACTCACCACCATCTGCGACCCTGCCGCACCTGGGGCAGAGGCCCTGACATTTTTCTGAACACAGGGGCTTCATGGGCAGCGACAATCTAATCTGCTCTTCGACCAGATGTCCAAGATCGAGGGCATCGCCGTCGAAGTACTCCACGTTCAGGTCGTCAGATGCCAGCTCCATGTCGTCTCCCCTCCGCTCTGCGGAAAGGGGGCGCAGCTCAACCAACACCTCTTCAGCCACAGACCGGAAAATATCCTCCAGACACCGCGAGCACTGCAGACGCACAGAGCCCACGACTGAGCCTTTGACCAGAAGTTGAGAGCCTATTCTGTCAACCCTTAATGCGGCGGTTATCGGTCCTGCAGCGAGGATCGATTCCGCCTCAGGGCTATCCGGGTCCAGCTTAAACTCAACGTTCAGCCCCTCATGGGGAATTTCACCAAGCCGGAGGATCATGGTAACCTCCCGTCAGGTCGAGATGAAATAGATACAGCAAGCAGGTCCCTTTGTCAATGTGCCCGACTACTTATTATAAACCCGGAAAACATCCGTTAATTCAAGATGATAGCACAGTTATTCAAACACATCATGACCCAGTCGGCACAGGTTGACTGGAACTGATTTCGGCATCATTCAACTGGATACGCTTTCGCACAATTTATGCCGTGGTTCAGGATTGACAGGACCCGGAATACAGCATATCCCCGGCGCTGTTCCCGAAATCTGCAGACCCTGAATTGCCTACTATTATAGTCGGGCAATCGATTGCCAATTGCAGCTTAATCTTGTATGATTTCCGGAGTTTTGCAGGGGCCCGGTGACGCAGGACCCTGGACATAATTCGACTAGGCAATTGATCACATCAGGAGGTAATCATGAGATCAAGAATTCTTTTTATCCTCTTTGTCTGCACATTTCTTCTGGTCCAGGCCCAGGCGTCCATGGCCGCCTTTGTTATACAGCAGCAGGGCACTATGAGCCTGAATGAAACCCCGCTGGACATTGCGGTGTCGTCAGACGGGCAGTGGTCTTTTGTTCTAACTTCAAAGGGGAACATCCACATTCTTGCAGCCAATGGCGCACCGGTACAGGTCCTCGCCGGCGCTGAAGGCTACGACAGGATCCAGTTCGCCGGCGGTAACAGGCTGGTACTGACCAGCAGTTCAAATAAGGAACTCAAGATCATAGTTCTGGACCAACTGCATGAACTGGACATCTCCAACTCACCCTACAGGGGACCATCAGATGCACGGGTATGGGTGGCTGTTTTTGACGACTTTCAGTGACCGTACTGCGCGAGGCTCATGCCTCTACTCGAGCAGGTGCTCGACAAGTACCCAAAGGATGTCAAGCTGATATACAAGAGCTTTCCCATCGCCAACCACAAGTATGCGAGGCAGGCGGCAGCCACGGCTCTGGCTGCCTGGAAACAGGGGAAATTCTGGCAGGTCCATGATCTTTTTTTCAAAAACTTCAACAAGCTCAACGATACCGAGATCAGAAAAATCGCTCAGGGTCTTAAACTGGACATGAAAAAACTTGACAGAGACATAAAAAGCAACGAGATACAGAGTATGATAGACAGGGATATACAGGAAGGGCAAAGACACGGCGTCAGGGGGACCCCTACCATATTCATAAATGGCAAGCTGCTCCAGCAGCGTTCCCTTGCCGGGTTCTCAGCGCTGATCGACAAAGAGCTTGGCAAAAAATAATCGTGATTCGGTTCTTTTGAGCACCAGGGAGATTAGAGCCCTAACGGAGGCAATGACAGATGAGAGCTGCAGTTAGAGTTGCCACTCTGATAATAATATTTCTGGGGATCGCTGCCCTTCATCCTGTACTTCTCCAGGCATTTACAGGCGAGGGATGCTCTGAGGGGGCCTGCTCTGAT
The DNA here is from genome assembly GCA_964454175.1 of uncultured Pseudomonadota bacterium. Taxonomy (GTDB): domain Bacteria; phylum BMS3Abin14; class BMS3Abin14; order BMS3Abin14; family BMS3Abin14; genus CAYVSA01. Next base: position 39,485 of record CAYVSA010000008.1, read on the forward strand.
TGCCACAGTCTGAAGGTCGACGAAGCGTCAAAGCTCCTCCAGGGGGTCGTGGAGAAGGTTGACCAGGTGGAATTTTCCGAAGTTCCGGGCCTCTGGGTCGTCCACGCCCGGGACAAGGGCAGGAAAGGCCTCGTGTACATTGATTTTTCCAAAGAATACCTGATATCAGGGCAAGTTATCAGAATATCCAACCGACAGAACATTACACGCAAGAAGTTCAGTGAGTCCGTGAGAGTGGATCCCGCCGTTATTCCCATTTCCGATGCCCTTGTGCTGGGCAGACGTAAAGCAAAGCATCAGGTTATTGTATTTACCGATCCCCAGTGCCCATTTTGCAAGAAGCTGCATCCCGAACTTGTCAGAGCTGTTAAAATGGACCCGGAGGTGGCGTTTTTCATTAAACTCTACCCACTGCTGTCGATCCACCCCGACTCAGGCAGGATATCCCGCAGTATTGCCTGCTCCAGGTCAATTGATGTGCTGGAAGACAGTTTTGCCGGAAGGCCTGTCCCTGATCCAGTATGCGAGACGGATATAGTGGAGAAAAACCGGGACCTGGCAAGTAAACTGGGAATAAACTCAACCCCGACCATGGTTCTTTCTGACGGACGGGTCGCCACGGGCGCCATGACGGCGGAAGAGATCCTGAAGTTGATATATAAATGACCCAGTTTCTGGTTTCTAGTGTCGCTTCGCTCCAGCCCCAGGTTCCAGGAGTGTTAAGAGCTGTCCAACGTCCAATGTCCTCTTGCCCCTAGCCTAAAGCCTACAGCTTACAGCCTACAGCCCATCTCCTATTGCCCCTTGCCTATAGCCCATCGCCCCTTGCCCTAGACCTCCTGCCTTTCAACTATCTTACCTGCAGCTTCTGAAGT
>CAYVSA010000008.1:40459-45629 GCA_964454175.1 uncultured Pseudomonadota bacterium
GCCCCTTGCCCTAGACCTCCTGCCTTTCAACTATCTTACCTGCAGCTTCTGAAGTACCTTCCTGTTGCGCCGATCTTTATTATAATCATCAATGGCTTCGCTGCGGGGATACTTTTCCCGGGCCGATTGGATGACTTCCATAGCTTCCCCACCCCTGCCCTGGGCGTCAAGCGACCTGGCCAGCAGAACCATTGCCCTTTCAGCAACTGGAGCATCGGGAAAACGGGACAGCAGGTCCCTCAGAGCCGATCCCGAACGGGAGTACCGACCCTCCTCGAAGAGGTTCAGCGCGTCGGTGTAGGTGGAAAGGGCTTCAGGGCTTTCTTCCAACCCCTGCTTAATGAAGCTTTTTTTCTGTTCCATCTTCTTACCGGCGGCGGTTTCTGCAGGTGTCGGCACACGGCTCATGGAGAGTTCCCTTTCAGTTTCCTCGTAAACCTGGACCGCCGCTGAATAATCCTTCTGCCTTTCGTAATTACTTGCAAGGCTGGTCTTTGCTTTCAGTCTGATGTTGGAATGCGCTTTTTTGTCCCTGGCCAGAGACCTGTAGATTTTCTGAGCACCCCCGCTGTCATTGAGATACAGCTCCAGTATCCGTGCGAGCCTCAGCGATGCTTCATCAGCAAAAGGGCTGTCAGGGTACCGATCGGAAAGTTCCCTGTAGGACCGGGCCGCTTCCCTGTATCGTCCTGATTCGTTATAGGAGTAGCCGAGCCAGAAATACGCGTCGTCGGCAAATCGACCCGATGGATATCTGGCCAGCAGATCGTTCAGGGCCGATATGGCCTGATCCCATTCACCATTTAAGGCTGAGAGCCTGGCATCTTCGAACCATTCCTTCCCGGGCTCGGGCCCAGCGTGACTCTTTGCCGGGGGCATGGCCGTTGCGATCACCAAAAAAAGTGTAAGGTAACAAATGCGCCTCACTTTCCGATCACCTCCTCCGAAGCAAGCATCAGCCTGTAGTCTGCAGTCCTTTCCAGAAGGCCTGATCTGCGGATCCTGGTCTGTACACCTGACATATCTTTTGAGGGTGCGTTTTCAAGGTCACGCAGCGCTGAAGCCAGGTCGTTGAGAAGGCTTGTCAGGTCCGGGTCGCCGGCTGAAGATACAGTATCCCTGAGCAAAAGTGACCTATCCGCCAGGCCGGACCTGGTGAGGTCGGTTTTCAAGGCTCTCAACTCGGTAACATCCCCCCTGGAACTGTAGTTCAGGACCTGTATCAGAACCAGTTCACCCCCAGCCAGATTCTTGTCCAGCATCTCGAGGATATTGTTCCTGACGGTATATCCCCCTGCTGCCGGCTCGGCAAGCCTGCCCTTTGCGGTCGAATCAGTCCTGACCTCAACAGCGCCAACTGGACGTACGATGTCGCCAGGCCGCTTCAAAACAGGCTCTACCCTGCCTGAATCTGCGAACGCCTCTGGCCTGGCAGGTTCCTCATCCCTGTCGAACGCCCGAACGTCGTCTATTGCTGCGGCACTTTCTTGCGCGGCCGTTTTCTGGAATGGCACCCTGATCCTTATGTCCACGTCCACGAGGAGCCCAGCTGCCACGACAAGCACCAATGCAGCAGAGAGTAATGGAGCATATCGCAAGGCCCGGCCGAACCATGCCAGATCCATGAGGCGGATAGAGGGTCTGTGTGCTGGATGAGGTTCACCCACACCGTCCACCACACGCCTGGTAAATGATGACCAGTAATCAGCGCCGGGATCCGGCACATTGGCTGCAGTATCAGCTCTTTCCAGGTCGCCAAGGATCGCGCTGCACGTTGAGCAGGCGAGCAGGTGCTCCGTGACCTGACTCCTTCTGGACAGGGTTAGCTCGCCGTCATGGTACGGCATGAGCGCCTTTCTCACTCTGCTGCACCTCATTGTCCATCACCTCCCAAAGCGACCGGCCCAAGGGACTGGATTATTTTCTCCCTTGCACGTGAAAGTCTCGACATAACTGTTCCCATCCTGACACCTGTAACTTTTGCGATGTCCCTGTAGGACATTCCCTCTGCAGCCCTTAGCATGAAAGTTGCCTTCAGCTCGGTTGAAAGGCCTTCTACTGCATCATGCAGGAGAACTCCCGCCTGCCGGGTCTGAAGCCTTTCCTCCGGGCCCTGGGCGGTGTCGGCGCAGGCCGGGAGGAGTTCGTCAGATGTCTCGTGCCGCCGCCGTCTGGAAGTTCTCAACACGTTCAGGCTGGTGTTGTAGGCAACCCTTCTCAACCATGGCGTAAAAGGACGCTTGGGATCGTAAGACCCGAGGGATCGATAGAGCCTGATGAATGTTTCCTGTGCTGCGTCGTCAGCATCTCCGTGGTTGCCAGTTATGGAACGCGCGAGCCGGTACACTGATTTTTTATGACGGTTCACCAGATCCTCAAAGGACCGGCGGTCACCGCCTGCCGCCCTGGCGGCCAGTATCTCGTCACTCACTTGAGCCAAAGAGTTCCTCCGCGTCTAAACCATATACTCTGCGTGATGAGGATTTATTCCGTCGGATGTTGACATATGACACTTGTAAACACATTGGACCTTGGACACATCTCTAATCCTGGACGGAGATCCGCCTGAATTCTCGCTCCATGGGTATGTATTCCTTTACGAAGTGGCCCGCGTGGTAGACAGAGACCAGTTTTTCGAAGACGAGGATCAGTGCGAGGCCTCCTCCGACTATTAATCCGCCCTCATATCCCGGCTTGTTCATGATTCCGCCCGCTATATACAGGATGGAAAAAAAAAGAAGGGGAAGCTCCACCAGGGCGTCGAAAATACCCAGGGTGTAGTGGCGAGTATAAAAGTACCCTCCACCCGGTAAAAAGACAGAGTACTTTCTGGCAGCAGCGGGGTCTTTAAACTCAAGCCTGCATTTATGACACACGAAAACATCACGTTTAAGATCAGAAAGACATTTCGGGCACAGATGATGCCTTCTTCGGTGAAGGCTCGGCGACGAGGCAGCCAGATTCATGGAATTCAGAATTGCGCTGAACTTCCTCCCGTTCCTGACACTGTAAAAAACCTCCTTTGTGCCGTCCTTGTACCGGAACAGTATCTTTTTCCTGGCCTTGAAACTCTCCACGTCGTTAAAGCCGACCTCCGAGATGGAATCCCGCGGACGGAACCTGGAGGTTGCGGGGAAGTGAAGGATACGCTTGCTGGTAAGCACCAGTACGCACCTCTTGATAACGTAGATATACCAACCGGTTGTCAACTGCTCCATTAGTTTGAAAGGAGACACTCCGCGCATTGCAAGGAATATCTCCTCATCCGGCTCCAGGCAGTGTTTGAGAACCGGTACGAAGTCCTTCAGGATACTGAGCTGTTGTTTTTTGATCTTCTCCTGAAACTTGCCCTTCTGATTGGTAAAGGCAACGTCCCCTTTAAAAGGCAGTTGGCGAAAGACGTCTTCCAGTTTCTTCTTCATCGTTCCCTTCCTTGTCTGTCGATGTTCCATTGATATGTTTCTTTATTTTACTACACAACCGGTCTGATTGTCTCTAACTGCAGCAGCACGTCCGGCCTTGAGGGACTACACCTTCGAGCACGGGTCACCGCCCGGTGGAATAAAAATCCACTTCACGGTGTATCCCTGGCAGACTTGGACTCAACGGGCCTGACGGCCCATTTTCAAAGGAGGCAGACAATGTATTCGATAACCGCCAGGAGAAATTGGACGACTGTTACGGCGGCAGTCCTCACCCTTGCAATGACCGTATTTTTACTCGCCTTTTCGACAATGGCCATCGGTTCTGCCCCGGGATTTGAGGTTCGGCCGGAAAACAGGACTGTACTTGTTCCCGGTCCGGGCGACGGCACAATAAGGATAAGAGTATTTGCGCCGGATGACGGACTCCTCATCCCGGTAGAGAGACCACTCCTCAACCTGGCCCTGGTCCTGGACAAGAGCGGATCCATGAACGAAGCGGGAAAAATGGAATATGCCATGAGGGCAGCCCACAAACTCATCGACAGGCTTGGTAAGGACGATTACCTGTCAATTATTGCTTATGACCAGTTTGTCAGGGTTGTTTCACCCGCCCGCAAGGTCAGGGACAGAAGGCTTCTTCACCGGCAGGTCAACGGGATCTACCCCGGCGGCAGAACTTTCCTCTCCGGGGGGCTGGAGGAGGGGTTTCGCCAGGCCAGGAAGAATAAACGCAGAGGTTACGTCAACAGGATCATCCTCGTTTCGGACGGCCTTGCAAACGTCGGTGTCACCAGCAGACACAACCTTCGCCGACGGGCTGGCGATATGTACGAGAGAGGCATTTCAGTCTCAAGTCTGGGCGTGGGCTACGATTTTGATGAAGACCTGATGGCCGGTCTGGCAACCGGGGGCGGAGGTTCCTACAATTACATATCCGATCCTTCGGACATCGTGGCGGCACTGGACAGGGAGTTCATGCTCGCCTCCCGAACCGTAGCCAGTGACGTTGAAATAGTTATCAGGCTAAAAGGGAAGAACCACTTCGACTCTGTAATAGGGCACGAATGGCGACGCGAGGGTGACTCGGTCGTGATCCGCATGGGTGACCTGTCAGCTGGTGAGCAGAGGAACCTGATCGCAAAGCTGAAGGTAAGGGGTAAAGGGCTCGGGATGCAGGATGTGGCGGACGTAACCATGCGCTACCGGGACCCTGTTTCAGGCAGCGTGAGATCCAGGTCCAGGCAGACAGTCAAACTCCAGATAGTAAAAGATGCCGAGATCTACAAAAAGAATTACAACGATGACGTCAGGGAGCAGAAGTCTGTCATCGAATCCAGCCAGAAAATGGAAGAAGCTGCCAGGAGGCTCGATTCCGGTGATAAGACAGGAGCCCTGGGGATCCTGAAAAAGGCCGTCAATTCCCTCAGGCAGAAACCGTCCTCTCCTGCTGTGGAATCCGAGATCAACCGTAATGAGCACTACCAGGATCAGATCACGGCCATGGATTCCATGGACGAGGACGAGGTAAAAGAGATGCAAAAGGGCGTCAAGTATAGATCATACCAGCAAATTCACAGGCAGTAGTCACTCCGTATCATAAACAGCATCCTTCGATAGCCGGGGGCCTTCCGCAGGGAATGCCCCCATTTTTATACCAGGATCACCCACTTACTCTTGCTGATGCCCCGGGGTGGATGTATTATTAGTTTTGATAGTGTCGTAAAAAGTCCATGATTGGCTTTTTA
>CAYVSA010000009.1:0-45117 GCA_964454175.1 uncultured Pseudomonadota bacterium
GGTGCAGGTCCTTTCCCAGGGCAGGTTCGTTGCCCTTCTTCGGAACGATGATGCTGATGATCCAGTCTGCATTGATCCAGTTGATAGCCTGGAAGCCCCCATGCTCCTTGATGAACCTGCCGGTCTCTCTTTGGAAGCTTGCAGGCTCATCAAGGTGTTCTCCGGAAATTTCGTTTTTTATGTGATTGAGGGCAGCGAGCCTGGAGTCTGTCCAGCTTTCGATCCTTCGGCCTACCTGACCGGCAGTGACATTTGTCTCCAGGGTGATCCTGTCATGTTCGTTGATGTCCGCCTCGCGCTTGAGGCCATAAGCTGCCGCTGCCAGAACAAGGAACAGGAGTAGTGGGAGCCACAACTTCCTTCCGGCGGGAATCTTTCGGTCTTTTCCTTCAGGCTTCATTCATTGAACCCTTTACCTCGACCGGCAATATAAAGATGCAGGCGAACACATACGGTCCTGCCAACCGCAGCTTGCGGCGGACCTTGCTATCATAGCAGGCATATATCACGATAATAGCATTTATGTCAAAAAGATACAGATTGCCAGCTCGTAAAGAATGCCACACCGGCAGTTTGCCTTTGCAATCATAAATGGTTGCAGAACATGAAGTGTTATTATATGAAATTAACAGTTAGGCTGTCCATGTAGCTTCTGTTACTGTGGGAAACGTGGACCGAAGGGAGGTACGTTGTGACAACCAGGTTTGCGTTTTTCTACCTTTTCAAGGAAGGTACGGCACAGGCTGTTGAAAAGGCGGTTCCTGATCACGTCAGCTACTGGAAAGAGCTTGCCCCTGAATACTATCGGGGAGGCCCCTTCGCCGACAGGTCCGGCGGAATGATAGTTTTTTCTGCCGGAGATCCCATTGAAGCTGCAAGAATAGCCATGGGTGATCCTTTTGTCCTTGAGGACCTGCACGAAGTCAGGTGGATCAAGGAGTGGGTATTAAAGCCCTGAGGGGTTTCTGATCGAAAATCTAACATGAGCAGTAAACTGGACAACTACACAGTTCTGAACATGATCGGCAAGGGAGGTATGGCCACGGTGTACCGCGCCGTCCAGAAGTCTCTGGACAGGACCGTCGCCCTGAAGGAGCTTGACCTTTCCCAGTCCCATTCTGTCCCGGCCGCGGCTGAGCGCTTTCGGCTCGAAGCCAAAGCGGCAGCTTCCCTTGAGCACACAGGAATAATTAACATTTACGACTTCTGGGAAGAGGAAAAAAAGGCTTACATCGCCATGGAGCTCATAGACGGATTCGAACTGAAGGAGGGCCTGGCGGCTTGCGTCTCCATGGACCCTGCCCTTGCCGTACACATAGCCCTGGAGGTGGCAGAGGCCTTAAAATATGCCCACGCAAGAGGGATTATCCACAGGGACGTTAAGCCGGCCAATATCATGCTGACCACGCTGGGGGACGTCAAGCTCGCCGATTTCGGCATAGTCTCTGTCACTGGTACTGCTGAACTCACAATGGCCGACCAGATCCTTGGCACCCCGGCATACATGTCGCCAGAGCAGGTGACCGGCAGGGAGTCAGGCCCCCACTCCGACATCTTCAGCCTGGGGATCGTCATCTACGAAATGGTTACTGGAAAAAGGCCCTTTGCCGGCACAAACCCGGTAGCTCTCATTCAGTCCATCGTAAAGGACGAGCCGGAACCGCCTGGAAGCCTGGCCGAAAAACTGCCCGCTGGCCTGAGCGGCGTAATAATGAAGTGCCTCGAAAAGGACCCGGACATGCGCTATGCCCAAATGGGCCAGCTCCTTGGAGACCTGGAGCGCTGCAGGACAGTGGACACCCGGGCGGGCGAAGGACTTGTAGGAGAACTTGTCAGGGCTCACAGGAGCGAATCCGGTAACGAGAATGGTGGGTCTGCTCAGGCAACAAAGCTCGCTGCTGCCAGAACCGGCCCAGCACAAAATACTGCCGCAATACAAGAGGGCACTCAGGAGACATCGGGCCTGGAGTTTCAGGTGGACGACACCGTCCCTGGGGATCTGGCGCCACTTCAGGGGCTCTCAGGCAGGGAACGGCAGGAACAGCGAACAGACCACCACTCCGACAGGAGCACACCACGAGAGGTACACCTCGAGTTTGCAAAAAGTGAACAGGACGCAGTGAGTGAGGAAGACGAAAAGAAGAGTAGAGGGAAAAAGCGAAGGTCCCGGCTCCCCGTTTTGCTGATCGTGGCCGCAGCCCTGGCTGCCCTGGCGATAATTGCTCCCCGGGCAAGGAATGGCAGCAGGAAAGCAGCCGACAGGATGCCGCCGCCTGCCGTTAAAAAGGCACCTGCCAAAAAATCCGAAACACCACTGATGATGCCCGTCCCGAGCAGGAACACAGAGCCGGTAGGGCTTGCGTACCTGAAAATTGCCGTTCGCCCGGCCGGAAGTGTTTTCATTGACGGCAAGGCGCTTGGGGACGCGAGGTCCGGGGAGTCCTTCAGGGTGACGACGGGCCTTCACACTATTGTGATCAGGAACAGGAGGTACGGTTCCAGATCCTTTATGGTTGATTTCTCCGACGGAGAGCGCAAGAAAATAGCTGTAGATTTTCTCAAACAAACCAGGTAAAAAAATCCGTCGGTCCCATGGGTCCCTGACACAAAAGCTTATCCCCCCTCCGAATAGACAGAATAAATTCTGTTACAATTACTGTATTAAATCACTCGTTGGTAAAAAGCCCGCCAAACGACATGAGGTTTTCTTGATCGGAGACCTGAAATGAAAATGATGAAGACTGTTTGATGTCTACAGACGATCTTTCAGTAAGGGTCCTGGCGGCCATCGAGGCTCACTACCCCGAAGAAAGGCAGCGTGAGATAACAGAGCTGGTAAAGATGTGCTGTCCGGGGCTCTCTGACATAAATCTGGAAAAAGCCAGATATTCGGCCCTGATGCTGGCAGGGGGTAATGTGGAAAAGCTGGTGGAATATCTGGAATCCATTGAAGCTGACTTTCGGGATGTTATATACTGGTACAGCCAGGGCGGTAATGATGTTTAATAGACTGCGCCACTGCATAATGCATTCAGGAGAGTGACATGACGGAAAAAACTGACCCTGTTAAGACAGGAAAGACACGAAGAGAGAGGAAAAAAGAGAGGCGAGCACAAAAGAGCGATCTTGACAGGAAACTTGACGGTATTGGCTGGGGTCTGTTTTTCGTGTGGATCGGGGCAGTTATGCTGGCGGACCTGGGAGCCGGTGCGGCGATGCTGGGGATCGGGGTCATCACCCTCGGCGTTCAGGGTGCGAGGAAGATCTGGGGCCTGAAGATTGAAAGCTTCTGGCTGGTGCTCGGTATAGTCCTTGCGCTGGCTGGTCTCTGGAGCCTTATGGAGACGAAGCTGCCCGTTGTTCCGGTCCTCCTGATCGTGGTGGGTCTTGTTGTTCTGGTGTCGACTTTTGGCGGACGGCGCCATAAAAAAGGTAAGAATTTGGAAAAGTCCGGGTGATGGCCGAATTTTGCGATCTCAGGTGCGCTTATGCGGAACCGGCCAGGGAAGACATGGACGGATCGCGCTCGTGCATGACATTCACGGCCATCTACTGCACCTGCAAGGGAACTCATGTTATGAAGGCCCAGGTGTGCGAGGATAGGGTAGAAAGATCAGCTGACCCGGGACCAGTACCGGAATGTACCTGATCTACATCTGCACTCTATCTGCCGGTTTCGTGGTTTTTCTGCTCACACCGAACCTGAAAACCACCTACAGGATCCTTTTGGGGATATTTGCTTTCCTGGTCGTGTCGGCTGTAGTGACCTTTATCATGCTATCTGGCCCACGTTGAAGTTCTGCTGCCTCACTTTCTAAGCTTGGTAAACTTGGTGCCCTCCAGGGTCAGATTGTACATCAGACCCTTCTGGCCGAAGATGAAACCAACAATGGGATCCTTTATGTTGGTCGTGTCGATGGAACCGCCGGCGCCTACTTCTATAAAGGCCACCGACCCATCGACTCCCACTTCCCACCCGGCACTCTTTCGGAATTTTTCCAGGGATTGTTTCGTGAGGAAAACCAGTAGAACTGACTTTTTCTGCGCACCCAGCTGGAGTCCCACAGAACCGGATGCCGTGCTGTAATAATCTACCGTCCTTTTCCCAATTCGAAGTGCGCCCTGGCCATATTCAACACCGATTCCCAGGCCTGCCTTGATCACCTTGGGAAACAAAAGGTACCCCTTGGCGCCGGAGAGGAATGCCCTGCCGTCGTTCACCTCCTCATAGAATTTTTCCAGGGCTACATCCACGCTGACGTCGATCTCCCTTGCCGCAGCGGCATGGGAGTAGCCTGTAAATGACACGAGGGCCAGGGTAGAGAGTACGGCCAGACCGGCTGCGCGAATAAGGGTATTTCCTGGTCGTAAAAAAAAGCTTTTCATGAGAACTGTCCTCCACGCTGAAGCAAATGGACGCCAAATGACTCTTACAGGTGGATTATACCACCTGGAACCGAATTCTTGTAACCGCATTGTAAAGACCCGGTCCCATGATGTGATCAGCAGGCAGCCGGGCCCTGGAAACAGATTCCCCGTCAACCAGATAGATGGTAAGGTCGGGGGTGCTTGGAATGAGTGATGCCTCGTAGGTGGTTTTGACCGGAGAGCCATGAAACTGAAGTTGAACAGGACAGGGTTTGTTTTACTGCTGGGTTCTGGTATTCTCCTGGCACTTATCGCGGTGCCCTGCCTTTTTTACAGCAGGACGCCCGCTCCCGAAGGCACCAACATCAGCGGTTACCCGGTAAAGATCGCACAGAGCAGTGTAGAACTCCTCATAGATTCCACCTCTTATGATGCTTCCAAAAGAAAACGGATCGTGAAACAGGAAATATTCGACGAGATCCTGGAAATGGTCAGGCGCGCCGACCTTTTTGTATATATGGATTTCTTTCTCTGGAATCCCTGGCAGGGTAAGGTCCCGGAGAACTTCAGGAGTCTTTCCGGAGAGCTGGCCGGGGCCCTTATAAAGAAGAAACAGGCCAACCCGGCCATGCCGATCATTGTCCTTACCGACCCGATAAACAGGATCTACGGCAGCCATGAACCCGCCTTATTTAAAGAGATGGCACGGTCAGGGATATCGGTGGTTTTTACCGATCTTTCCCTGATGCCAGATTCAAACCCCCTTGTTGCTGCCCTGGTGAGATTTTACGGCAAGCCCTTCAGGGAAGGGTCGGTACTCGGTTCCCTGGCAGACCGTCCTTCACTTCCCAACCCTTTTGTTATTAACGGACCACCCATAAGTGCTCGGCAGATGGCGCGACTCTTTTTGTTCAAAGCAAATCATAGAAAAGTAGTGGTTACAGGTTCTTCGAGGGACGGTATGGACCTCCTCGTGGGAAGCCTGAATCCTGCAGACGGCAGCTCTGCCCACTCAAACATGGCCCTGCGCCTGAAGGGGCGGGCAGCGAGGACCGCGCTGTATTCTGAGCTGAAGGTGGTCGGCTGGTCCTCCATGGATCCGAACGCCGTTCCTGGCGGGGGCCTTCCGGTTGTCACCAACGCTGTGAAAAGGATACAGCAGATGGTCGAGAGACTTGATACAGGCTCCGGAGGCCAGGGGAAGGCCTTTGTGGAGTGGCATTCCGAATCAGCCATTGCCGAGAGGCTGACGGGAATACTCGATGGTGCCGGGATCGGGGATGAGATAAGGATAGCCCTCTTTTACCTTTCCGACCGTAAGGTTATAAAAGCACTCAGTCAGTCCGTGGGCAGAGGGGCGTCGCTGCGCCTCATACTTGATCCAAACAGGGACGCTTTCGGCAGAAAAAAACCGGGTATTCCAAACAGACCGGTGGCCGCAGAGCTTGTAAAATATGCTGGTTCCGGGGACGTAAAGATCAGGTGGGCCGACACTCATGGAGAACAGTTACACACGAAAACCATTTCCATTACCAACAGCGAGTCCGGCAAGTATCTGTTCATGACCGGTTCGGCAAACTGGACCAGGAGGAACCTGCGGAACTTGAACCTGGAAGCCGAGGTCATGGTTAAGAATGCGCCTGCCGTCAACAGGAAGTTTAATGAGTATTTCGACCTGGCATGGGAAAATGCAGACGGCACAGGCCACACCCTCCCCTACGAGGAGCTGCGGATCGAGGGCTTCGAAAACCTGTGGAAGACCCTCCTGTACAGATTTCAGGAGTGGTCGGGTCTAAGTACTTTCTAATGCTCTAATGTTCTATTCTTGATGCCTCGGCCCAGCCTGTGTCTCGGTTGCTCTTTCGATGTCTTCTTCAAGGCGTTTCGCCAGGAAATTATCCGGTCCCATCCGTTGGATGGACACGAGGCAGTCGAAGGCCTTTACCATGTTGTTTGCCTTGATCATCCTCTGACCCAGATCGAAAAACCACTGCGCAGCCTCATCCTCAGACGTTTCAGCGGTCCTGCCTTCAAACAGCATCTCTACCAGGTTGAACATTCCGCTCTCGTCTCCCTGCTCCGAGGCTTTTCGGAGCCACTTTTCCGCCGATCGATCGCTCTGTGTCAGGCCGGCGCCTTCCATGTAGAGCTTGCCGAGAAAAGCCTGAGCATAAGAAAGGCCGGACTCGGCTGAAGCGGTAATTGCCTGTACAGCCTTTGAGCCTTCGGCAAAGCCCTTTCCCTTGATCAACATAGTGCCAAGTTTCATCCGGGCACCCACGTCCTCTTGTTCTGCGGCCAGCCAGAACCAGAAAACAGCCTCATTGTCATCCTGGGAGACTCCGATCCCCTTTTCGTAAAGTATGCCCAGATTGAAAATGGCGGTGATGTTGCCCTGGTCCGCTGCCTTTGCCAGCCATGTGATAGCTTCTACAGGGTCAGGATCCATCCCCTGGCCGGTAGCCAGCATGATCCCCAGTTGGCCCTGGGCGTCGCTGTCCCCCTCTTCGGCTGCTCTCCGGATCTCATCAGTCGAGATCGTTTCCAGTGTGTCTGACATTTTCTCCTCCGAATAAAAAGTGGTTTGCTGCTTCGCTATCCTTATAACCGAATGGCCCCTTAAAAGAAACGTTCTAAATATACTGCGAAAGATCAGAGAGTCCTTCCCAGCCACATAACTCGGGCCGCCGGTACCGGGATGATGAAAACCAGGCAGCTCAGCACTTCACAATAAAGGGATAGAAAGTTGAGGAATTTTTCCCAGTGTTGTTCTATTATTTCATGGATTGGTCAGTTGGCGCGCTGTGGGCAATTCCGGAGGTTCCCATGAAGAATTTTGTGCTGGATACAAACGTCATACTTTACTCCCCTAACTGCCTGGACACTTTCGAAGACAACAATGTCATCATCCCGTCCATAGTCCTGGAAGAACTGGACGGATTCAAGAATTACTACGATCCCAGAGGCTTTGCCGCAAGGCAGTTCTCCAGGCAGCTTGACGAATATCGCCACCTGGGAGATCTGACGGCAGGTGTTCGGACCCACACAGGAGGAAAGCTCTTCGTCAGGTTTTACGATGAGGCGATTACCATGCCCCGCGAGCTGAGCAGCACCAGCGCAAAAAGCGCAAACGACAATCTGATCCTGAACGTGGCGTTAAGTATCAAAAAAGAGTCCAGAGAGCCGACTGTGGTAGTCAGCAAGGACATTAATGTCAGGATTAAGGCTAACATCCTGGGGGTTGAATCCGAGGACTACTATCACGACAAGACCCTTTCCGAGGTTCGCGAAGACGGGGTGTACCTGCTGGTTACCGGCGACTACATTGATCATCTGTACAAGGAAAAGAAGCTGCCTGCCGAGGGCTACCGCAGCGACGGCGAGGAAATTGAGATCCGCAACAACGACTACTGCATTATCAAGAACGAGGCCGACCTTAACCAGAGCGCCCTGGTAAAGTATAAAATGGATCACAAGGGAGAGGGCTACTTACACCTTCTTGAAAATATCGAGGATGTATTCGGGATCGTGCCGCGCAACCACAAGCAGCGTTTTTTAATGGATGCCCTTCTGGATAAAGATATCGGGGTCGTCTTTGCGATGGGTATTGCAGGAAGTGGAAAGACCCTGGTTTCGCTGGCCTGTGCAATGGACATGGTCCTCGAAGAAAAGTTCAAGAGGCTGATTATTGCACGACCGATAATTCCCATGGGGCCTGATCCGGGAGCACTGCCAGGCAGTGAAATGGAAAAGGTACGGCCGTGGCTGCAGCCGATCTACGACAACCTGGACTTTCTTGTAGACAACCTGAACCACCACGAACAAACGGGTAAAGGCGGTGTCCGCGGGGCGGACATTACGATGCAGTATCTTTTCGATTCAAAGTTTATCGAGGTGCAGCCCCTGGCCTATATTAGAGGCCGCAGCGTATCAAACGGGATCTTCATGATAGATGAGGCCCAGAATCTCACACCTCACGAGATCAAAACCATCATCACGAGGGCGGGCGTCAACACGAAGATCATTCTCACCGGGGACATATATCAGATCGACAGCCCATACATGACCTCCGCCGACAATGGTCTGGCGGTTACTTCTGAAAAGTTCAGGATTGCGGGCACCGACCTGGCGGCCACAATATTCCTGGATAAGGGTGAACGCAGCGAGCTTGCCACCACAGCAGCGAGTCTTCTGTGAGGAGACGTGTCATAAGAATAACGGTCATCATAACCCTTGTGATTCTGACCGCGTATATATTGCAGCCCGAGCTGGCTTTGGCTGTTCACACTCCCCGGGACGAGCAGAACCTTGAACTGCTAAGAGCAGCGGCATCAGCAAAAAAGCCCAAGGGCACATCCATTGCTCCCATTCTGGCCTTCGATTCCACTTTCGGGGTTGTCTACGGGGCCGCTCTCTTCCTCTCCAGACCCGAACAAGGCTATGACCTGGCTACCAAATTCAACGCCACTACGGAATCGGATCTTGCCCTGTTTCTGGATTACAGGCAGTGGTCTACTGCAGGCTATTTCTACCGCCTTGAGGTGGTGCTGGACGGGTTCGAAGCTCCTTATTACGGTGAGGGGGGCGACACTCGGGAAGTGGATGAGGTCAGGATCGACAGGACTGCCCTGATGGCAAAATTCCACCTGCGGCTCAGGCAGGGTTCCAGGATACAGCAGGGCCTTTACCTGGATTACCGGCTCAGGCACGAAGTATCCGTGGACGGTGACACTACGTCCAGGCTGTTTCCCGATGAATCCAGGCTCGGGTTCGGTTACGGCCTCGTCTATGATACAAGAGACAGCGCTGTTAGCCCGACCAGGGGTATATATCAGAAGTTTTCACTTTTATATCTGCCCGAAAGCACCAGCACCCTGAATTCTGCTCATACCTGTTTCCAGGGGGCAGTGGACATGAGGGGGTTTTATTCCCTCCCCCGCGGGATGATCCTTGCCGGCCGGTTCTCAGCAGGCGACTCCTGGAGCGGTGACCCGACATATCTTTATCGTTACAGTCTCGGAGGCTCGCAGAACATGAGGGGATATTTCTTCAACAGGTTCAGGGGAAAGAGGTTTTACCTTACCCAGACGGAGCTCAGGTTCCCGATACTCGGGATCGTGAGCGGAGCAGTCTTCGCCGATGTCGGTGACATAGGTGACTCGGGGTTCGGTTCACCAAAATCAACCTACGGCGGAGGACTCAGGTTCCTCATCCCACCGGATAATGTGGCCAAGGTGCGGTTCGATTACGGTGTAGGTGAGGACCAGGAGTCGATTTACTTTGTGTTCGGCGAGGCTTTTTAAATACGGTCCAGCTTGTCTTTGCGGGCTGAAAGTTCAGAGGCGCTCGCTTTGCCGGGATGGCTCAGGGTGACATTCTGAAGCTCTTGCTGACAAACTCAAACAGGCTCCTGTATCTTAAAAAACGGTCTGATTCAGCTGTGTTAGTAATAACGTATGCCTGGTTTCCCTTCATGTAGACTACCGCGAGACCCCGTATGTAGTACTTACCCTGACGGTGTGTGTACAGGACCCACGCCGCTTCTCCAGACCCAGTCTGCCACCTGCCGGTATCCTCCTTCTCGAAAATGGTCAGCACACGCGCCATGTTCTGAATGCTGATCTTCATGTATTCGTCCATGCTCATGAATCGCGGCAGCGTTTCCCTGACGACGTTAACATTCTCTCTGAACTCGTCCATGCTGTTGTCCAGGGGGCCAATAGCGATGACGGCGGTACCCATGTAGTTCTCCCTGATCTGCCATATTGAGGGGAGGTCTATGGAAAATTTGTACCGGGCGCTCTCGTAATGCGTCATCATCGGCGGCCCGGCGAAGGCGGGCGCAGCCGTTATTAACAGTGCCGCAAAGAAAAAGGCTGGCCAGCGTGCACGCTTAGTGATCTTCATCTCATCCTCCTGGTACCTGTATCCTTTTAGTTGGCAGTCAGGTCCTGATCTCATCCCCTCTGATCCGGCTTGCGAGGGTGAGGTAACCAATGGTATCCGGGTCGTGCCCCAGCAAACGAGATCCCTCCCGGTCCACTTCAATAACATCGGTGCCTGCGAGCAGCATGCCCAGGGGCGGTTCGGGGACAGTACCGCTAAGGTGCCCCCCCTTTGCGCCCTGTCGGGCATCCACTACGGTCAGGTGGGGTTCCAGGTAGAGGATCAGGTCGGCGATCATCCTGTTTTCATCTCCGTTATGAACCTGGGACTTCTTATAGCTCCAGTATCCTCCGTAATGATCTGCATGCAGGCATCCAACCATGTTCTTGAGCCCGAGCGTAACCCCGGTAATAGTGTGGTCCTTGGCCGGCGGCACTGAAACCAGGGCGGCACCCTCAAGACATGCCGGGAGGTACACCCGGGTGAAAACTGACGCCCTCTCATCCGAGTAGACTGCGACAGGCTGTGCGTCCAGGTCCACAAGTGGGACCCCGATCTTCCTGTAACCGTTTCTGTCCATGTTGGTCATCGTATTTCCTTCGCCGGAGCCCTCGGCTACGAGTATCTCGGCATCCAGCCTTTCATCAAGATATTGAACAAGTGCCGCAACGCACCTGGCATCCGTGGTTATGGGCGGCGGGCTGCTGTTAACAATATTAGGCTTGATTATGATCCTGGAAAACCCGGAAAGGGCTTCGACAGCGCCGGCTCTGTCCAGGGCGGCGTTCATCGCTGAGGGAAACTCATCGGCTGAGGTTATGGGTACTGATGCGACGGCCATGGTTAACAGTTTCAGGTTTCAGGTGGAAAGTTTCAAGGGGAAAATAACCCGTGTGTTTTCACCACAGAGTCACAGAGGTCACTGAGAAGGGCCTGGGGCTTGGGTTTCATCTAAAGAGATAAGAGCTTTTAACGCAGTGCAGTCACTTACAGGCTGCTCCGCAGGGAGGGCTAGTCAGCCCCTAGCGCAGGGGGCCGCAGGGAAAACTCCTTTTCTTTTGGATTGCTGGAAAATAGAAATCAGAAACTGGGTCGAAAACTGGGCAGGCTAGCCAGCCAGGGTCTTAGAAAGACACAGAATCAGGATTTGGTTTTTAGGATAAAGGCTTGCATCGTAATATATTCTTAATTATCAACTTGACATATATTGATAGTTAGTGTTAGATATCTATCAATATGAAAGTAATTGATAGGTAGGTGATACTTATGAAAATTCCGGAAAAACCACCGGCTTGGTTGAAAGAATTTAGCAGTATGCTTCCCAAATCAATGGAATTTTTTGCAACCTTAAAAGGTAGAAAACTGCTTGCGGAAATAAACGATGAATATCTTCATTGGGAAAAAGTTAAATACAAGAAAATTCCTGAATACATCAACCCAAAACAACTGTGGGCACTGGTTAAAGCAACAAGGCTGCAGAATCAGCGGCCTTTCCCCTTGGAAAGCACTTCAGGCAAAGGGTTCAGCTATGGCCTTCCTGACTCTGTACACCGCGAACTTCACCTTTGCGACAGATTTGCCGGCGGTTACCTTGGCCTGGATACCGCAGAACTGCCTGGCGATGCTAAGCACCGCTATCTGGTGAGTTCGTTGATGGAGGAGGCAATTGCATCAAGCCAGATTGAGGGCGCTGCAACTACACGGAGGGTTGCCAAAGAAATGCTCAGAACAGGAAGGAAGCCAAGGGACCGGGCTGAGCAGATGATTCTTAACAACTACAGAACCATACAGAGAATTAAGGATTTGGCTAATGAACCTCTCACAATTGAACTACTCAATGACCTGCAGGAAACAATGACTGAAAGAACTCTGGATGAGCCATCAAGTGCAGGGAGGTTCAGATTGCAGGAAGAGGAGATTCATATAGTGGACATTGATGATGGAAAGTCTCTTCATGTTCCTCCGCCGGCTGAAGAGCTTGAGGGAAGAGTACAGTTGATGTGTGATTTTGCCAACCAGGAGGACGGGCCGGAATTTGTTCATCCAATCATTAAAGCTGTAATTCTACATTTCTGGTTAGCTTACGACCATCCTTATGTGGATGGTAATGGGAGAACAGCCAGAGCTTTATTCTACTGGTACGCAATATCCAGAGGTTACAATGTAATGGAGTACTTATCTATTTCCAGGATCATCATAAAATCACGGAGGAGCTATTATCGCTCCTTCCTGTACGCTGAAGGAGACGGCCTGGATGCTACATATTTCATTGTCTATCACTTAACGGCACTCAATCATGCCGTTGAGGAACTCCGCCGCTATTTGGATCGGAAACAGAAAGAATACAGGGATTCGCTGATTCTTCTGCGAAACTGGAGTGGGCTGAACTACCGCCAACAGACACTAATCAGGCATGCATTAAAAAATCCATTTGCGACATATACCATCCAGTCTCATCGGAACTCACACAATGTAGCATACGGAACAGCACGAAGCGACATGATGGCGGTTGTTGATCTTGGGTTATTGCATGAAACCAAAGTGGGAAAGCAGATGGTATATCATGTGCCGGACGACCTGCCGGACAAAATAGCTGAGGGGATGCAACCAGGTAATGCCATTACTCCATAAATAGGTTGCACACCTCCTGGAATCTTTCCCCGAACCGGCTATTGCACCATCAACCTTTTATATTTTAAAACCTGGGGAAGGAGTGGTCCCCGGTCATACCAAAGTGCTCTGACACCCCCTTAATGTTGAGAGAAGAAAGAGGTTAAACAGCTTCGCGGATGTTTAAATTTGAAACCTCTGGGGACAGCTTCGGTTTCCGCTTTCCTGAATAAAGATGATCCCTGATCCTCTTCCCTAAAGCTTCCTGTGCTGCTTTCCAATACTGCCAATGCGGTTCTTCGGGACGCCTGCCTCCCTGGCGATTTTCGGCCATTGGGCTACTGAATCAACGACCTGTTCGATGATTTTATCAGGTTTGTTAACGCCCACCTCATTGGCAACAGCCAGGAGGTCATCTTTAATAAAATCAGCACGTTTTCCGTTAACGGACATCTGGTGCATGCTGGTCCACTGCCCCCCTGGATTATGCGCGTAAATTACATCAAAGGCTGGCGACAGGCTCCACTTCCCTTCCCTGTCCATAAGAAACGCAATGTTTTTGGTGTGGTCATCCTGGTTGCGGGACAGGACATTAAAGACCATTCGCCTGAAAAGCTGTTCTGTGTCCTGGTATGACAAACGTAGCTGGCGCATTACCTGAAAAGCTTGCTCGTAGGCATATTCCCCCGGGGCATTGTAATCGAAGTGGGCTATCCCACAAAGTGACTGCAAATGTAATTTTCCACGATCATGTGTGCGGTCAAAGCGTCTGGTCATGAAATGGGCTCGGCCGTTTTCCTTGTAAATACGACACTCTGTCATTATTATTCCGGCGGCGGCGGCCATTTTATGGTAGGCGTATTCAATTAGTCCATAGCCCTCCGGATCACCCAGGCTCTCATCTTTGACGCCGTCGAACTTGAGAATCCAGTAATCAAATCCCCTTGGGGCCTCAACCTGGCCGGAACGAATCTCTTTGGTATTGTCGTTAAGGGCTATAATTGCTTTAGGCCGTGCACCACCGGCGGAAGTCCCGACCCGGAATATATCGAGTATGGCCTCGTCATCATCAAGTGAGGTCAACAGGCTGGATCTTTCGTGAAGTATTTTCCCTGCCAGTTCCACCAACTCGCTCACTTCAACAGGAACCGACTCATCCACTCCCGAGTCGATAGCAGGCTCAAATTCGAGTGCCCCCATGCCGCGGGTTCCCGTATAGCAGAGCCTCTCCACGGGACTGAAATCCTCAGCTGTGCGCCCCTGCCTTACCAGCCACGTATCGATGACCCTGTTGCCGAACCTGTCTGGCAATGAATCAGCCAACAGCCCTGGAAGCCCCATGAACGTCTCTCTGGTCAATGTCCTGAACTCGAAGAGAGTGTTTCCGGCCTGAGCCTCATGGAGGGGCATCATCCGTGGCGAAAGATCCAGGCCTTTATTCAGAAACCGCGGTTCGTATTCGAATGTGGCAAAGCCCCGGGACCGGTCCCATGAAACAGCGCCCACAATATCACCCCAGATCCTGATTAACGCGGTATCGGTGCCTGTTGCCGCCATCTAACCCACCTATTGGTCCGCTTTCTTCCTCTTTCCAGAGGCACGCATTCTGGCCTTGCCCTTCATACGCACCATCTGCAGGGGGCTTATTTCCGGTTCTGGCAGGAAATGGTCAAGATCATCAAGGGAATCCAGTGCCCTTAGAGTGCGAATGAAGTTGTGAAGGGTTGAAGATCCTGTACCTTCCATATCACTAATTGTGTTCCTGCTAAGGCCAGCTCTTTTTGCCAACTCCTGCTGAGAAAGATTCTTGCGGAGCCTTTTTCTTTTTAAACGCATGCCGATCTCGGCCAGGATTCCTTTATCACTCATGCCGTAATAGTCCATAATGTGTGCCTTTCTGTGCAGAAAGCTTGGAAATAAAGTTAATGCATGTATTTATGTGCAAATCATAACGCCTTAATGGGTAGTTGTCAAACGGTAAATTTTTATTGCATATATAAATGGTCAATAAGTACCTTATATAACCTTGCTGCATAAATTATTGGGTATAATATAAGGATAAAATCGGCAATCATGCCAGAGGCAAATACACTCCGAGGTCCACGAAATAAAATCCCTTCTCCTTTACGCGGAATCCGGTAATAGATTCCCAGCTCTCAGAATACAATTCGATCTGCGGGCGGTAATGCTGGATAAGCTTTTCCGCGTCTTCAGCCTTCTTCCCGCCAGTTTTGTAGTCCACAATCACCCAGCCGTCATGCTCTCTGAAGGCAAGGTCGATCGTCCCTGTGCACAGCGAAAACATGCCGTGTGGTTCGGCCTGTTCCAGTCCTTCCCGGAGAGCGAAGGGAACTTCCACGAGCCATTTATCGGATGCAGCAGCCCGTTTCCAGATCGATGAATCCATAACCTGTCTGACCAACATCACTGCCTCGGGGGCAAGGCTCCCGTCCAGGCCATTATCACGAAGGGCTGTTTCTGCCAGAGATGCCAGGTCAAAGCCGGTATCGACAGCCGCTGCCTGAAGCAGGCTGTGAACAACGTTTCCCCATCCCGGCCCCATGCCGCCGGAGATCGGGCCGTTACCGCCTTCCCATTCTTTCAGGAGGCCTGTTGCAGTGACCTTTTTGTAGGACGGCTCAAGGGCCGACTCCCATTTCCGGGCAATGGCCGCGTTCGCCCTTGCTGCCTCATCTGGAGACAGGTCCTCGGCGGCCCTGTCCGGCGCAGAAGATACCGGCCCGGGATCAGCCAGCGAAGGGGCATCCTCCAGGTGCCCGGTGAAAAAAGACCAGTAATTCCTGTCACTGCCGCTGGGGCGCTGCGTAATTATCAGTCTGGTTCCTGCCCTGGTAGCCGCAACGTACATCAATCGAAGCTCCTCGGCATCGGTAAAAGAATGTTCGAGGGGCGCCAGTGTATCGTCCCATCCCGGGGCCTGGGCAAGGCGCAGCGGGTCTGCGAAGCCTTCCTTCAGTTCATTGACGGCCATATACCCCTTCGCCGCTCCGGTGGACCTGTCAATATGATGCTCTACCGGAAACCGCCGTCTTCCAGTGGGATCTGCCAGGAATACTACCGGTGCCTGCAGGCCCTTTACCTTGTGAAGGTTCATTACTCTGACAACGTCCCTGGCCGGCGGGAGGGATGACACAGAGTCATGTTTTTCCCTGCTGGTGACGATCCTGCCCAGGTAGTCTATAACGCTCATGCTGGTAACGAGTTCAGGCCGCTTTGATCTGAGAAGTTCAATGGCCTTGCCGATGCTGCCGGAAGCAGTGTCACCTCCTGGCTGAGAGGCAGCCGATGCAAAAAGGCCCAGGTCTGCGGCAACTTTTTCCACTGCGGCGACGGGAGGGAACTCGTCAAGCCACCCGGCATATTTCCAGAGGAGAGAAAATGACTGGGCAAGGTTTTTCCTCTCTTCACCTGACAGGCCGTCGGGGATCGAAAAGGGTGCACTGAACTCACCTCCGGCCCTCCTGAAGCGGTAAAGAGTGTCATCGCTTGTCCCGAAAAGAGGGCTTCGAAGTGCGGCCGCAACAGCCACAGGGCTGTGGGGCTGGCTGGCCGCCAACAGACATGTGTGGAGCAGGTAAAGCTCGGCAGTTTCATTCATGGCGCTGCCCCCGGTGACAGAGTGGGGTACGTCCAGGGCCTGGAGGGCTTCAGCGTAATCAGACAGGTGGGTCGTATTCCTGGTGATAATCAGAAAATCAGACGGCCGGGCATCAGAAAAAGAACCGTCAGGGGCGTACACACTTTGTCCAGTATCGATAGCGGATCTAATTGTACGGGCGATGAGTTCGGAATCGTGCCGGACGCATTCCTCCCCGGTTTTACAGGTCTCAGGGAGCCTGAGAGCCATTACACCCTCCGGGGCGGCCTTCACTTCTCCCGGATGGGCAGCCTGCAGCGGGACATATCCGGGTGAGACCCTGGTCGCTTTTTCAGGGAATACCTCTGAAAAAACCTGGTTGAACCACTGAATGTTACGGGAAGAGGAACGGAAATTTGTATAAAGATTTACACAGACGCCACCCGTGGATACGATCAGGTCCCTCACCTCATTATAGACTGAAATGTCGGCCCTTCTGAACCGGTAGATAGACTGCTTGGGGTCTCCCACAACGAACAGGGAGCCCGGGTCGGGTGCGCACCGTCTCCAGTCGCGCTCATCCGTGCTGCCGGAAGTGAGCATCATCATCACTTCCGCCTGTACCGGGTCGGTGTCCTGGAACTCGTCAACCAGCAGGTGGGTGAACCTCTGCCTGAAAAACTCCCTGATCTCGGGATTTTCTCTCAGAAGGGCCGCGGCACCGGTAAGGAGATCCTGAAAGTTCAGACCACCTGAGAGCTTCTTGAGTTCGTTAAAGCGCACCACCGCTTTTTGGACGATGGGGATAACAAAACCGTAGCGGTACTCCCGCCACTCAGTAACCGCGGGCTGTGCAGTCCGGGCGGCAAAGTCGTTCCACCGGTCCAGCTCGGTCAGGGCTAATTCCCTTTTCATGGCACTGGACTCACCGGGCCATTGTTTCTGTACGATCTGGTTTTTTTTAAACGGCCTGATCCCCTCGAGCACTTCAAGAAGCCTGGCCGGCCTTGAGATCTCTTCACCCAGTGTTTCAAGGCGCTTCGGGATCCTTCGATATTCATACATGAGCCTGTCCCTGCTGTTCCTGGGAGGAGCCGGTATACAAAGAGATCGCATGTGGTCCGCATAGGCCCTTAATCTTGAAAGTGCGCTGGAAAAGTCCGGAGGATCGGTTTTACCCGAAGGCCAATCCATGACATCTGCATTCCCGGCGAGATCAAGAAAAGCCCCCTTAAGCTGTCTGATATTAAGTCCCAGGATGTCCAGATCATCAATGGCTGCGTCCCCTTCCATGAACATCCTGGTCTCGAGGTCCCCCCAGGCCCGGTTCAGCAGGGCTTCGTTCTCGTCATCTTCAAGTTCTGCAAAGTCAGGGTCAACGCCGGCTTCCACCGGCCGCTCCCGCAGCAGCCGGGCGCAAAAGGAGTGGATGGTGCCGATAAAGCAGCGTTCTACATTGGAGGCGGCCCTGTCCAGCCGTTTGCCGGCTTCGCCTTTGACGAGGGAAGAGCGTCTTTCCAGCTCAAGGTGGAAACGCGAACGAAGTTCTGCTGCGGCCTTACGGGTAAAGGTTACTGCGGCCATCGAGTCGATCCGGCATCGGCCGGTTTCAAGGAGGGCCACCATACGGGCGATCATTGCCGTTGTTTTGCCGGTTCCTGCAGCGGCCTCGACGATCATGCTGGTGTCAAGATCCCCGACGATAGCCTCTCTGGCCTTGTGGTCAGGCAGTGCTGTACTTCGCCCGGTCAACGGACTTTCTCCCTGAGGGCCCTGGCAGCAGCCAGTCCTGTGTTATTGCTATTGCCCAGTTTGGAGCGGGATGATCCGGCTGTTCTTTCCGGATCAGCCCCGCACAGGCCCATCCGGTATCCGCAGAACCTGCAGTCATCCTTGTTGGAGGTGGGAAGAAAAATGCCAGATGCGGATAGTTCGCACAAATTTGCCAGCAAATCACCGGAGCGGGACAGCTCCTCAGGATTAATGGTAAGAGTCTCACTGAGGGCAGTTCCGGAGGGAAAAAGAAACCTGAAGGCGGCCACCTCGGCGGTGGAGGTGACGACGTCCTTAAGCCTGCTTCCTGCAAGAGCGAGATAAAGTGCGTGCTGCAAAACCCTCCCCCCCCAGAAGGGGTCGGGTTTTCTGTAGCGGGTGTCCCTTCCTGTCTTGTAGTCCGTCACGATGAACTTCGCTGTCCCTGCCGTGTCCATGCGGTCTACCCTGTCGATGCGGCCCATGGCCCGGAGAGATCTCCCCCCGGGCAGGTCTATCCTGACTGGCTCTTTAGTATCCAGCGCTGTGCCTGATCCCTGACCCGGAAGACCAATTGAAGCCTCCATGTAGAGGGGTTCGTGTTTCCTGCAGAACTTTTCCTCCTCCCTGAGAAAGAGCCGGACGGCTTCCCTTAATCGGGTCCGGTCCCTGGTCTGGGAGCTTGCCGATTCTGGAGGAAGATCTTTTTCCAGGTACCCTATCTCCGAATCAAGGATATCCAGGATCCTGCTCTCATCCCTGGAAAAATCGGGCCGCAGGCCTTCCGTGGCCAGGCTGTTCATAAAGCGGTAGAAAACAGAGTGCAGGAGGGTACCGAACTCAAGGTTGTCGAGCCACATTGTGCTGTCTGGGCCTTCTTCAGGGGGATCAATACCCAGAACGTATCTGAAAAAGTACCTGAGAGGACACGTTCCGAGCGTCTCAAGGCGTGTTGACGACATGACCATCCCGTTTTCCCGGGAAGGGTCCAGCTCAGGCCCGGCCTCAGTGAGTATGCCGTCAAAAGCTGTCGCAATGTCACTCATACGATGAGCATTTGCCTTTTGTCCGCGTGAAAGGAAAGGATAGGCTGCTGCCAGGTATCCGGATGCGTCTACTATGCCCTTATCACCGCACAGCCTCGAGGTGATCCACTCTCCCTGATCAAGTGCAGCAGCAGGATCTGGTGGTGCAAAGGACGCTTCGGGCACAGAAGTGAGCATGCCCGCCAGGTCAGATGCAGGGTCTTTCAGGGTGCGGTAAAGGGAGAGCAGGACCGGGCTCGGGAGAACCTCACGATCCTGGACCAGGTTTCTCGCGGCAAAACTAACCGTGATCCTCCCGCGCAGTC
Source organism: uncultured Pseudomonadota bacterium (assembly GCA_964454175.1). Lineage (GTDB taxonomy): Bacteria > BMS3Abin14 > BMS3Abin14 > BMS3Abin14 > BMS3Abin14 > CAYVSA01. Next base: position 19,566 of record CAYVSA010000009.1, read on the forward strand.
GTGAAATGAGCCGGAAGAATCCAGCCGTCTTTTCAGGGCCCTCATCGGCTGCCAGAGGCAGTTTGCCGGAGAGGCGCCGCCGCTCAACATCGAGCAGTATGGGGTCCTGAAGGCCGGCCCCTGGAAACCTTCCCTCGTCCAGGCCGATAATAAAAGTATGGCTGCGGCCCGAATGGCCGCCAGACAGGATGTGGGCAACATGGATCATGCCGGGCATGGGAGCGCTGCCCGCTACAGGTACACTGCCGGGGACCCGGGCCAGTATCTCTGCGGGGTCCTGCTCCTGCGGACCGGGCAGGGCAGCTGCCCATCTCTTCATTTCTTCCATTCTTTCGATGATGTGTCCAAGGGCAAAGCCGTCGAGACTGTCCGCGCACCTTGCCATGTCCTTTAAAACCTCAATCGCTGAACTCAGATTTTCAGCCAGCGAGAGATCCCGGCTCCCCCATTCTGGCGGCAGGCAGTTAAAGAGCTTTTCTGCAAAAGATCTGAGTACAAATGCACCGCGAAGGTCCTTTTCAAGCTCGGCGTGAGATGTCCCCGGGTTTGCAGGGTCGTGACGGCCTCGTCTTTCAAGCCGCCGCTCCATGGCTTTAGTCTTTCGAGCTATCGCCGCAAGGAGTGTGTCCCTTGAGCCGAGAGGGGCGAATCGTTCCAGGAGTGAGGCGAGGCGGCCAAAGGGGATTGAATCGGGGTTTTCAGGTAACACGAAAAGGCCGGCTGAAAGCATCCCGGCAAGGCCTCCAGTTGTCCATCCATCCCTGGCCCACCGCACCAGGTGTCCAAGCAGCTTGCCTGGACGTGTGATGCCAGCGGGCACACCCTCAGCAAATGACGCACAGAGCTCTCCCCGGGATGTTTCAGGCAGACGTGCTGAAATTATTTCGTATATCAGAGGTACGTAAGTTTCGGTGTCGGTGTGGAGTATTTCCACATCATCGAAGGAGATGCCCTCGACCATGCAGCGCCTCAGCACTTCCCTGACCTCGTTTGCCTCGCCAGCGGCCATAAATGCAGCAGATGTTGTCCCGGTACCGTTTTCCGCCGCCGGACCGCCGTCTGACCATACTATTGACTGCAGATCGGTGTCTTCTCCCGGAAGGCGTACCTTGATGTCATCGGGGATGGTGTCTATAAATAATGCCGCCGGTGCGTCAAGGTCAGGGTTCCCGCCTGCCAGGACCAGGGCGTTCGCCCCGAGTATATCCGGATCATCCTTCAATGCACCTGTCGCCAGGGAGAAAACACCGGCCTTGTCCAGGAGCTTGTGTTCTTCCAGGATCGTCCTGTAGCATCCGACAAGGGCCGTCAGTTCCCCGGCCTTGACTGTTGATACAAAGGACTCGGGGGACAACGCTTCTGGCTGGAGGCCGGCATGGCTGAGTTCTGACAGGGAGTCGGCAGCAGATCTTATAAGCCCGGGGTCGGGGTGCAGTGAAAACAGGTAGTCCGTGTCACATTTCCGCCCCGCGGCGGACCACGCACAGGCCGTGGCTGCCAGCATGCCGTGTCCTGACAGGAATTGAAGGCCTTTTTGGGCCATGATCGGACCCGCGGCTCTCAGGGCCAGGCTTATGGGGGTGATGGGGACGAGATTGATAACACCCGCACAGCTAAAGACCGCCCGGTCTGCCCACTGCTGGCCGATCCTCAGTGTGGGAGCCACGAGGAGCTTTTCTTCGAAAAGATGCTCCCTGCAAATCCTGGCCAGGGCTTGGATGAATACGTCCAATTGATCAGGTTCCTGCTGAACTCAATTTCTAATTTCCAATTTCCAACGCCTTGCACTCACGGTGTCCACCGTACCGCAACTTCACTTAACGGCTTTCTGTCGTTGGGTTTTTCCATGGCCGCAACACTCGAGGGAAGATCCTTGATGTCGCCATATTTCCCTATCGCGATGGCACAGATGATCTCGAACTCCTCATTGGACAGACCGAGAAGCTTATAGGCCTCCTCAAGGTGGTATCCGGCCATGCCGTGGGTGTAAAGGCCCATTTTTCTTGCCTGCAGCGTCAGGCTCATCCACGCAGCGCCGCAATCAAATGCGGCCCATCGGTTGGGCTTGCTGTTTCGGATAAAATTCCTCCGGGCGGCCAGGAAGGCCAGGGTTGGTGCGTTCTTTGCCCATGCCTGATTTTTGTCAACAAGCACCCGCAGGAATTGATCCCGTTCCCTTTCGCTGGAAGTGTAATAAAAAACCCAGGGCTGTTCGTTGTAGCAGGAAGGAGCCCACCTTGCGGCCTCGAAGAGCACCATGAGGGCCTCTTCCGGTACGGGATCCGGAGAAAAAGCTCTGGGCGACCACCGCTGGGGAAAGACCGGGTCGACCTCCGCCATGGACTGACGGTGGTTTTCAACGAGTTTGCCTGTGTCCTCGAATTGGAACCTCATTTTGCCTCCTTTGCGGGTTCCGGTCCCGTTGGGGTCGGGTCACCCTGAGTCTGTCCAGCAGCAGTTGGCACGATAACGCCGCGGCGACCGTCCCAGGAGGTGCTTGCTGCTGAACGGGGAATGCCGGCGGTTAGTTTTTTGAAGAGCTCCTCCCCGTCAGGACCTGATATGGGCACCGGCCTGAAAGCCACAATAGCATTGTCAACTTTTACTGGAAAGACCTCGAGAGCGGTAAGTGTGCCGTCGGATCCAAGGTGGGCTTTCGCAGCAAGACCGACCCGTGTGTTTTTGCTGTAAGAACCGAAAGAAAAGTTCCCCAGGCTGTACAGGATCGCCTTGCCGCGGTAGATCTCGATGGGCTGAGGTATATGAGGATGGTGCCCAACAACAATATCGGCGCCTGCGTCTACTGCCTGGTGGGCCAACCGGACCTGGTATTCTTTAGGCTCTCCGGTAAGCTCTGCTCCCCAGTGAAAGGATACGATCAGAGGCCCGCTTCCTGAAGCGGCCCTTGATGCCTTCGATACCGCCTTGCCGGAACCGAAATGGGTTCCGGGGCGATTTTTTCTGGCCCAGTATGACCTTGGAAACGTATTAGAAAATGCGAGGAATGAGATCTTTGTGCTGCCAACGTCAAGGCCGGCCGGCCGGGCGGCTTCGGCAAGGTTTGAGCCGGCCCCGGTCCAGACGATCCCAGCTGCATCCAGATGCCTGATCGTATCTGAAAGGGCCTCTGGTCCGTAATCCATAATGTGGTTGTTTGCCAGTGACACTACATCGATCCCGGCTGTGGCCATTGCCGAAGCCGCTGCAGGGTCCGTTCGAAACACATATTTCTTGTCGGTTTGAGGGCGTCCTCGGGTAGAGAGCGGCGTTTCCAGATTCAGGAATGTCAGGTCGGCCCCTGCCATTATTTCACTGATACCATCGAAGAGATAATCGTATCCATATTTCCCGATTACCGGAGAAGCGCTCACCCCGGGGAGGTAATCCCCGAGCAGGACGATCTGAATGTCAGGCTGTGACAGGGAAGTACCGGCAGCCAGAATGGCACTTGATACAAGAGCACATGTTGTAAAAAAACGTTTCATATTGGGAAGTTAGCATGGTCATCGACTCTTTACAACTGCTCAGACCCAAAAAATATCCCCTTATTCAGACGCAGGGAAGCCGAAAAAATTCTTTATTATAGGTTGAGCATTTGATATGGTCTTCCCCCTGAAAAACAAGTGGAGTAGTCAAGAACTGATAGAAAAAACACATCTGCCAGTTTTTGAAAAACAGTGTTAACCAATTAAACGAGAGAGAAGCCTGTGAAAAGATGGAGCCTTTTGCTGGCCGCGGTCATTTCGTGTGCCCTGGTTGCAGGCAGCCCTGCCGCTGCTGACTCCGGGAATGAAAAGGACGGGGGAGCCTTTGGCAGTGCCAGGGTGGACATCACCTCTGACACTTTCCTTTACCTCTACGAGCGTGATATCCCCCTGGGAAGCAACAGGCAGCTGGCACCCCTGTATGAATATGTTTCAGGTGATGTTTACGATTTCTGGGGAGAGTCCTACTCAATACATTTTTACGGCTGGGGCAGACTCGACCTTGGCGACGACACCGGTTCGAGCAAGACGGGCGGTGACATCTCAAGCCTCTATCTTCAGTACCTTGCCCCGAAAGCGAACACACAGTACAAGCTCGGCCGGTTCTTCATGGCCGAAGGCACCGCCGTGGAGATCATCGACGGGGCCTTTGTAAAAAGTCAGCTGCAAAAAGGGTTCGGGGCTGCTGCTTTTGCCGGGATCCCCGTCGAGCACTCATCATCTTCAATTGACGAGGGTGACTCAATAGCAGGTGGCAGGGTCTTTTATGTCCACGAAGGCCTCCTGGAGGTCGGTCTGACGTATCTTCTGGAGAACGGTAATTTCAGGGGTGATGACCGCAAGGAACTCGGGACTGATCTCTGGCTGCGTCCGCCGGGCCCTGCGGAGATCACAGCAAGGACCATATATAACCTCTCTACTTCGGAGATGGCTCTCCAGCGATACGTATTCAGATTAATTCCCAACGACACGCTGGATATTTCAGTGGGCACGGAAGACTATGGATACGACGACTACTTCCAGAGTGCCTTAAACCCGGCTTTTGGCTCTACAGCGCTGGACTTTACCGATGAAGTGCAGTCCCGTTTTGTGCTCCTGAACTGGAAAGCCACCGAGAACCTGACTATTGAGGCCGGGGCGAGGACCTTTGATCATGACGCCGCCGATCCGGGGGATGCAAAGAGGGCCGAGGTGGGGATGAGGTATATGATGGACGGTTTTTTCGAAATGCTGGGCGGTTCTATCACGACTCAATCGGCTGACATGGCAGAAAACGAGTACACTGAGCTCCGAGGTTTCGGAAAACGCCACACTGGCAAGTGGGATTTTTCCTTCGACGCTCTGACCCAGCATTACACGCAGGCAATATCCGGAGAAAAGAATTCCTACCAGGTCGTAGGGTCCACGGGCTACCGGCTCAAGCCCAACGTCAAGGTGTCCGGAGACATAAGGTACACCGAGAGCCCCACCTTCAAGAGGGATTTAGCTGTTCTGCTGAGGGCAACGGTAAACCTGGACAACATCACTGGAGCTAAATGATGAAGCGGTTTTCCATAATACTGATCGCTGCGGCCTGTGCAATGATCGTTCTCGCCGGCTGTCATATTACTTCTACCCGGGAGTCCATACCGGCCGTGCATCCCGAGGAGCTCGACCCGGTGCGGGCCGACTGCCTGGAGTGTCACGAGGATGTATCCACGGGCGCTCTCAAACCATATGAGACCTTCAGACACACGATAGTGTTCGTCAGGCAGCACGGGAGGCAGTACGCTCCCCAGAAGCAGAACCTGTGTACAGCGTGTCACACACCTTCCTTCTGCCAGACGTGCCACGCAAGCAAGGATGAGTTAAAACCAAGCGTCAAGCTCGGCAACAGACCCGACAGGGCGCTGTATCATCGGGGGGATTATCTGGTTCAGCATCGGCTTGAGGGGAGGGTTGACCCCGGAAGGTGCTACAGGTGTCACGGTAGAAGAGATACCGGTACCTGCAGCTCGTGCCACAATTAACAACAGGGAAAGGGGAGAGATGGCTGGTGGTATTAATAATTTTTACCAGCCTGGGAGTTTATAATGAACAAAGAAGCCATGATAACCGGCAGAAGACTGATTGTCCTTTCTGCTGTTCTGCTCGTCATCGCCGCTGCGCTTCTGGCTGGCTGCTCTGAATCCCGCTATTCAGCCCTGAGCCTGGTGGACGACCAGGGCAACCACCCGGGTGGCTGGACGGATGGACACGTAACCTGGGCCGTACCTGCCGCTGCGCTCTGTACTGACTGTCACGGCGACAGCCTGAGCGGGGGTATTGCGAGCACTTCCTGCCTGCAGTCCGCATGTCACCACGACACAATTTCTTCCTGGGCCACTACGCCTGAAGTGACTCACGGAGATTCGGCAAAGAAGAGACGCTCCGGCAGCTTCGGGCTAATATCGTGCCAGATCTGTCACGGGGAGGACTTTTCGGGCAGCAGTATCGGTGCGACGCCTCCGCCGTCGTGCCTCCAGGACGCATGTCACGGGACTCCAGCAGGCGCAACAAAACCGCCCCACCCCACAGCCTGGCGTACCGGAGATACTTTTACCCACACCAGCACCGCTGAAACCAACGCAGATATCTGTGAAGACTGCCACAGGGACGGTGCCAATTCGCCAGTTGCAGCTCCATCACCTGCTGCCGACCCTTCTACTGCGGCCGGGTGTTTTAACAGCACTCTCTGCCACGATGTAAAAACAGGCGCGCCGCACACGACGAACCCCTACAGTTCGCATCCGCAGGATGCCGTATCTGAATTCAGTACCTACTGCACGGACTGTCACAGCATAGATCCTCCGACGCCTTACGCACCGGCCCCTGCCTGCAGCAGCTGCCACACGGGGGGCTCTCCGCTTACGATCACAAACTGTGCCTCCTGTCATGCCAAGCCGCCTGACAGCGCTTCCCCAGTAGGGGCTGCTGCTCCCAATATCGAAGGCGCCCACTCTGAACACAACGCCCTGACGGGCGTTGCGGGCAGGTGCAATGTCTGCCACGATGGAGGCGGTACAGGAACAGGCCTCGTCCATTACTACAACAACACCGTGGACATGGCCGCAAGCGACGCAACCTACAATGCCAACGCCGGAGCAGCTGTTCTTTCCACTACTACCTGCGCCAACGTGAGCTGCCACGGCGGCATAACGACACCAGACTGGCAGAGCGGGTCCATTAATGTGAACACTGACTGTACCCAGTGTCACCAGGCTGGGTCGTCAGCCGGCAGCCCGGAAGATAACAGCTACTACTCCGGCGAGCACACCAAACACGTGGTTAGCAAAGGCTTTGCCTGCGTAACGTGCCACGATGTCTCCAGTGACACCAACCATTTGAATACCCTTAACACTTCAGCCCTGGAGGGCACCGTTGTCATTGACCTGTCAGGAAGTGGCGGCATCAGCTGGAACGGTGCTGGCTCCTGTACCGGGACCTGTCACTACGGCGCCGGTAAAACCGAGAACCATGGTACCAAGAACTGGTAACAGGAAGCTGAAAACTTCCTGACAACAGGGTGTCTCAGATAAGGGCCCCGGCGATCTTGCGCCGGGGCCCTTATTGTTGTGGAGTTTGATCCTCTTGACTTTACAGACCGTTGTAACATCGGGAAATGGGTCAACGGGAAGCTTCCACTCCCATTTAATATAAAAAACCTTTATAATGTCGGCAGTTAGGCTGAGAATACCATGTTTGACATGCCTATTATTAGGTGCTATATACCGATGGTTTCGCGGGAGCAGATAAATGCTTGATGTCCGGTTTTTAAGGGAAAATACAGAATTCGTCGGCAAACGGCTGGCCCTGAGGGGAGATGAGATCGACCTGACCCCTTTCGAGAAGCTGGATTCGGAGCGACGGTCCCTCCTCGGTGAGACCGAGGAGATGAGGGCCCGGAGAAACACCGAATCGGCCCGGATAGGTGAACTGAAAAAAGCAGGCAAGGAAGCCGGGGACAGCACTAAAGCTGTGAGGGACCTGGGGGAAAAGATCAGGGTCAACGATGAACGTATAAAGGCCCTGGACAGCGAGCTGGGATCTTTTCTGCTGACCCTTCCAAATATCCCCCATGAAAGTGTCCCCCAGGGTCCTGACGAAGGGGCCAACGAAGTTATCAGGACATGGGGAGACAGGCCCGGGTTCTCTTTTGACCCCCTTTCCCACTGGGACCTGGGTGAAGCTCTGGGGATCATCGACCTGCCCCGGGCCGCCCGGATGTCAGGAGCCCGTTTTTCCGTGATGATGGGGGCTGGAGCCCTGCTGGAAAGGGCCCTGATCTCTTTCATGCTGGATCTGCACACCACAGAGCACGGGTACCGTGAGGTCATGACTCCATTCATGGTTAACCCGGAAAGCATGCGGGGAACCGGTCAACTCCCAAAGTTCGAAGAAGATCTTTTCAGCGTTCAGGACGGTCAGTATTATCTAATTCCTACAGCAGAGGTTCCTGTCACGAACCTTCACAGGGAGGAGATACTGAAGGAATCTGACCTGCCGATCAGGTATGCGTCTTTCAGCCCGTGCTTCCGGAGAGAGGCAGGCTCCCACGGGAAGGACACCAGGGGCCTTATACGTCTGCATCAGTTCAACAAGGTGGAACTGGTAAAGTTCTGCAGGCCGGAAGAATCCTATAAGGAACTGGAAACGCTTACTGAAAACGCTGAAGAGGTACTTAAAAGGCTTGGACTTCATTACAGGGTAGTAACTCTATCTACCGGTGACCTGGGTTTTTCCGCGGCTAAAACGTACGACCTTGAGGTCTGGCTCCCGGGCCAGGAAACTTACAGGGAGATCTCCTCCTGCAGCAACTTCGAGGACTTTCAGGCGCGCAGATCAATGATAAGATACCGGCCGGCCGAGGGAAAGGGTAACCGGTTCGTTCACACCCTGAATGGATCCGGCCTGGCCGTGGGCAGATGTCTTGTGGCCATTCTGGAAAACTACCAGAGGAAGGATGGCAGGATCACTGTTCCCGAAGCCCTGAGGCCTTACATGGGAGGCCTGGAAGTAATTCAGAGAGATTGAACTGATCGGACGCGGAGGAGTGGCCGAGCGGCCGAAGGCGGCGGTCTTGAAAACCGCAGTCCGTCGTGAGGCGGACCGGGGGTTCGAATCCCTCCTCCTCCGCCATTGCTTGTAACTACAGGTCCAACAGCACTGTTTTATAAATAGGCTTGACCTTTAGAGGAAGTCTGGATAACTTGTGTTCCCTGGTTCAGGGTGGAAACCCTCCGATTCATGGAGAGATGGCCGAGCGGCTGAAGGCACTCGCCTGCTAAGCGAGTATACTGAGAGATCGGTATCGAGGGTTCGAATCCCTCTCTCTCCGCCACAACAAGCCCAACGGAGGCTCTCCCGGACCGTCTGGAGAGATGGCCGAGCGGTTGAAGGCGGTAGCCTCGAAAGCTATTGTTCGCTTTGAGCGAACCGGGGGTTCGAATCCCTCTCTCTCCGCCAACAGAATTTAAAGGGTAGGCCGCGAACCTGTCACAGTCCAATCAAACCAGGGCGACGGCTGATCCACATTAAAAGCATCTGGAGGAATGGTCATGCTGATTTTCAGTAAGAGAAAGTACATGGTTGCCGTTTTTGCCGCTATCTTCGCCCTTGCCGCCTTTGGCTGCCAGCGGCAGGAAGTCCAGGAAGTCCCCCTCGATGAGAAGCCTGTAGAGAACGTTCCGATGCCTCAGGTTCCCAGCACTGTGAAGGTCCCGGATGAGATCGTCGGCAAGTGGAAGGCCGTTGTGCTGGAAGTAACCGACAAGACAGCCGAAAAGAGCTCGGATGTTACGGTCAACATCGGGGAAACAGCAGCGCTCGGCGAATCGGGGCTTAATATCTACGTAGAGGCATTCCTGCCTCACTTTACGATGGCCGGACAGGTATTCACAAGCGCCTCGGCAGAACTTGTAAATCCAGCTGTCAGGGCAAGGATAACTGATGCCCAGGAGAAAGAACTCTTCTACGGCTGGTTTTTCTCGCTCTACCCGGACACACACCCCTTCGAGCACTCCACTTACAAGGTGGTATTGAAGGACTACGTGGCCGCGAAGTAAAGACTGCACTTTCGAGCGCCCATAGCTCAGCTGGATAGAGCGTCGGATTGCGGGTCCGAAGGTCGCACGTTCGAATCGTGCTGGGCGCGCCATTTACATTCAGAGCCCGCTGCGAGTCCGCGCGGTTTTGGGCCCGGATTATTTTCAGGAGAGATGTCCGAGTGGCTGAAGGAGCGCGCTTGGAAAGCGCGTATACGCTCACAAGGTGTATCGAGGGTTCGAATCCCTCTCTCTCCGCCATATTTCATCGGAATTGCCGGGCTGTTTTGCCCGGTAACTGATTTATGGGAAGATGGTCAGGAGCTGCACGACGTCGGGTCCCGAACCCCGCCAGGTCCGGAAGGAAGCAACGGCAGGGTACTCAGGCGGGTGTCGCAGAATACCTGGCCGTCCTCCCACCCTCTAGACGATCCCCAGGCTGCTTTAAGTAAGCTGCCTGTCCCTACCCAGCATCGGGAGACATATATCGGGTGGCATACCTAGTTCTAGCCAGAAAATACAGGCCCGGCTCTTTCGCGGAGGTCGTGGGACAGGACCACGTCACGAGGACCCTCAGGAATGCCATCAAGGCAGAGCGGCTGGGGCACGCATTCCTGTTTTCAGGCATCAGGGGAGTTGGAAAGACTTCCGTTGCAAGGATCCTGGCCAAGACCCTCAATTGCGAAGACCATACCATGGTGGAGGAGCCGTGCGGAAAGTGTGCGTCCTGCCTTGATGTTTCCGAGGGAAAGAGTCTGGATGTAATGGAGATCGACGGGGCCTCCCACCGAAGGATCGATGATATCAGAGAGCTTCGGGAGTCTGTCCTGTACGCACCGGGTCGTGACAGATACAAGGTCTACATAATCGACGAAGTTCACATGCTCACTACCGAAGCGTTTAACGCACTGTTAAAAACCCTGGAAGAGCCGCCGGAAAAGGTCATTTTCATACTGGCAACCACGGAACCCCACAAGGTACCGGTAACTATCCAGTCAAGGTGCCAGAGATATGATTTCAGGCGGATCCCCTCTCTTGAAATGGCCGTCCACCTCGAGAAAATTTGCAGGCAGGAAGGCATAGAGATCTCCTCTGACAGTCTGCGCAGGATCGCAATTGCTGCCGAAGGCAGCCTGCGAGATTCCCAGAGCCTCCTTGACCAGGTTGTGTCCTACGCCGGTCAGGATGTGTCTGATGAAGATGTGAATGTTGTCCTGGGAACCCTGGACACAGGGATGCTCCTGGACCTGCTAGAGGCATCTCTGGACGGCAGGGCGGGCGATGCCCTGGAGATTGCCGGCCAGATGCTTGACAAGGGTGCCGAGCCCCTTCGCATCACATTGGACCTGATCTCTCTTCTAAGGGCCCTTCTTGTTCTGACAGAGGTTAAAGACCCTGCGGGGGTCCTGGACATGCCTGAAGGCGAGATCGAGCCCCTGCAGAAGATCGCTAAAAGCACCGACCCGGCACTCCTCAGGCTGCGTTTCGCTGTTATGGCCAGGGCCGAAGAGAGGATGAGGAGGTCTCCGCAGCCGAGATTCCACCTGGAGCTGGCACTGGTTCACATTGCGAAGGCACTGGAGATGGCTCCAGCAGGGGGTTCGGGACCACCACTTGCAGACAGCACCGGAGGGAAAAAACCAGGATCAGCTTCACCCAAAACCAGGCAGGCAAGCCCCGAATTAAGCGCCGCTCCTGGTGCCGCCCCAGCCTTTGCCTCCATCAAGACCCCGGAAGAGACCTGGGATGAGCTGGTTTCCTTTGTTGCCGAAAAATCTCCCAGTATTGGGAGCATGCTGGAACAGCTCGTTTGCGTGACCCTGGTTGGAGACGAACTGGTTATAGGCGGCAAAAAAGGAGAGCTTTACCTCGACATCCTGGGTGAGCGCGAAAAAATGCTGGAGATGGAAGAATTGGTGGGAGATTTTTTTTCGCGGAAGATAAATGTTAGGCTGAAAGAACTCAACAACGAGGAACGAAGACAGAACCACACTATCGTCGAAAAAAAGGAAAAAAAAGAATCCGATCTCACAAGGAAGATCAAAAAGGAAACCGTAGAACACAAGGCAGTCAGGGCTGCTATGGAGATCTTTAACGGCGAACTCGAAGGGATAAGGGTTCTAAATCCCCTTGCCGGCGAAAGCATGGGAGCGGATGAAAAAGAGGAGGAACTATGAAAAACTTGGGCGACCTCATGAAAAAAGCCCAGCAGATGAAAGCCACCCTCGAAAAAGTACAGGCGGAACTGGCCGACAGGGAAGTTGAAGCTTCAGCCGGTGGGGGCATGGTCATAGCTACCGTCAACGGCGGGCTGGAACTTGTTGCTTTGAAAATAGCCCCTGAAGTTGTTGATCCCGAGGATGTCGAGATGCTGGAAGACCTGGTGAGGGCAGCTGTCAACGAAGCTGTCAAAAAAAGCCGTGAGATGATGGCAGAGGAGATGACCAGGATAACAGGCGGCCTCCCTGTCCCGGGTCTGTTCTAGAACATATGCGCTATCCGCCATCACTTGAAAAGCTCATAGATGAGCTGAAGAAACTGCCCGGGATAGGACAAAAAAATGCCCAGCGACTGGCATTTTTCCTCCTGAAGACGCCTGTGGAGCGCGCGGAGTCACTTGCCGGCGCCATTTCCGAGATGAGGAGTTCCATCTCCAGGTGTTCGCGCTGCTACAATCTTGCCGAATCAGAGCTCTGCGGAGTGTGTGCCGACCCTGCGAGGTCCAGTGACAGGATGTGCGTTGTTGAAACACCCCAGGACCTCTTTGCCATAGAGAGCACAGGTCAGTTCAAAGGGACCTACCATGTGCTTACCGGCGCGCTGTCACCCATGAGAGGTATCGGCCCCCAGGACCTGAGGATCCATGAGCTTGTGGAGAGGATTACCAGGGAGGGCACTCGGGAGATCATCGTTGCAACAAACCTCGATGTTGAGGGCGAGGCAACCGCCTCTTACATTGCTGACCTGGTCAGGCCCACGGGGGTCAGGGTAACCCGGATTGCCAGGGGTATACCAATAGGTGGCAGCCTTGAACACGCTGACAGTGTCACAATAGGCCTTGCGATGGATGGCCGCAGGGAGTTGTAAGCCCTTGATACTTACAGATTTTTCTTGTATACCCTTTAAGAGAACATTTGGGGTTTTCTTTCTTTAGTACGCAGATTTGACCGATAGGCGGGAAAAAACCGTATGCTGCCAAACCTTGTCCTGTATGAAGAAGAGCACAAGCGCGTAACCGATACCGTGATCCGTCTCGTTTCAGAAGCCAACGCGAAAGTTGTATTCCTGGTGGACAAGAACGGGCAGCTTATAACGAACTCCGGTACTACTGACGGTATTGACACCACATCACTGGCCTCTCTCACAGCCGGGAATATCGCGGCCACGGGAGGTCTGGCCAAACTCATCGGAGAAAAGGAATTCACAATCCTTTTTCACGAAGGTGAAAAGGACAATATACACATTTCTATAATAGACCACAGGGTCATCCTTGTGGTTATTTTCGATGAAAGAAGCTCTCTCGGGCTGGTCAGACTACGGGTTAAAAAGGCCGGTGCAGAGTTGGAGAGGATCTTTGTGGATATCGACAGGAAAGCTAAGGAATCCAGCTCGAGCCTGGGTGTAGACTCACCATTTGCCGAGATAACAGACGATGATATTGAGAACCTGTTTAGCTAACGAGGTACCTGCCTAATTATGTCCTTCATCAATTATTCGTCCCGAGAGATAAACTGCAAGATAGTCTATTATGGTCCCGGCCTGTGCGGCAAGACCACAAACCTGCAGTTCATCTACAGGAAGACCAACCCGCAGGCCAGAGGCAAGATGATAAGCCTGGCCACGGAAACCGACAGGACCCTGTTTTTTGATTTTCTGCCCCTGTCCCTGGGCGACATAAGGGGATTCAAGACCAGATTCCATCTGTACACTGTCCCAGGCCAGGTTTTCTACGATGCCAGCAGAAAGCTCATCCTGAAGGGAGTTGATGGGGTAGTGTTCGTTGCCGACAGCCAGATAGAACGGATGGAGGCTAACATTGAAAGTTTCGAGAACCTGAGGATCAACCTGAAAGAACAGGGATACGATCTGGATAAGATACCTCTCGTTCTGCAGTGGAACAAGAGAGACCTTCCCAACGTTATTGACACAGACGAGATGCAAAAAGCCCTCAACGCCAGAAATGTTCCCGCCTTCGAGGCAGTGGCCCCGGAGGGAATAGGGGTTTTTGAAACACTGAAGGCTATAGCCAAGCTGGTGCTTATCGAGCTCAAGAAGGGAACTCCAGGCTAAGGGGTTGTTTCATCAGAGCCAATATAAAAAGGCCGGAGAAAATTCTCCGGCCTTTTTCGTTATATCCCGGACAGCCTTACAGGCCGTGGGCTTTGGTATACAACTATTTGAGGGACAACGAGTAGGTAAGTACGTCGATAGTCTGCTGATCTGAATACCCGCGATCTACGACGGCAGAAGGCATGTCCGTTCCGGGGTGACCCCACCTGATCTTGTGAAAAGTCTCCTGGGGGTTATCGTTGGCGATCCACCCGACTCCCTGTATTCCATCCTTCTTGCCCTTGAAGTCAATACGGTTGCCGTCCTGTCCGTGGCAGGAACCGCAGGCCTTAACAAAGAGCGGCTTTCCCCTGGTTGTGCTTCCCCTGCCTGTACCGTCAGAGTTAAGAGCCTCGCTGATGTCGATCTGGCCCTCTTTGACGAACTTCACCAGGGCCCATATATCCCTGTTGTCGGTCAGGTGCTTGCCAAAGTTGTGCTTGGCGCCAGTGTCCGTCATCGCAGCATAAAGCTCTTTAGGGCTCTTGCCTCTTGAGTCAAAAAGACCCTTGATACCAGTGTAATGAGAACCCTTGCTGTACCGTCCGTCTTTGCCGATGTAGTCCCAACCGTGGCATTCCTTGCACCTGAATGTGTTACCGCCCTTTTTCTTGCTTGTGGCTGGATAAAGGGGATGGTTTCCTGCTGTTTCCAGCCCCCTGACCTTGTACCACTTGTCGTAGAGCTGTCCGCCAAGCTTCAGGTCCGCCGACGCGTACGCATCCTGACCGCCGGTCTTCGAGGTAGTAGCTGCGCACCCCGACAGGACCGCCAGGGCGAGCACCACTGCCAGGCCAACTACCAAACAAATAAATTTTTTCTTCATTGAAATCCTCCAGTTAGTGGTTAATAAGTTTAGAACATACAGCATGATTCCAACTAATTAAAGTGTTTTTTAGGCAGCAGTTATGTTGTTTATTTCACAACCGGTTTTGTTGTAAAATATGCTCACGGCGGGCGAACAACTTGATAGCATTCGTTGCAGAATTCTCCTGATGAACAATTTCCCCCCGCATAACTGCCATTAATAGGTCTGGGGTGTGGTATGAGCTCCAGTAAACAGATAGCCGCAAAAGAAGACACAGGAACACCCCTCACGTCAAAGTAACCGCTTCGGGCTGCCAGGCAGGGCACGAGACCCAGATTATCTCAGCGCCAGGCCTCGGCTGGACTAGTGATGTGTTTTGCTTCTGCTCCCGGGTTGTAGCCGGTTTTCTTCCGGGCGCTCTGGGTAGTTGTAGCGCAGGATGACATGACGATGATCAGGACCAGAAACAGAAGAGTCGCAACCGGCCGCCAGGAATGATCTTTCATGGCGCACCTCCGTAAGGCCCTGTTCAGCTCCATTTCCCCGCGTACAATGGGGGGCGGGGCCAAAAGCGCCTCCAGCGATATTATTGACCAACACACTATAATATAAAATACCGACAAAATCAACCATGGACCTTGATTAAACGGGGCTGTGCGAGGCCCACCCTGGACGACCTGTCCTGGTGTTCCTGAGATCTGGCTGGGGGGGATAGTCGTTGGAAGTGAGCGGGCTGCTGCTACCCTGAGATGAGAACTATCTGGATATCCATCACGTTAGTGAGTGTGGGGCCGGTTTTGTATAGCTCTCCAGCTGTATCGAAAAATGTGTAAGAGTCGTTGTTATCAAGGTACTTGCCCGGGTCCAGCCCTGCTGCCCTCGCTTTAGAAGCTGTGTGCCCATCAACTATGGCACCTGCAGCGTCCGTAGGGCCGTCGGTACCGTCCGTACCCGCCGAGAGGAGTAAGGCATTGTCGATGCCTTCCAGGCCTATTGCTGCCGCCAGGGCAAACTCAAGGTTTCTTCCTCCCCTGCCGTCCCCTTTGATGGTCACCGTAGTTTCTCCGCCTGAAACAAGACACGCAGGAGGTGCTACAGGGTATCCGTTTGTGGTAATGTCCCGCAATTTTTCCAGATGTGCTTCTGCTGTTTCCCTGGCCTCACCCTCGATCGGATAGGGGACAATAGCTGCATTGTATCCGAGGGCCCTGGCCTTAACGTGGGCTGCAGCCAAAGCCATGTCGTTGTTGGCGACAATTATATTCGTAGTTTTTTCGAATTCGGCTGATCTCTCTTTAGGTGTGTCCGGCAGGCCCCCCGTGGAGCCCAGCACGAGGCGGTCAAGTACGGCCTGAGGAACACGGTCGCGCAGTTCGTATGCGTTTATGACCCCCAGGGCATCCTGAAAAGTAGTGGGGTCCGGGACGGTGGGGCCGGAGGCGATGACGTTCAGGGGGTCACCAATGACGTCAGATAAAATAAGCGTCAGGAGCCGGGCAGGATAAACGGCCCTCGCCAGGCCTCCGCCCTTTATCAGGGAAAGGTGCTTGCGCACCGCGTTGACCTCTCCTATGGAGGCACCGCTTTCGAGGAGGAGTTTTGTCGTCTCCTGCTTTTCTTCGAGGGTCACGGGGGGAGCCGGGCATGGGAGCAGGGCCGATCCGCCACCGGAAAGGAGAAAGATGACAAGATCTTTTTCTCCTGCGCCCTCTGCAGCTTCGAGGATAAGGCGGGATCCTTCCAGTCCGTTAGCGTCGGGGACAGGATGGCCCGCTTCGATAACTGTCGATTGCCTGACGGGGTAAGTGTGGCCATATTTCACAACGTGCAGACTACGGGTTATTCTCCTGCCTAGAACCTCTTCGGCTGCTGCTGCCATAGGTGCTGCCGCCTTCCCTGCACCCAGGAGATAAATGCCGCCCTGAGGATGAAGTGAAACGGCGTCTTCTCCAGCGAGCAGAGTGCTGCCCCTCAGGGAGAGGTGTCCGCGGACCGCCTCCATGGGTTCAACCGCAGCGAGACCGGCCTGGAAAATGGAGATGGCATCTTTTCGCAGCCTGACGTCAGTACCGCTCAACTATTGTGTCCCTTCTAAGTACCAGTACCTTGAATGTCTCGCCCATGCCGCCCTCATCGTGAACCAGATTTTTCACTGCCAGCCACTCCTTTGCTAAAGCCGGGTTTTCAGAGTATCCTTCCTCACCACCCGCCAACAAGTCAAGGATACCGGCCCGTATAAGAAATGATGATTGGGTTTGGAGCCTGTCCACACTAAAACCGGATTCCCTCGCCCAATTCATAAGGAGGGTGAAGTTCACATGAGCAGTAATATCCATTCGTCCCGGTTCAATAAATGGGTCTGATACGACCTGGTGTTTATAAAAGCATCGAAGGGTGCCTTCTCTCCTCCACGGGACATTAAGTGCCTCGAAGACGTCTCCGTAATCGATAGCCAGCAGTATCCCGGAACCGAGTTTTGCGCTCACAAGCTCCAGCCATTTTTTCCATCCTGGAGCAAAGGCCATCCGGTGGCCGGGGGGCAGGGCCTCTGACATTTCCGGTACCGCCGGATCGAGGGTGTCGTTATCTACCGGCAGCAGCACTTCCGTGAGGGAACCATCCGCAAGGTCGACGCAGACTTCCATTAACCCGTCGTCACGCCGTTCCAGGAGCTGGAGGGGGAGGGCATCGAAAAACTCATTGGCGATCACGGCTCCCGCAAATACCGGCAGGCTGCTCCAGTCATCCGGAGAGAGGATTGACACTGGTGCGTTTTCGAAACGCCTGGCAAGGAGTGCCCTGCCGGGCTGGCTCTCTTCCACAAGTATCAGGTCAGGACGCCGATCTCCCACTTTTTTCCATTCGTTCAATACATCATCTGCCAGCTGTCCGTTGCCTGGGCCCAGCTCTACCAGTGTGGGTTCGCCAATGCCCATGACTTCCAGCTCCATGCGCAGCCACCGTGAAAGGGTAGCGCCAAACAGTTCGTGAACGTGCGGTGATGTGTAGAAATCCCCTTCTCTACCCGTCCTGGGGGAAGCCTGGCTGTAGTACCCGAAATCGCTGTCGTAAAGACAGATGTCCATATATCTGGAAAATGGCAGCGGGCCGTCCCTGGAGATCATCTGTGCGATGAGATCCATAATCGTTTCAGGAGTTTCCTGTATCATGCTCGAAAGCTTATCATATTTCACCCCGGGCGGCAGGCAGTGCAGAGTGCTCGATGATCAATGACTGTTGACCTTGGCAGCGCAGTGGATAATAATGTCTGGTCCGGGTATTTAATCACATCCACCAAATTCAGTCACAGGGGGAAGGGAACCATGAGTGAGATCGTTGATATCGTTGCAAGGCAGATTCTTGATTCCAGGGGTAATCCCACAGTTGAAGTGGATGCCTATCTGGAGAGTGGCGCTTTCGGCAGGGCTGCCGTTCCATCGGGGGCCTCTACAGGGAAAAGGGAAGCTCTTGAGCTGCGGGATGGAGACAAGAAAAGGTATATGGGCAAGGGTGTTTTAAAGGCTGTAGCAGCGGTAAACGACAAAATTGCACCCGCCCTGATCGCCTATGAGTCACTCCTTCAGGCCGAGGTTGACCAGGCCATGATCGAGCTTGACAGCACAGAGAACAAGACCGAACTGGGGGCCAACGCCATACTCGGTGTCTCCATGGCGGTCGCCAGGGCATCGGCAGACGAGCTGGGCGTACCTCTGTACCGATACATAGGAGGTCTGTCCGCAAATATTCTGCCTGTTCCGCAGATGAATATCGTAAACGGAGGCATGCACGCAGACAGCGGTTTGGATATCCAGGAATTCATGATCTTTCCGTGGGGGACAACCAGCTTTGCGGAGTCCCTCCGGATGGGAGCAGAGGTCTACCACAACCTGAAGGCGCTGCTGAGCGAAATGGGCCAGTCGACCGCAGTGGGTGATGAAGGCGGGTTTGCTCCCCGGTTGGAGGGGAATCGGAAGGCACTGGATGCCATAGTAAAGGGCATCGAAAAGGCCGGGTTTACCCCTGGTGAAGATGTTGCGATCTGTCTTGATCCGGCAGCATCAGAATTCTTTAAAAAGGGCAAGTATGTCCTGGCTTCGGAGGGAAAGGAACTGACGCCGGCCCAGATGGTTTCCTACTATGCGTCCCTTGTTGACGATTATCCAATCGTCTCCATAGAGGACGGAATGGCTGAAGACGATTGGGACGGGTGGGCCCTGTTGACCCAGGAACTCGGGGACAGGGTTCAGATAGTCGGTGACGACATATTCGTCACTAATCCTCACATCCTTTCTGAAGGAATCCAGAAAGGTGTCGCCAATGCCATCCTCATCAAGCTCAATCAGATAGGTACCCTTTCGGAAACACTGGAGACGATCCGTCTTGCCAGGAGGGCAAACTATGGAACGGTTATCTCTCACCGGTCCGGTGAGACCTCAGACACGATCATTGCTGACCTGGCTGTCGCAACCAGCGCAGCCCAGTTAAAAACAGGCGCCCCGTGCAGATCTGAAAGGGTGGCCAAGTATAATCAGCTGTTAAGGATCGAAGAAGAGCTTGATGAAGAATCGATCTTCCTGGGCCAGGGCTGTCTCAAATACCCTGCGTCAGAAGAATAGCGCGCCAGGCTCAGGCAACACACAGGGAAAGACCCATATATGATCCCCCTCAGGGATAATATTCCATCCAGGACCTTCCCCTTCGTAAACCTGGTACTCATTGGCCTGAGCGTAACAGCTTTCCTGTTCGAGCTCACTCTGGGTCCTCAGATAGAGGGCTTTCTGGGTGTGTTCGGTGTTGTACCCGATCGTACCATAGCCATTTTTACATCGGCTCCAAGGCACTTCGTATATGCTGCGTTCCCCTTTGTGACATCTATTTTCCTCCATGGGGGGTGGCTTCACCTCATCGGGAACATGCTCTTTTTACACATTTTCGGTGACAACGTAGAAAGTTCTCTGGGCCACGTCAGATACGCTGTCTTCTACCTGTTGAGCGGTGTTTTCGCCTCGGCAGTGCACCTGGTAACACACCCCGGATCCTCCGTGCCGACTATCGGTGCCAGCGGAGCAATTGCAGGTGTTATGGGAGCATATTTCCTTCTCTTTCCCCGGGCCAAGGTGCTGACTCTCGTACCCATCTTCTTCTTCATCCAGTTTATAGAGATCCCCGCAGTCATTTTTCTGGGCCTGTGGTTTCTGATACAGTTCGTCAGCGGCTCAGCCTCCCTGATGTCACAGGGGGGAACCTATGCTGGCGTGGCCTGGTGGGCCCATATTGGTGGTTTTGCGGCGGGCCTGGGTTACGTTGTATTCCGGTTCGGCACGAAAGTACTGTCAAGGGACCGTAAAAGCTGAAGAACCGTCAGTATGATCATCCCCCGGCTTTTCCGAAAGCAGGCGGAAAATGAGCAGCCGGGGAGGATCCAGTCGGTTCAGGGGGCATTTCCCATTGGAATGACAGGCGCCTTGGACTATAATGGACTGACATTAATCACTCACCGGAGGATGCCATGATTCTTGACGAATATCCCAAGGAAGTAACCCTGAAAGATGGCAGTACGATAGTATTAAGGCCCATGGTGGGGGCGGACGAAAGTGCACTGCTGGAGTTCTTCAGCGGTCTCACAGAAGCAGACCGGCTTTACCTGCGTCACGACGTTACCAACCCGGAGGTCATCAAGTCGTGGGCCTTGAACGTGGATTACGAGAAGGTTCTGCCGATCCTTGCCTTGGCCGATGGCAAAGTTGTTGGTGATGCTACCCTGCACAGAAACCCCTTCAGCTGGATGAGGCATGTCGGCAGCATCAGGATCGTAGTGGGCAAGGAATACCGCAAAAAAGGCCTGGCAAGGACACTGGCTGCGGAGATCTTTCAGCTGGCACTCACCGCCAAGCTTGAAAAGCTTGTTGCAGAGATGTTGACCGACCAGAAAGACGCGCAGCGTGTTTTCTCCAGGCTGGGGTTTGTTGAAGAGGCCACATTAAAAGATCATGTTCTGGATTCTGCGGGCAAAAAGCACGACATGCTCATCATGACTAACGATGTAAATACACTTTGGCAGAAGTGGGTCGAATTTTCCGAATCGGTCTCCGGTTCCTGGCACATGGAGGACTGACCTGCTGCTGCAACCACCAGGACCGTGTTTTTAACCGGTAATTTCAGGGGGGATGGTATGCTGTTTGAGAAATATCCGAGGGAAATTAAACTTAAGGACGGGGAGGTCATCACCCTGCGACCCATGGTGCGCATGGATGAAGAGGCGCTGTTGGACTTTTTTGCCGGCCTTACAGACGCCGACCGCCTCTATCTTAGAAACGACGTCTCCAACCCCGGAGTCATCAAGGACTGGATAAAAAACATCGATTACAAAAGGGTGCTGCCGATCCTGGCATGCGACGGTGACAGAGTGGTTGGGAACGCCACGCTGCACAGGAAAACTTTCGGCTGGATGAGGCATCTTGGAGAAGTGCGGATCGTAGTCTCTCCGGATTTCAGGAAAAGGGGGCTGGCCCGCCTGTTGGCAGAGGAAGTATTCGAGAACGCCATCGATGAAGAACTGGAGAAGCTGACCGCAGAAGTGGTTGTGGACCAGAAGTCCGTTATACAGGTATTTTCGAAACTGGGATTCCAGAAGGAAGTAACGCTGAAAGGTTTTGTTCTTGACGCAGATGGCACCAGGCACGATCTCGTGATCATGACAAAAGAACTTAAATGACGGTCATTGATCTTTCACGGCCGGCGCTGAGCGTCCTGCTGCTGGCTTTAGCAGTTACGCTTGTTTTTCCCGCAGGCTGCGCTCCAACGGTTGCCCTCAATATGGGGAGCTTCCCCGAAGCAGACCCGGTAAAGGTAATTGTACCCGGGACTACCAGCCGCCAGGAAATTTTGGATGTTTTTGGCCCTCCCGACCTTGATGGTGTTGACAGGGAAGGTCTTTTAAAGTGGACTTATACAAGGGTGGGGATTCACGTTGAAAAGGCAAGAGACGCGAAGATAACGAGGTTTTTCAGCCTTGTGATATCCTTCAGAGACGATGTCGTTGACTCCTACACCTTTGATAAAAAAGCAGGGGATGGTATGCAATGATCGGCGGCCTTGGAATTCAGGAACTTCTGGTTGTTCTGGTGATCGCCCTCTTTCTTTTTGGTGGTAAAAAGCTTCCTGAGGTGGGCAAGAGCCTGGGCAGGGCTATCAGGGGCTTCAAGGATGGGACCGAGGAAGGTGCCCGGGAAGCAGAAGAACTGAAAAGAGAAAGTGAGGAACCATCCAGGGAGGACAGCTCTCCTCAGGCAGATAGCGAAAAGCCCGGAGAAACCCCGCCGGGTTGATACAGACTATAAGAACATTAGAGAATTAGAGTGGTGGACAGGGATGCATATCCTGATTCGCTTTAATAATTCTCTAATGCTCTAATGTCTGGTTCAGAACGTCTTGAATACCTTCGCCAGCGACTCTCCGTCAATGTGGAGCTTCATCTCGCAAAAGTAGCCATATGGTGTCAGGTGAGCTTCATACCCCGCTGCAACGAGACGTGATCTTGCATCCTCGAGGAGCTGACGGGCAAAGTCAGGATCGGCCCGGCTTTCAGAGAGATGGGAAAAAAAGTGCAGGACGACCCGTTTCGTCTCGAACTTTCCAGCAAGCCATTTGGAGTTTTTCAGAAGCTTGTCCAGGACTTTTTTCCTCCTGGTGTGATCGTCCTCCTCGGCCTGGACAAGGGCCAGGATGCAATCCGTGACCTGGACTTCAACTTCCGAGTCAGGGGCCTCGGGCAGGCTTTTTCGGTGGGTTCTGTACCAGAAAGCAGGCGTAAAAAACATCAGCAGCTTCATTGTCGGACATACCTCCGGGAAGTATTTTCTCAAATGATTATAGGGCAGGGTCGTCGTAAATGACAGCGCCGCATTTTTCTGCGCCGCAGGCAGATGTTGCAAAGGTCGGATAAAGGCTGATAATATCTGCCGGATACAAAACCTGAAAGGACCCGAATCAGTGAAAAACAGACAGCCCGCAGTAGCACTACCCACCTACAGGGGAGACGTAGCATACTCGTGTATAGGGTGCGAGAGCACCTACCCCATTGAGAGGTTCTATTACACGTGTCCTGAGTGTGGTTCTCTCCTGAGGCTTGTTGACAGGAGCTTTGATACCCTCAGGGAAACGGACGGTGATGGGTGGAAGATGGTATTCGACAGCAGAAAAACGTCCAACATGCCCTCCCTGTCCGGTATTTTTCTCTTCCACGAACTCATCCTTCCCACTGTTCCCCCCGAGGATGTGATCCACCTTGGCGAGGGGCACACACCTATGGTGCGGGCAAACGGCGACCTTTCTGATTGGGTGGGCGCTCCTTTCAGGGTAAAGAGTGACGGCCTGAATCCCTCGGCCAGCTTCAAGGACCGGGGCATGGCGAGCGCTATCAGCTACCTGAATCACGTAATAAAGAAACGAGACCTTCCGGAGGTGCTGGGCATTTGCGCAAGCACCGGGGACACTTCGGCTGCAGCAGCGCTGTACCTTTCATACCTGCCCAGGGGCAGGGTCAGGTCGGTTGTCCTGCTCCCTGAGGGGAAGGTGACCTCCCAGCAGCTTTCCCAGCCACTTGGTTCCGGGGCAACGGTTATCGAGCTTCCAGGCGTTTTCGACGACTGCATGAAGGTCGTTGAAGAACTAGCTGAAAACTACGAAGTATTTCTTTTAAACAGTAAGAACCCTGTGAGGATTAACGGGCAGAAGAGCTTTTCCTACGAGGTAGCGCAGCAGCTCGACTGGGAGGTTGAAAACCTCACGGTGATTCTACCTATTGGAAATGCGGGTAATATCACAGCAGTTATGGAAGGGTTCCTCGATCTTCACAGGCTCGACATAATCAGCTGCCTTCCCACGATCATCGGAGTGCAGAGCGAGCACGCAGATCCAGTTTTCAGGTGGAGGGAAAGTGGCGAATACAGCCCGGTCAAGGTCACACCCAGCGTCGCCCAGGCCGCCATGATAGGAGACCCGGTATCCTTCCCCAAGGTGGCCAAGCTGGTTTCAGAGCACTTTGAGGAAAGATTCAGCGTCGTCAGGGTATCAGAGCAGGAGATCATGGATGCCATGATCACTACCAACAGGCACGGTCACGTTGTGTGTACCCAGGGAGGAGAGGCAGTCGCTGGCCTGAAGAAGGCACTGAGCGGAGGCAAGGTAAGCAAAAAGGGCACTATCGTGATCGACTCCACTTCTCACCAACTGAAGTTTGGCGAGTTCCAGCGGATGTATTTCGAGGATTCATTCCCCGCAGAATATGGAGTCGTCCCGCAGCCGGAACTCGTAAACAAACCTGTGTCAATAAAGGGTGCGGCCGCTGATGTGGCCAGATACCTGGATCTGAGCCCGAAGAAATAGGCATTTGCGGAAGGGACTCATGACACTTAAACCTTTTTTCCAGATACAATTTCACGGAGCCTTCTGACGGTGGCTGCACATGGATCACCCGGTACTGTCGTCCTGCTCCACGGCATTGCGAGCGCCCCACTATCCATGTCATACCTCAAACGCACCCTGGAAAAGGAAGGCTACCGGACACTTAACCTGGGTTATCATAGCACGCGTCACCCTGTTGAGGATGCGGCGGCCCGGCTCAGGGCGAAGATCAGCACAGCCGTCTCCGGCGGGGAGGTGCACTTCGTCGCTCACAGCCTGGGAAATATCGTCGTTCGAATGATGATGGCAGAGACGATGCCTGACCTTGGCCGGGTCGTCATGATAGCCCCGCCAAACAACGGTTCTGAACTTTCAGAACGGCTGAAGAACCTCGATCTTTACAGGTGGATATTCGGTCCTGCCGGGCAGCAGCTGTCTGCAGACAACGCTGATTTCTTCAGTTCCCTCCCTGTCCCGCAATGCAGCTTCGGCATAATCGCGGGTGGACGGGGAAACGATAGAGGGTTTAACCCCCTGCTGAAGGGTGATAACGACGGCACGATAAGTGTTGAGACAACACGTCTTGAGGGGGCTTCGGACTTCGTTATGATCCACGGTCTTCACACCATGATGCTGTTTTCCCGGGAAACTGCCAGGCAGGTCCTCTCCTTTCTTGTGAGCGGTTCGTTCGTGCACTGAAGGAGCCGCCAGCCGATGTCCAGTTCTCGACACGAAACACTGCTTTAAAAGGCAATTGGGAGGTGTTACCCTGTCCTGGTAAGATCCTGACCGCAGGGGGACTGACGGGTAGCTGAGGAGGTTACAAATGATCCTTGCCATTATGAGTGACAGCCACGATCATCGCAAGTCACTGGGTTCGGCTGTAAAGATGGCCATGGAGGAGGGGGCAAACACACTGTTTCACATGGGAGACCTGATCTCTCCCTTCATGTTGGAAGTTTTAAAAGATTTTCCCGGCAGGATATACCTGGTTATCGGGAATAATGACGGTGATCAGCTCACTATTGTGAGAAAGATGCGCCAGGAGTGTCCGCAGGTACGTGAATACTCACAACGCATAGCCGTTGAAATAGATGACCTCAGGATCTTCGCCACCCACGATCATGAGTGTGCAAGGGCATTTGCCGCGGGGGGCGACTTCGATGTGGTCCTTTACGGACACACCCACCAATTCTCCGAGCGCCGCCTCGGTGACACCCTTCTTCTCAATCCCGGCGACCTCATGGGCCTCAAGGAGGACAGGTCTTTCTGCCTTTTTGACACCCAGACCCAGGAAGTCAGGAGGCTGTTTGTCTGATGGGCAAGGTTACCTACGTTGCCTTCGGTGATTCCATCACCGACGGCTACGGAGTTTCATCCGGCTTCGTGGAGCATCTTGCCATCTGGCTTTCGGATCAGCTGCCGGGACGTGAGTTTAAAACCTTCAAGTCGGGCTGGAGCGG
>CAYVSA010000010.1:0-42828 GCA_964454175.1 uncultured Pseudomonadota bacterium
AAGTTAAAGTGCTCTGACCCCAGCGGGGGGAGGGGAGGGACGCACTTCTCAAGGGGATGCATCGGATGGTATACTTATGCCTGTGAGTGCAGGTGCCATTAAGATTCTCTTAAATCCCGGCCGGGTTGCTGTCGGGGTGTGGGTTCAGAAAGGGGGAAGTTATGGGTAGGAAGCTATTGGTATCTTTTCTTGCACTATTGCTTGCGATCGCCGTCGCAGCAGTTGGTCTTGCTGAAAATGAAGTGTTTGAACCTGTGAAGGCACCCTCCCTCGGGCCGGAAGGTGCTCCTGTCACAATATACGAGATCGCCGACTTCATGTGACCTTTCTGCAAGGAGGCCGGTCCGACCTTCAAGCGGATAAAAGAAGAGTACAAGGGAAAAGTCAGATTTGTTTTCGTTCCCTACATGAGGTCCTATTCCGAAAATTCGCGGGACACCGCCCTGGCGGCCTTTGCAGCATGGGACCAGGGTAAATTCTGGGAAATGCACGATCTCATTTTCGAGAAAGCGCCCGATATTGACAGGGGGGTACTCGTAGAACTTGCCAGTCAGCTCAGGCTCGATCTGAAAAAATTCACCGCAAGCCTTGATAATAAGGAACACCTGGACGATCTCACCGAAAATCGAAAGCGAGTCAGGGATCTGGATATCTGGAGCACGCCGACGCTCATCATTAACGGCAGGATCCTGAAGGGTGAGCAACCCTTTGAGAAATATAAATCCCTCATTGACGAAGCTCTCGGCTCTCACAGCAGCACCAACCCTGTATGGCGAGCTGTTTCTTCGGTCGCTAGACTTATTCGGCCGTCGTCGGCTTACGCGTCGGGAGGTGGCGCCTTCGGCGAGGGTAAAGTACCGCTCTTTATCAAGGTCCCGGTCCTGAAACGGGTTAACGACCTCAAAGTGGGCATGAAGGCTCCCGATTTTGAGCTACCCAGCACTCTGGGCCGAAGCATCAGGCTCAGCAGTTACCTGGGCAGAAAGAACGTTCTGTTATCGTTCATGCCGGCTGCATTTACCCCTGTCTGAACCGGGCAGCTGGCCGCGTACGAAGAGTTACGAGATCGTTTCGCAGCCCTGAACACCCAGGTTCTGGGTGTATTTGTAAATAACATGCCCACTCTCATGGCCTGGACGCAGGGGATCAACCTGTCCTTTCCAGTTCTCAGTGATTTCTGGCCCCACGGACAGGTTGCTCTGCTCTACGATGTTCTGAGATCAGAGGGTATTGCCGAAAGAGCTATTTTCGTTATCGACAGGGAGGGCATTATCCGCTACATAGATATCCACGACATTAACGAAGACCCCGGGATCAATGCTATTCTGAAAACCCTGGAGGATATAGAGGCCAGGTGACGCCCGGTGCCACCTTGCAAGGTACTGCCCAATACTGGTATATTACGCGCCACTGGCAAGTAGATGATGTTGCTTGCAAAATGTGGCCTTGTTAAGAGACAATATCGGTGGTTATCCACACAGGCGCCTGGCGATTTTCCGCCGGTTGTTTGGTGTAAATGTGCAAGAGGTTCTAGAGTATTCCTGATGAATGGAGATTCTGCTGATGGCAGGTGATGAGAACAACGACAATAAATTCAGTGTTGAGGATCGCAGGACATCTACGGTTGGGACCGAGATCGAGAACGGGCTGGAGGACCAAGACAGCCAGATGGAGCCTGAAGCGGACTCCGGGCCTGACGTATCGGAAGCAGGTTCGGCCAAATCGGGCAAGTTTCCACCCGTAGATTTTTCAACTTTTCTGTTCTCACTTTTCAGCTCGGCCCTGATCCAGCTTGGAGAGATGGCCGATCCTATCACGGGAAAGCAGGAAAAGAGCCTCGAGTCGGCAAGCCAGACGATCCAGCTGTTCTCAATACTGGAGGAAAAAACCAAAGGTAACCTAACCGAAGAGGAGGAGAAGTTCCTGAAGAACGCTTCAGCAGAACTCAAGTGGAAATACCTCGATGCTGTAAAGGAGAAAGGATAGTTCCTGTTTTGAGGGTTCCCTTGGGCCGATTCCTTCTTTCTGTCGCATTCCTGTTTTCCCTTATCCAGCCTGCGCTTGCCGCGGAGGTGAGCGAGGTCACGGTGGATTTCCCTCTGTCCGAGATTCTCGATATCAAGCCAGCTGGTGCCAAGACGGCTGGTGATGCGATCGCCAGTCAACCGGTCGGTACCGCAAAGCATGCTTCGTGGGAAGATGAGTGGTTTGCCTACAGGCAGAAATCCCTGAGGGGCAATAACAAGGGAGCGTCCGAGCATCTTGACAAGGTAAATGCCTACAGGATGAGCGCAGGGATACCCAACCTTTTCATCCCTTCTGCCGCCCTCATGTACGAGTCGTCCCAGGCCAGGAGGCAGGGACGGTATGACGACGCCCTCAGACTCGTAAACTATGCATCGCTGCTTTCACCCGATGATCCTGCTCCCCACTTTTACAGGGCCAGAACTTTATATAAGCAGAACAAGCTCAGGATCCTTTCTGCTATTGATGCTGTTTTCGAGGGATGGGTGACTTTTGCCAGGGACTTTCGATCTTCATTCCCGTGGATGGTAGGTTTTGCGGTCTGGATCCTCACCGGAATAATCATTGCCAGCATAGTATCCATTTTCATTTACACGATCAGAATTATACCCCGCATCTCGCACGATATATCTCATCTGGTCAGGCTCCCCCAGTGGGTGATCAACCTGAGTTTTCCGCTCCTCATGGCGGTACTGCTCTTTATCTGGCTGCCGTTCATATGGTGGGTTGTAGCTATTGCGTTCATACCATTTTTACACGCCACAGGCCGCGAACGCGTTGCTCTGTCTGCAGGGTTGATATTTTTGGTGTGCATTCCACTGCTGGTACACGTCATGGCACTCGGAAACAATTTCAACTCCGGATTTAAGGGGATCTTGCTTTATGACTCAGAGATGTCAGGAGAAGGGCCAGCCGTCATCCGTAAGCTCGAGACTCTGAGGACCCGTTATCCCCGAGACTCTGAAGTCCTGGTCGCCATGGCTGCTGTGCTGCGCAGAGATGGAAATATTAACGGTGCCCAGGGCTTTTTGAAGAAAGCGGCGATCCTGAACCCTGAGTCCGGAATTATCATTAACAATGCTGCCAACCTCTTGTACGCAAAGGGCCAGATACCAGCGGCCATCGATCAGTACAAAAAGGCGCTTCGATACACTGACAATACAATCATCCACTACAACCTCAGCCTCGCCCTTCAGGAAAACCTTCAGCTTGAAGAAGGGGGCAGGGAGTTTCAGAAAGCTCAGTCAATGGATCCCGATCTTATCAGCAGGATAACAACCAACAGGCCCGATGGAGTAGAGAATATTGTTCGGGACATTTTCCCTGCCCGGAAGACGTTCTTTCTCAGTGCTCTCAAGCTGGACGATCTGGGCAGGCAGTGGAGGAATACCATGTGGGGCGGTGTAGTGCCCTGGATCTCCTTTGCTGTGGCTTTGATCGGATTCCCCCTCGCTGGAATAATAATGCTGGCGGGATACCCGCTGAGTAAAACATTTTTCTCCTCAGGTATATGCCGCAGATGCGGAAAACTTCACTGTGACAGGTGCAGCGAATCAGCCAAGGATGATCTGTGTTCACAGTGCCGGCAGATATTTTTCGTTAGAACGGGGGTCGACCCCGCGAGCAGGGTCAGAAAGATGATGCAGATAATGCGCTTTAACAAGAGGCGCTCCATTACCGCCAGAATACTGACCGTGATACTCCCCGGTTCAGGCCATGCGTTTCTCGGAGAGGGCTTCAAGGCGGTTATCCTGGTCTCTGTATCTGTTGTGTTCTGGCTCAAGTGGATGCTCTGGTACGGTCTCTACAGGAGTACAACGATACTCGAGATCCAGCCTGGGACATCACTCAGGGTGATCTTCGCTGTTTTCTTTCTGGTCTACTACATTTTTGTCTTCCGTTCCCTCGGGCAGGTAATGGAGGAGAGGTTGTGAAATGGCTCTAAAGGGGACGCTGAAAGATTTCGGGCTGTCGGATATATTCCAGCTCATAGCCCACCAGAGAAAGACCGGTATCCTTTATCTTGAAGATAAGGGCAAGGATGTTGCTGTCACGTTCGAACAGGGGAAAGTCGTTGGGGCAGAGCCCAGGACTGACAAGACCCAGGAAAAGGAAAAGGTGGGAGAGATCCTCATCAAGTCAGGGATACTGGACAGGGAACAGCTGTCAAGGGCCCTTGAGGAACAGAACCGCACCATGAAAAAGCTTGGGATCGTGCTGTCTGAGCAAAAGCTCATAACCCCTGAACTGTTCCAGGAGGTCCTTGCATTCCAGGTGAGAGAGACTCTTTTTAAACTGTTCCAGTGGACCAGCGGCCACTACCGGTTTGATGCTGGTAAAGTTTCCTACGATCTCCAGTTTGTTACCCCGATGTCAGCTGAGTTCATCCTCATGGAGGCAGCACGTATAATTGATGAGTGGCCCGGTATCAAGCGGAAAATACCCTCCATGGAAACCGTTTTCGCTCCAGTGCGCGGTGCCGCCGAGAAAATCACGAGAAGGTCCCAGGTTCAGGTAACTGAAGAAGATGATATCGACATTGACATCTTTGGTGAGAGCAGTGCACCCAGGGACTTTGACGACGACAGGATCCTGCTATCGGATGCTCAGGAGAGGGTTTTTGACAGGGTTGATGGAAAGAAGACAGTTGGCGTGCTCTCATACCAGACCCTTCTGGGCGATTTCGAGGTTTTAAAAGCCCTGGTGGAACTGACGGGATACGGTCTTGTCAAGGCGGTGTCGACACCAGCTGCAGCGGCGAAGGAGGATGTTCCGGCAGAGAGGGCCAAAAGAGGGAAAAATGTCTTTGTGATGGCTTCTTCCCTGACGGCCCTGGGAGTGATCCTCATGCTGTCCTTCTTTGCTCTTAGCCTTACGAGTACTCGATTCCTGGCCTTTTCTCAGGTTAGCTGGGAAAAAGCAGCTGCTGTTCGAAAGTCTGTCGCATCTGTTCAGAAGAGGCGACTTGAGCTTGCCATGGAGGTCTACCGTATGGAAAAGGGTTCCTACCCGGCCACGGTCGAAGACCTGTTCAGAGGTGAGTTCGTCCTGTATTCGGATATCTCCTATCCCTACGCCCGGCCCTTCAGGATCACGTGGAACGACCGGGGTTTTCTTATCTCGGATCCGAGAGAATAACAGGCATGAAGAAGGCTCTTATTATTGAAAGCGACCAGCAGGCAATGATCCTTTCTGGCGAAATGGACAAAAATCTCAAGATGATCGAGAAGCTTACCGGTGTCAAGATCGGCATCAGGGGCGAAAAGGTCTTTCTTGAGGGCCCAGTCGAACAGGTTGGGGAAGTTGAAAGCATTATTGGAGACATCCAGCAGGCGATCAGCGCTGGTCGCCAGATCTCATCAACGGAGGTTGAAAACCTTTTTAAACAGCTGGGAAACGGCAGGCGTAACGTCGTTTCTGATCTCCTGATAGAGTCTGTGGTCGTCTCACCCAGAAAATCCATCGTACCCAAGAGTGTTAACCAGAAGGTTTACCTGGATAGGATCCTCAACAACGATATCGTATTCGGTATTGGCCCGGCCGGGACCGGGAAAACCTATCTTGCCATGGCTGCAGCAGTAAAGTCCCTGGTTCAGAAAGAGGTTAGCCGGATCATCCTTGCACGGCCCGCCGTTGAAGCAGGAGAGAAGCTGGGTTTCCTGCCAGGGGATATCTACGAAAAGGTCAACCCCTACCTCAGACCATTATACGACGCGCTATTCGACATGCTGAGCTCGGAAAAAGCCCTGAAACTCGTTGAGCGCGGTGTGATCGAAATAGCGCCACTGGCTTTCATGCGCGGCAGGACTTTGAACGACTCCTTCGTGATCCTCGACGAGGCCCAGAATACAACTGCCGATCAGATGAAGATGTTTCTCACTCGCCTCGGTTTTGATTCAAAGGCTGTGATCACAGGGGATGTGACCCAGGTCGATCTCCCTTCCAGGGGATCTTCCGGACTGATCCAGGTTGTGGATATCCTTGAAGGGATAAAAGGGATATCCTTCGTCAACTTCAATGACAGGGATGTTGTGAGACACCCGTTGGTGCAGGAAATAATCAAGGCTTACGAAAAGCGGGGGATTTGAAGTTGTCCAGACCGGCCGCACCGACAGGCCAGGAGAAAGTAAACCTCGGGCTCAAAAAGCCGGGCTGGTTCGCGTCTCTTTTCACCTGGGATGAGGAAACCCAGTGGTCCGTGCTCTTCTGGATCACTGCGATAGTGATAACTTTTCTCATACTTCCTCCGCGGCAGCTTCAAAGGTGGAACTACGAGGTCGGTGATATCGCTCACCGTGACATACGGGCTCCTCAGTCATTCCTTGTGGAGGATCCAGCCTCGACCCAGGCCAGAAAGCTCGAAGCAGAGGCCTCCGTGCTTGCAGTATATGATTTTGACCGCCGCCAGGAGGTGGACATCCTTTCATCTTTCCGGGAGTTTTTCCAGGAAATGAGAGGGCTCCTCATGAGCCTCAAGGCCCAGGAAATGGTTCTCCTTAAGAACTATAACAAGAGCAAAGGAGAGCAGAGAGTAAAATTAAAACAGGAGCTGGAGCTGTTCAGACAGCAGGCGGAAAAACAGAGGATCGAACCCACGACCGCCTTTATCCAATCCGTGGCCCTTGAGATAACTTATGAACAGATGACGCCGCTATTTGCTGACGGCTTTTCTGAAAAAACCGAGTCGATCATGGTCGATTCTTTCCAGCCCATAGTTGGCACCGGGATAGTTTCCAACCAGGAACTTCTTCTCAGGGAAAGAGGAAAGGGGATCAATGTAAGGACCCTGGAAGCGGTTGCCGAAGAGATGGTACTTGACGATTTTTCTTCAATTCTATCTCTCGATGCTGCGCGAAGTAAGATAAGGGACGGTATAAATTCGGTTCGGTGGACGAGACAGCAGCTTCCCCTTAAAAAGTTCCTTCTCACATTCTCCCTTGACCTGGTGAGGCCTAACCTGACTTTTAACCGCTCGGAAACCGAAGAACGCCGGAAAAAAGCTGTGGAGGAAACCAGCGCCGTTTATCACAAGGTCAAAAAGGGGCAGATAATCGTAAGGATGGGGGATCCGGTAACTGAGAATAATCTCCTTAAGATCCACTCGCTGAACAACATCGCTCCCAGCAAGGGCAGGATAACAAACGTCCTTGGCGCTTTCATTCTGACGGCGCTTATTCTCTTTATCTTTTACAGGGTTCTGGTGCTCGTCGTTCCAGAAGTCCAGAAGGATAACTACAGGCTCATTATGCTTGTAGTCGTTATAGTCATGCAGACGGGCCTCACACGTATCTTCATGATGCTGGCCCAGGCAGTATCCGCTACGAATCCGTCCATCAGTGAAACGGCGCTTCAGCTTGTCGTGCCCTTCGCGGCTGGTGCAATGCTCACCGGCACCCTTTTCCCTACAGCCGTCGGTGTCCTTGTCGCGGGTGTGAGCTCTATTTTCTCCGGTGTTATAGGCGACTGGAGTCTCATGGTCTTTGTTTATTCCTTCGCTGGAGGAATAATTGCAGCTTTTTCGGTGATCAACTGCAGGCAGAGGTCCTCTCTTGTCAGGGCAGGCCTGATGGTGGGAGCCGTTAATTCGGCTGTCGCAGTAGTCTCCATCCTCAACGGCGGCGAGCTGTTCACTGTTGCCTCCTTCTATCAGGTCCTTTCCGCACTGGGTGGCGGTGTCGTGGTCTCCCTCATTGTTTCACTGGCACTGCCCATACTGGAAACCGTGTTCGGGGTTGCCACAGACATGAAGCTGATGGAGCTTGCTAATCTTAATCAGCCTGCTCTAAAGGAGATGATAGTCAGGGCCCCGGGCAGCTACCATCACAGTGTCCTGGTGGGGTCTCTTGCAGAAGCGGCTGCTGAGGAAATTGGCGCAAACCCTCTTCTGGCAAGGGTTGCTGCTTCCTATCACGATATCGGCAAGGTCAACAAACCCGAGTATTTCGTTGAGAATCAGGAGGACAGGTACAGCCGCCACGAGAGACTTACTCCCAATATGAGTGCCTTGATACTGACAGCCCACGTTAAGGACGGTGTCGAGATCGCAAGAGAGGAAAATCTGCCGCGCAGAATAATCGACATAATAAGGCAGCATCATGGTACACGGCTGATCACATTCTTTTACAGCAAGGCCAAGGAGATGGAAGACCCGTCGGTGCAGTCGGTGAACGAAAGCGATTTTCGCTACCATGGGCCGAAGCCTCACAGCAGGGAGGCCGCTATTATCATGCTCGCTGACGCTGTTGAGGCCGCTTCCAAGGTCCTTGCGGATCCGACACCCGCCCGCATCCGGGGCCTTGTGCAGAAGATAATCAACGAAATTTTCATAGACGGGCAGTTGGACGAATCAACTTTGACATTGAGAGATCTTCACCATCTCGCCAAGAGTTTCACTCACACACTGACAGGAATATTTCACCATCGCATTGACTATCCACAGCGGCCTCTGGCCTCATCGGTGAGAAAGGACAGGAAGAAAAAGAAAGATAATGGTGCTGTTGCAGAGCAGGATGGCGTTAAAAACGAGCCTCCGGAAGACGCTCGAGGGCCTGGCGCAAAGGATATTAAGCGACTTGGACAGGCCTGAGGCCGAACTGAGTATCCTGGTGACAGACGATCGGGAGATAGAGGGGCTCAACCGAAATTACAGGAACCGCGGCCGACCGACCGACGTCCTCGCTTTTCCCCAGACACAGGTAAGTCCGGAGCAGAAGAGTTCCGGTCCCACTCTGCTTGGCGATGTGGTCATCTCACTTCAGAGAGCTGAAGCTCAGGCTCTGGAGCAGGGAGTACCTCTGGAATCCGAGATGCGAAGGCTGCTTGCTCACGGGGTCCTGCATCTCCTTGGTTTTGACCACGAAATTTCCATTGAGAATGCAGGGGACATGAGAAAACTTGAAGATAAATATGCGGAATTGGAATAATAGACATTGGACATTAGGCGGCAGTTAACATTTGTCAGTAGTCAGGGGTCAGTGGTCAGTAACCAGAAACCAGAAGCTCCAATTGACCTTGGCCTCTGGATCTTGGCCTTTGGTTTTGAAAATCAGATCATGAATATTTAATGGAGGAATCTGGAACCTGATATGTCGCATTCATTGATACAATGGTTGAAAACTCTTATCAGAAACTTCACAAGAGGTCATGTGACCGAAGAGGATATCCAGAGCCTTATCGATGTGGGGGAGCAGGAAGGCGTGATCGACAGGGATGAGCATGCGATGATAGATGCCGTCCTCGATCTTGGGGACACGAAGGTGCGTGAAGTACAGGTTCCCAGGACAGAAATGGTTGCTCTTGATAAAGACAGCTCCCTGGAGGGCGCACTGGATACCATTATTCAGGCCGGGCACAGCAGGATCCCTGTTTTTGATGGTGATATAGACAATATCATCGGGATCCTTTACGCAAAGGACCTCCTGAAATCGTGGGGCTGTACACCACAGGAGATCGACCTTACGAAGGTGCTGCGTAAAGCATTTTTCGTTCCTGAAAGCAAGGCGGTCAATGATCTGCTCAAGGAGTTCAAAACGAAACGGGTCCACATGGCGGTAGTGGTCGATGAGTATGGGGGTACTTCGGGTCTTGTCACCATCGAGGATATTCTGGAGGAAATAGTCGGAGACATTCAGGACGAGTACGACCCTGAAGACGAAGCATCTATAAAAACACTGGATGACGGCAGCCATATGTTTGATGCGCGTTGTACTCTGGACGACTTCGGGGAGGAGACGGGGGTGGTGCTGGAGAGGGGTGATTACGATACGCTGGGAGGCTTCATTACCAGGGTCCTGGGGCACGTGCCGGCGACGGGAGAAGCCTTCTCATATCATGGGCTTGAGTTCGAAATAGAAGATGCGGATGCTCGCCGGGTTACCAAGATCCGCGTCAGGAAGTCCGAAGACGGAGCAGCTTAGGTCATGCTTAACGGCGCTCTGCTGAGGGCCCTGGCGACCTCTTTTTTCCTGATACTTGCTTTTCCCAGGCCTGACATCGGGGCCATTTCCCTGGTAGCTTTGATCCCACTGCTCGCAGCAGTAGAGGGAAAAACCGGGCTTAAGGCTTTTTCCACCGGTTGGATGGCCGGTTTTGTCTGGTTCTTCTTCTCCCTCAACTGGATTGCCGGGACCTTGAGGGAGTTTGGCAGCATTCCATTCCCGCTCAACCAGCTGGTGATCGCCCTCCTGTGTACGATCCTTGCACTTTACACTGGTATTTTTTCTCTTCTGGTAGCCTCTTTGGGGAGGGTTTCCCCCTGGAGTGTCCTGCTGTATCCATCCTTATGGGTAGCAATTGAATATTTCCGAGCCTCGGTTCCCGTACCGTTCCCGTGGCTGCTGCTGGGCTCGGCGTTCTGGAAAATGCACTTCGCTTCCGGGCTTTTTGCATTGGTCGGGGTTTATGGCGTCTCCTTCGCCGTAGTTGCCGTAAATACACTGTTATTTTGTTCTTACCGTGAATTAATGGGCCGAAGGCCAGGGAGTGCCTCGAGGTGGCTTGCGGCGGCAGTGGGTGTTTCTACTGCCCTGTTATTCATTTCCTCGGCGGCGGGCAGGAGTCAGGATGGCACCAGGATAACTGTCGCGGTAGTTCAGGGCAACTATGCTCAGGAGATCAAGTGGGAGGAGTCATACCGTGAAGAGGTGATCTCCAGCTATCTTTCCCTTACCAGGCAGGCCGTATCCGAGGGGGCTGAGCTGGTTGTGTGGCCCGAGACCGCAATGCCGTTTTACTACCAGGTGGAGCCTGAAATAGCCGAGCGCCTGAAAAATATGGTACGGCAGGAGAAGATTCATCTGGTTTTTGGCAGCCCGGCTTTTAACATAAATGGAAGTGACCTTTTTTTGTACAACCGTGCATACCATATTTCACCAGAGGGGGTAGAAGAATATTACGACAAGATCAAGCTTGTTCCATTCGGTGAATATGTACCGTTTAAAGCATTGATACCCTTCGTGGAAAGGATTGTTCCAGGAGTTGGGGATTACGCGAAAGGGCAGTGGACCGCCCCGTTCAGTACCCCTGTCAGGTCCGGGGCCCTGATCTGCTACGAGATCTCCATCCCTGGTCTGACAAGGCGGGAGGCAGCCGACGGGGCGAGGATGATACTGAACCTCACAAATGACGCCTGGTTCGGGACATCCTGGGGGCCTTATCAGCACCTTGCCATGACAGCCTTGAGGGCCGCTGAGAACAGGGTTCCGGTCGTAAGGGCAGCCAATACGGGTATCTCCGCAGTATTTGACCGCAGCGGCAGAAAAGTCGACGAGATCGGTCTGTTTCGTAAGGGGTATATTGTGACCGCCGTTGAGGCCGGATCAGGGCCGAGCATATATACGAAATTTGGGAACATGATTGTCTATCTGTCTGTAATTGTGATAATATTCAGCGTTTCAAAATACCTTTTAAAAAGGTTTAGGCAGCCATAAATATTGATCACCGGAGGAAAGAAGATGGACAACCTCGATCAGTTCGTACAAGCATTGTCCGAAGCCGATAAAAAGCTGAAAACCCTCTGGAGGCATCTTTGACCCGGACGGAAAAACAAAGCAGATCAAGGAACTTGAAAAAGCCGCCTCTGAGGCCGATTTCTGGAACGATCATGAAAATGCCCAGTCCAAAACCCGGGAACTGGCACGGTTAAAGAGTGACGTAAATACTTTCCAGAAGATACAGGACATGATTTCTGATCTCGAAGCAGCCGTAGAGCTCCTCGAGGAGGCCGACAGCAGGGAGGGACAAGACCTTCTTGCAGAATCCGTGTCTCAGTTGACGGCAATGGAGAGTGCCCTTTCACAACTGGAGCTTCAGTCCCTCCTCGGGGACGAGGCAGACCCAAAGAATGCCATAATTTCCATAAATCCCGGAGCAGGGGGAGTAGAGTCGCAGGACTGGGCACAGACTCTTCTGAGAATGTACCTGCGCTGGGCTGAACGCAGAGGGTACCAGACGGAGATGCTGGATCATCAGCCTGCAGAGGAAGCTGGTATAAAGAGCGCCACCTTTGCAGTTGAGGGTGATTATGCTTACGGCTACCTCAAAGCGGAAAGCGGGGTGCACCGGCTGGTCCGCATTTCACCCTACGATGCCAGCAGCCGCAGGCACACATCCTTCGCCTCTTTGTTCGCGTATCCTGAAGTGGACGAAGACATTGATCTCGAGATCGAGGAAAAAGATCTTCGTGTCGATACTTTCCGATCCAGCGGTGCTGGAGGGCAGCATGTGAACGTGACCGATTCTGCGGTGCGCATCACTCACCTTCCCACCGGAATAGTCGTTACCTGCCAGAACGAGAGATCTCAGCACAAGAACAGGGCAACGGCAATGCGTATATTAAGAGCAAGGATCTACGAACAGCGCAAACGGGAAAAGATGGAAGAGATAGCCAATACCCAACCTGAGAAAAAGAATATCGCCTGGGGCAGCCAGATACGCAGCTACGTTCTCCATCCATACAGGATGGTCAAAGACCACAGAACAGGATGTGAGACGGGCAACGTTGACGCGGTGTTAGACGGCGATCTGGATAGGTTCATACAGGCCTTTTTGCTGGGTGAGGGCTTAGAAGATGGCTCATGATGACGACAGGTTCATGGCAAGGGCGCTGAGGCTGGCTGCCCGGGGACGCGGTACCACGCATCCTAATCCTATGGTGGGTGCGGTAGTTGTAAAGAGTGGACAGGTGGTTGGTGAGGGCTGGCACTCCCGTCCGGGGGAAAAGCATGCCGAAGACGCGGCACTGGCTGCCGCAGGGCCGGCTGCCGCAGGATCCACCCTCTACGTCAACCTCGAGCCATGCTGCCACCATGGCAAAACTCCTCCGTGCACGGAGGCGATATTAAAAGCTGGTGTGAAAAGAGTTGTAATCGGGTGCACTGACAGGGACACCAGGGTTGCCGGCAAAGGTGAGGCCGCTCTGAGAGAGTCGGGGGTGGCTGTATTTACTGGTGTGGCCGAAAAAAAAGCGAAGGAACTTAACAGGGCCTACCTGCATTATGCGGCCACTGACAGCCCTTACGTCACCCTGAAACTTGCAGTAACCCTCGATGGCAGAATAGCGACATCTTCTGGTCAATCGAAATGGATAACCGGTCGGGAGTCGAGGAAACAGGCTCACCTTCTCAGGGGCGTTGTGGACGGAGTTCTAACCGGTGTCGGCACCGTGTTGGCCGACGACCCGCTTCTCACGGCGAGAGCGCCCGGTGTAAAAGTGCAGCCTGAAAGGATCATCCTCGACCCTGCCCTCAGGACCCCGGTCGATGCCAGGCTTGTGGATGAAGCCGTCGACGGCAAAACAGTCCTGGTGGTTGGAAAATCAGTTCCTGAGTCCAGGATGGCGCCCTATCTCGACAGCGGTGTCAGGTTTCTCAAACTTTCCACAAGGCAGGGAACATTCTCCTGGAACGATCTCAGGAGCGGTCTTGTCAGCGAGAACGTTATACATCTGCTCGTGGAGGGAGGCTCCTTCACGGCAGCGTGGTTCATAAGGGAAGGTGCAGTGAGCAGGGTAGAGCTTTACTATGCTCCCAGCCTCCTTGGATCAGACTCCCTTCCGGCTGTGGGTGAGTTGCTGGTCGATGACCTTCGGCATGCCCCCAGGTTTGATATGGTGAGCTGCAGGCGGACCGGAAGCGATCTTCACATGATCCTTGATGTTCTCTGATTGACGCTGTTGTTGATCAATATCTGCCTGGGACCTGGGTCATGGGACCAGGGACACAGATTCAGGACGCGAGAAAAGCAAATGGAAAAGAAAATGATTATATTTATCGGGCAGGGACACGGATAGAAGGATGTTTACCGGCATAGTCGAAGAAGTCGGGAAGATCGGAGCCTCCAGGCGCGTTGACGGAGGTGTGCGTCTGGACATTACTGCTGACAAGGTCTTGCAGGGCACTGATCCCGGTGACAGCATTGCGGTTGATGGTGTTTGCCTCACGGTAGAAAGCCTCACGCTTAGTTCGTTTTCGTGCTTCGTTTCTCTGGAGACGCTTGAAGTGACGACTCTGGATGGGTTGTCAGGAGGCCGTGATGTGAACCTGGAGAGGGCCCTCGCTGTCGGGGACAGAGTTGGCGGCCACCTTATGCCCGGTCACGTGGAGGCGGTAGGGACTGTGAAGTCGATCCATTCTTCCGGAGACGGTCACAGGTTTGACATTTCCTTTCCCGATGATTTCGCAAAGTATGTCGTCAAAAAGGGGTCTGTTGCGATTGACGGCATAAGCCTGACGGTTTCGGGGCACTCCGGGATGAGTTTCAGTGTCGCGATCGTCCCGAAAACTCTCGAGAACACCACCTTGCGATTGAAAAGGAGTGGTGATTCTGTTAATTTGGAACCCGACCTGGTGCTTAAATACGTCAGGTCCTCCATGCTCTCTCTTGCCCAGGACGAAGAGAGTGGGGATATCACCATGGAAAAACTCATAAAGTCGGGGTTTATCTCCGATTAGGGAGGCAGTGATGTCTGTTTCATGCATCGAGAGCGCTCTCGAAGACCTTCGGGAGGGCAAAGTCATAATCCTCGTCGACGATGAAGATCGTGAGAACGAGGGAGATTTCATGGTCGCTGCCGAAAAGGCGACTCCCGAGATCGTTAATTTCATGGCGCTTCACGGGCGCGGCCTTATCTGTCTTTCACTTACAGAAGAAAAGTGCGAGGCACTTTCGCTGCCCCAGATGGTAAACGATAACAGGACCAAGTACGGCACCGCCTTTACGGTATCGGTTGAAGCAAGAAAGGGAGTTACTACGGGGATATCGGCGGCGGACCGTGCAACTACGATCCTCACAGCCATAGAGGATGGGTGCGGCCCGGACGATCTTGTAAGACCCGGCCATGTCTTCCCCATCCGGGCGCGTAAGGGAGGGGTCCTCGTCAGAGCTGGTCAGACGGAGGGTTCTGTTGATCTGGCCAGGGCAGCAGGGTTAAAGCCAGCCGGTGTGATCTGCGAGATCATGAATGAGGATGGTTCCATGGCCCGGATGCCGCAGCTGAAGGAGGTAGCCGACAGGTTCGGCCTCCGGATAGTTTCGATCGCGGATGTGGTCGAATACAGGATGAAACATGAACGGCTCATTGAAAGGGTCGCCACGACGGTGCTCCCGACCAGGTACGGCCTTTTTTCCGCAGCGGCATATAGAAACGGGATCGACGGTCAGGAGCACATGGCTCTCGTGTTGGGAGAGATCCACAAGGATGTGCCAGCAATGGTCAGGGTCCACTCCGAATGCATCACGGGAGACGTCTTTCACTCACATCGCTGCGATTGCGGCGAACAGATGGAGTGTTCCCTGAAAATGATCCAGGAGCAGGGCAGCGGGGTGTTCCTTTACATGGGCCAGGAAGGACGCGGTATAGGCCTTGCCAACAAGCTGAGGGCATACCAACTCCAGGATGAGGGCAGGGACACCGTTGAAGCTAATCTGGAACTGGGTTTCGCACCGGACCTGAGGGACTATGGAATTGGTGCCCAGATACTGGTTGACCTCGGGGTAGGAATGATACGGCTCTTGACCAATAACCCCAAAAAGATAGTCGGTCTTGAGGGGTACGGTCTGTCCGTTGTCGAGAGAGTCCCCATTGAGGTTGAAGCAAGGAAGGAAAATATCAGATACCTCAAGACCAAGAAGGACAAGATGGGCCACCTGCTGGGTAAAGTTTGATTGTTAATTTCAAGTCGCGATCTGATGCCCGACGCTGACAACCATCTGGTTGGATCCACGTTGGACATTGGACATTGGACTTTGGACGCGAGGATACACAGGATCGGCCAGTGAACATCAGGTCGATACCTGTTTGGATAAGGAGAGCAAATGTCAGAATACAAAACGCTAGAGGGTAAGCTGGATGCTGCCGGCCTTAAAGTTGTCATCGTAGCTTCCAGGTTCAACGATTTCATAACCGGCAGACTGATCGACGGTGCTCTTGACTGTCTCGTCCGTCACGGCGCCGCGAAGTCAGATATCACTCTGGTAAGGGTTCCTGGTTCTTTTGAGCTGCCCCTAGCGGCCCAGACCATATCCAGGTCCGGTTCTGTGGATGCCATAGTGTGCCTCGGTGCCCTGATCAGAGGGCAGACACCTCATTTTGATTACATTGCATCAGAGGTTACAAAGGGCATAGCCCTTATTTCTCTTGAGAGCGGGCTCCCCCTGACCTTCGGGGTTATAACCGCTGACAGCCTTGAACAGGCTATCGACAGGGCCGGTGCCAAAACCGGGAACAAGGGTTTCGAGGCGGCGGCCAGCGCCATTGAGATGGCTAACCTGCTTCGGGAAATATAAAGCCGGCAGCAGATGGGCAGTCGACACAGGGCCAGGGAACTGGCTGTCCAGGTTCTTTACGGGCTGGATCTTAATCCGGGCTCCGTCGATCAGGCGATCTCAGGGAACCGTCATTGGGTCTCTATGACCGACTCAGACAGGGATTTCGCGCGGGATCTGGTAGAGGGCACTGCAGGCAGGCTGCCTGAGTTGGACTCTCTTATCCTGGCAGCATCACATAAATGGGATCTGAAGCGCATGGCGGTCGTGGACCGCAACGTCCTGAGGATCGCTGTCTACGAGCTGACGCAGCACGGTCTGACCCCTGCCCGGGTTGTCATCAACGAGGCGATCGAGCTTGCAAAGGATTTTGGAGGTGAGGAGTCGGGGGTCTTCGTAAACGGATTACTTGATCAAATACGCATCAATATCGGGAGAGAAATTGAATGAAGCTTCACCTTCGGGGGTCCGATCCCATGAGTTTTAAGGGGGATGTTCTCATCCTCGGACATTTCAGTAGTGTGTGTCCGCTGTGGGGATATACGGGGATGCTGGACTGGGTCCTGAATGCATCTGTCAGCAGACTCTGGAAGGAAAAATCCGACCTTTTTGATTTCGGGAACGTGACGCTGCTTGCCACTCAGGGCAAGGTTAATGCCGGCCAGATCCTGTTGCTCGGCCTTGGTCGAGAGGATGTTTTTACCCGGGAATTGAGAAAAGAGGCTTACCGACTCGGGTTCACCTCGGCCGCAGGGTTGGGTGCCCGGAAGCTGGCACTTGAGGCTTTTCCTGTCAATGGAGATCGCGACAGTGAGATCGATGAAGATCTCATCGCTGTTTATGACGATCTGGATACAAAACCCGAGATAATTTACGTGTACATCGACACCCCCGAAGTCCTTACTTCCCTGGGAGACCGGATCAGAGGAACCATGGCCGACTCCCTGGATGCCGGCGCACAGCCGCACAGCGGAAGGTAGAATGAAGATCGCTATCCTTTCCGATATCCATTCGAATCTTGAAGCGCTCGATGCTGTGTCCTCACGGTTTGACGATCTGGCGGTGGACGAGGTTTTTTTTGTAGGGGATGTTGTCGGGTACGGTGCTGACCCGAAAGAGTGCACGAGGTGGGTTGCCGAAAACGCGAGCCTCGCCGTTGCCGGAAATCATGATTTCGCTGCGGTTGGACTTATAGAAGCCGATTCATTTAACGCTTACGCCCGGGATGCTATTGAATGGAACGCAGAACATATGGGTGAAGAAGCCGTCGATTACCTGAACGGACTGCCCCTGACAGTATCCAGAGACGGTATAACTCTGGCTCACGCAAACCCGAGTTTGCCTGATGAGTGGGGATATATTTTTACACTCTGGGATGCCGAGATGAATTTCTCCTATTTTGACGGGTATGTCTGTTTCGTAGGGCACTCTCATCAGCCGGTTGTCGTCAGAATGGATGGCGATAACGGTGTTTCTGTGGCTCCCGGCGGGCAGGTGAACCTCCTGGAAGACAGCAAATACCTCATTAATGTCGGAAGTGTTGGTCAGCCGAGAGACGGCAACCCTGATGCCTGTTTCGGCCTGCTCGATACGGATAGCAAGGACTTTACTCTTATCCGGGTCAGTTACGACATCAACACTACTCACAGGAAAATGACTGATGCGGGCCTCCCTGCCGCTCTGGCCGACAGGCTTCTGGAGGGTAAATGAGCTCAGGCCACGGGAATGGCGTCCCAGGTGAAACCGGGACTGTAATTGATCCTGCCATGAGCCTGGTTGGAAAGCTGGAGGATCTCTCCCTTGGAGAAATATTGCAGATCGTCAGCCTTTCCCGCAGATCAGGCCTTCTTCGCCTCGAAAGCCCGGAAGGTGATGGTAATGTTTTTATCCGTAACGGGCTGATCATTTTTGCCAGCAGCTCAGATGAGAGCGAGGGTATTCTGGGCATCCTCTATTCCCAGGGCATCCTTGAGATGGATCAGATCGAGAGCATTAAAGATATGCTGGATGACATCGAGAACCCGGCACAACTGAGAAAAATACTTGAAGAAGAACTTGACGTGGCTCCTGTGCCCTTCCAGAAAAGTCTCAAGAAAAAGATCGAAGATCTC
The DNA here is from genome assembly GCA_964454175.1 of uncultured Pseudomonadota bacterium. Taxonomy (GTDB): domain Bacteria; phylum BMS3Abin14; class BMS3Abin14; order BMS3Abin14; family BMS3Abin14; genus CAYVSA01. Next base: position 18,399 of record CAYVSA010000010.1, read on the forward strand.
CTCTACTCCTTCTTCATCTGGGAGGAGGGTACTTTCAGCTTCCAGCTGGTGGATGATCAGGATGAGAACAGTCTTTTCAGGAGAATGTCTCCCTTCTTTCTTGACGATGGGATCAGCTCTCAATTTATCGTTATGGAGGGCGCCAGGAAGAAGGACGAACTGCGCAGGGATCTGGCCAGGGTCAGGGGCGTTTCTTCCGGATTCATTGACGCGGGAGAGATCGGAGACGTAGATTCTTCTGATGCGGAGAATTTGATCGCGGAGATCAATGCTTTCGCAGTGCCGGAATCAATGCCCCGCATACCCGACAGGATAGCCAGGGTAGTCATTCTCGTCACTGACAATAAGGATCTCATGACGAAGCTCGCTGAAGCCCTTGTGGATACTGAGTTAAACCTCCTGCATTTTAACGATGCAGTCTCCTCTCTGGTGAGGATCCAGGAACTGAGAACTCATAGGATATTCCCCTATCTGGTCCTTGATCTGATGTCCAAAGGGATCGCAGACGGAGTGCAGCTGGGCGGTCTGGATATACTTTCAACCCTGTGGGAACTTGGTAATAATCTCCCTGCCTCACTTGTTGTGTTCAATGGTATCGCTGACAAAATGGCCGAGTTACTGTCTGATGTTGAGTCAGTTAACATTGTCCGGATCGATCCAGACGATCTGAACCGGGCGAGAGAAGACTCAGTCGGGGAACTGGGTGGGCTCGTGGAACTGATCAGTACGGAAATGGAAGCAAGGAGCGGAGACGAGGAGGAGGAATACTATGATCTGGAACGGGAGCTCTCCGACGACCTGGAAACTCTCGATCTCCCCCTCGATGCCTGGGTCGACGCAGAAGAAGATGTGCCTGAAGACCATGCCGATCCCAAGATGGCGGCGCTGAGCTCTTTTGTTGCCGAGCTGAACCGTCAGGACATCAGCGGAGAGATCACACTCATGGCTCTGAGATTTGCGTCGGAATTCGCTTCAAGAGCGGTCCTGTTCCTGGTGAGACGGGACGACCTGAAGGGACTGGGACAGTTTGGTGTTGACCTCGGTGAGGGGAACGATCCCGACAAGGCAGTCAGATCCCTGGCCCTTCCAAGAGATGGAAAATCCATATTCAGCCATGTGATCGACTCACATCAGAGCTATCGAGGTGCGCCCCGTGAAGACGAGACGGAAAAAAGCCTCTTGCACTCTTTGGGCAGTGAAACTCCGAGTGTCATTTATGTCGGGCCTATCATCAGTATGGGCAAGACCGCGGTAATACTATATTGTGACGATCTGCCCGATAGAGGTGGTATGGAGGATACGCAGAGCCTTGACATATTCCTCAGCCACATCGGGCTTGCCCTGGACAGGGCTTTCCTTGAGATGAAGTTAAAAGACGGCAAATAGACCCTCAATCGAGACCGAGAGGTGTCAGATGATTAAAACGATCCTCGTTGTCGAGGATTCACCCATCACCAGGTCCCTGATAGTTTCTTCACTTGAGGACATGGGTAATTTAAGGGTAGTTGAGGCTGAAAGCGGTTTCGAAGCTCTCAGGAAACTGCCTGAATTTACACCCGATCTCCTGATAACTGACATCAATATGCCGGATATTAATGGCCTCGAGCTTATCCGTTTTGCCAAACAGAACGAAAACTACAGGCATATCCCTATTATCATCGTCACCACTGAAGGTCGTGAAGTTGACAGGGAAAGGGGATTGGGCCTTGGAGCTGACAGTTATATCGTCAAGCCCTTTGTACCGGAGACCCTCCAGGAGCAGGTGTCAAAGCTGCTGGGATAACGGTTATGCAGGAGTTGGATATTGGATCAGTCGCTCAGAGATTTTGTCGCCGAAGCTGAGGATATCCTTGACCATCTCGAAGAGTCCATCAGCCTGCTAATGGACTTGTCCCCCGATGATCACAGAAAACCTGACATCATAAATGCCTTTTTCAGGCACGCGCACTCCCTGAAAGGTCTTTCAGGCATGCTGAACCTGAACGACCTCAGCAGCCTGTCCCACAAGCTCGAAAGCCTCCTTGATTCAATTCGTCTGGATAAAACAGACCTGAGCGACCATGTTGTGGAAGTCCTGTCCAGCGGCGTCCAGCTCCTGATCAGGATGGTTCGTGCTGTAGCCTCCGGGAAAGGCGACGGTTCAGTCAGTTCGAAGTCTTTTCTGGGGGAACTCGCGAGACTGGAAAATAGTGATACCCAGGACGCTGTGGAGGACCTGGTCTTTTTTATTGATGTGCCTGAAAAGCTCCATGAAGTGCTCTCAGAGTACGAAGAACACCGTTTCAGGGACAACATCAGTAAAAAAATACCGTTTTTCCGGATGAACTGCTCATTCCCCATTGAAACTTTTGATGTCCAGCTCAAGGAAGTAACTGGTCGAATAAAGGAGGAGGGGGAACTCCTTACCACACTCCCGCAGACAGAGTCTGCCGGGGATGGAATGATAGGTTTTCTGCTCTATTTTACGTCCAGGAATGATGAAAGCTCAATGAAGAGCAGATTCGCCGAAGTTGGCTTCCCATTTGAACCTGTCCGGTACACGGCGCAGGACACACTGGAGCCCGCAGCGACACCATCAGTGACCACGGCAGTTAAACCGGGTGATGCTGATACAGCCGATTTTCTGGAAGAGGAGATAAGAGGAGTATCCAATACGGTGAGGGTGGATATACACAAACTTGATCACCTTTTGAACCTGGTTGGCGAACTGACCATGTTGAGAACAGGCCTGACCGCCATAAACGAACAGATCTTTTCAGGGGACGAAAGAGACCTTGACACACTCTCCCTGGATATGGGTAAAAATTTAACCGCTATTGGGAGCAAGCTTCTCGATCTTCGTGACGGAGTAATGAATATCAGGATGGTGCCCCTCGGACAGCTTTTTACAAAGCTGCAGAGGGTGTCTAAGAAACTCGCAAGAGAGACGGGCAAAAACATCAGGGTCGAGTTTGCCGGAGGTGACACTGAACTTGACAAGATGATCATGGAGGAGATCGTGTCTCCTTTACTGCACATTCTGAGAAACTCTGTTGATCATGGCATTGAGCCGTCACAGGAGAGACGAAGCCTTGGAAAGGGTGATGAGGGCCTGATAAGGATCGCCGCTTATCAGCAGGGCAGTCACGTCCTGGTCGAAGTTGTCGACGACGGCCGAGGCATTGACCTTGCCCATGTCATGGAACATGCCCGGAAGGTTGGTATGGTTGACGGTGAGGACGTCCTCTCGGAAGAGGAGATCATCTCTATAATTTTCCGCCCGGGGTTTTCAACAAAGGATACAGTTTCACAGGTGTCGGGCCGCGGTGTAGGTATGGATGTTGTGAAAAGGGAGGTAGAAGAGATCGGGGGTACCGTTGAGTTGACCACCGCCTTCGGCAGGGGCACGAGGATCGTGCTGACACTTCCCATAACCCTTGCGATCCTTCAGGCTCTCCTGGTCAGGAGCGGGAACGAAGTTTATGCAGTGCCAATGGGTTCGGTCCAGGAGACACTGCAGATCCAGGAGAGTCAGATCAAAACAATAGAGGGAAGACGTGTTATTACCCTGAGAGACAGGATGGTCCCCATTATCAAGCTGGAAGATGTATTCAGCCTCCATGAAGACGACCATGAGTCCGATGAACTCTTCATAGTAATAATCGGGCTCGGTTCCAGGACAATGGGCATACTCGTTAACGAACTACTGGGAAAACAGGACGTGGTTATAAAGCCTCTGGGTTCTGCTTTTCCTGATGCAGTCGGGTTGGCGGGCGCTGCTGAACTTGGAGACAGGTCGCCCGTGCTCGTGCTGGATGTGGCGGGTCTGATGCTGGAAGCGGTCAGGCTTGGAACCCTGAGCGGGAAGGTTTGATCTTGTACGAAGAGTATTACGGTTTTAACAGGAAACCCTTCGGTAAAACTCCGGACCCGGATTTTTTGTATCCGAGCCCATCCCACGAAGAAGCTCTTTCAAGGTTGCAATATGGCGCCGAGGAAAGAGAGCTGACTTTGCTGACGGGGGAGATCGGTACTGGTAAAACACTTCTTTCCAGGGCACTCATTGATCTTCTGGGCGAGAAATACCACCCTGTTCTGATCATAAATCCCCGTCTCACGCCAAACCAGTTTCTCAGGACCCTTGCCGCCAGGATCGGTGTAAGCGATCCTGCGTATCATAAAACGGGGCTGCTGGACCAGATCAATGCGGCCATATATAAAATGTACGAAGAAGGGATCTGTCCGGTTGTGATCGTCGATGAGGCCCAGCTGATCCCTTCACGTCCGACATTTGAGGAGATCAGGCTTCTTACGAACTACCAGCTGGACGACTTGAATCTTATCAGTCTCATCCTCATTGGGCAGCCGGAGCTTAAAAGGCGTCTAAACAATACCCCCTATGCTGCAGTACGGCAACGGATCGGTATTCAGTACCACCTGAACCCCATGGGGCGTCTCGATACCGAAAAATACATATCCTTCAGGCTTGACGTTGCCGGAGGCGACGCGGGCTTGTTCACAGGTGAGGCGGTTGACGTTATTTACGAATACTCGTCCGGATTGCCCAGGGTAATAAACAATATTGCATCCAATGCCCTCCTGGTGGGACTGTCCAGGGAATCAAATGCTATCGGGCCGGATATTATTATGGACGTGGTCGAGGACCTCGACCTTGTGTCGACTGTCGACTGACCACAGGGAGAAAGTTGAGATGGACCTTGTTGAGATCCGGAAAAGAGCCAAAAGTAAGAAAAAGTCCACCCGGGCATCCGGTAAAAAAACGGTCGAGGTAAAGACCGGGGCCAAAAAAGGCGCAGCTGCTGCCGGAAAGAGTGCTCCCAAAAAGAAAACAAGGAGTAAATCTGTACCCCCGGAACCTGCCGCAAAAACCCGGACAGTTGTGGAAGAGCCCGAGTCCGTTGTTGAGGAAACGGCTGTGGCACACCCTGTCGTGGAGCAAAGCGATGTTCCTGCGGTGAAGCCGGTGGAGGAGGCCGTACCAGATCCAGGTGACAGCGGCAGGACGCTTCCGGAGATCATGGATGTCGGGTCCCTGGATGAGATACTGATGAGCCAGAGACGAGGTCCGGAGCAGGAGGAAGTTGAGGAATGCCTTCAACTCCTGACCCTGATGGTTGGCGCTGAAGAATATGGCCTTAATATAATGGATATTAAGGAGATAATACGTCCCCAGGAGGTCACAGAGGTTCCAAGGACGCCTGACTACGTCCTCGGCATCATCTCCCTGAGGGGCGTGATCGTACCAGTATTCGACATTCGCCTGCGACTGGGATTGGAGCGTGGGGACAGGGACCGAAAGGCGAGGGTCGTAGTGGTTAATCTTGATGACAATCTCTACGGGCTCCTTGTTGACTCCGTTGTCCAGGTGTTGAACATTCCCGTCAGCAGAATAGATCCTCCCCCTGAAATTATTGGTGGAATAGATGCGGATTTTATGAAGGGAGTGGGGAAGGTTGAGGACAGGCTGGTGATACTGATTGATCTTGAGAAAGTGCTTTCCACCGAGGAAAAGGAAGCGGGTAGCAGCGATGACTGAAACGGGGATGGACTTCCTGCAAATGTCTTATTCAGGAGCTGAAAAATGAATGATCTCATCGTCTCATGTCCCATGTGTTCAAAACGATTCAGGATCCACCCTGATAAGCTCCCGGAAGGTGTGACCTCCTTTAACTGCAGGAAGTGCGGATCACTGGTCAACATTAAGGCATCAGCCGAGGAACCGCCACCGGCCAGGTTTCAGGCCGGCGGAAAGGCAGTTCTGGTCGTACTGGACGAGGCTGAACTTGCAGGCCTCGTAGCAAAGATACTATCCAGGGGCAACCTGGGATACAGCGTAGCCAATTCAGGCCAGGAGGCTTTGGAAGCTGTTGAGGAGCAGTCACCGGCAGCTATCCTGGTCAATGTTGTACTCCCCGATATGATGGGATATGAATTTGTTGACAGGCTGAGACGATCGGAAAAGGGAAAAGAACTGCCTGTAATTTTCCTTTCTTCACTGCACCATGGAACGAGATTCAAAAGGGCGCCATCATCTCTTTACGGTGCCGACGACTACGTTGAAAGACACCACCTGCCGGACCTTCTTATTCCCAAACTCCAGAATTTGTTCGAGCTGGGTCCAACAGCGCCCCCACTGGATGCCGACAAGGGTACTTTAAAGTCCCTGACTGATGTGGAGGTGGATGAGAGGAGAGAAATTGAGAAGATACACGAAGAGCCGGTGAAACCTGGCCAGGGCCTTCCCGATGAGGAAATACGCCGCATGGCGAGAGTTATCGCCGGTGATATCGTGCTGTACAATGAGGATATCATCAGGGCTGTTTCCCTCAGCGACGCTGTAAAGGCCCTCACCGGGGACATCCAGGAGGGCAGATCAATGCTGGCCGAAAGGTTCCCGGAGTTTGAGGAGGAAGCAGGTGTTATCCTTTCCGAGGAGACAGTTAAGGTTCTGGAGTCGGCAGGCGTGAACGATCACGAGGAAGGCACAAATGGATCCTGAAGCAAGGGAAACCCTGATAAGCCAGCTCGGGTCCCCGGATGAGGAAGCCCGCAGGTTGGCCATGCTTGCTCTAAAAGACGATATCTCCGAGGAGGATTTCAAATGGCTGGAAAACCCCCTTTCCGATGAGAGTTGGCGGGTTAGGAAGGAGGCAATAGAGGGAGCTTCATCTATCAAGCCGTCCGCCTCCCTGGTTCGCCGTCTTGTGAGCCTGATGGACCCCTCCCATGAGGTCACCCTTCGCAACTCGGTTGTAGAAATACTGGAAAAGATGGGTACGTCTGCCGTGATGCTTCTAAGGGAGCACCTCGGCATTGACCAGAGCGATACGAGAAAGTTTCTGGTTGACATCCTCGGCAACATCGCAGACCGAGACAGCATACCCGACCTCATTCCGATGCTCAGGGACCCTGACAACAATATCCGTGCGGCGGCAGCCGAGGCACTGGCGTCCATTGGCGATAAATCGGCCACGAAGGGGCTACTCGATGCTCTGGTGGAAGCTGATGAGTGGACCGCATACAGTGTTTTAGGAGCCCTTGCTTCCATACCCGCAGTTGAGGCCCTTGGCGAGTTCTTCAAGTACCTTGACAAAGGGATCCTGGCAAACCAGGCTATTGCCGGTATTGGTGCGGCAGGGGGCCTTGAAGACGGAGTGCGGCTCCTGAAGACGATCAGTTCACTTTCCAGGGGCGGCGCAAAAGCCGCCTTCCTCGCGTCTGGGCAGATTTACAACAGGGTGGTTCATTCCCTTGGATACGATGGGACAGAAGCCCTTAGAGATGCTGTCAACGAGGCGGTCGACCAGGAAATTTTGGAGCACCTTGTCAGCCGGCTGGAAACCAGCGAAAATCTTGAGGAATCAAGAAAAATTATCGCGGTACTGGGACTTCTTGGCGATGCAGGGTTTTTGAGACCACTTCTGAGACTGATCGAGGACGACGCACTCGAACCAGATGTCACCGATGCCCTTGTGAACCTTGCACGGAAAGACGTTGAGCCAGTGTTACAGCTTATGGAGGATCCTGACGAACTGGTTCGCAGGAGGGCCCTTTTGGTTCTTTCTAAATTCGGTGGCGATGTATCCCTGGAAAAGATCTACCCTCTAATGGATGATGAGAGCGGTCATGTGCGAAAACAGGCTGCCCTGACGCTCTCTTCCATAGGCGATGTGGATTCCGTGGACAAAATGACGGCTCTTCTCGAAGATGACTACTCGGATGTTGCACAGGCCGCAGCAGAGTCCATTGCTGCCCTTGGCAGCAGGGACCCCGATGCTGTCGCCGGTAAGCTGAGGCCTCTTCTGGAGTCGTCCCCACCAGGAGGGAAGGCCCTGGTCATCAGAGTGCTCGCCCAGGTAGATCCCGAGAGGAACAAAACTGTTTTTTTCAAGGCGCTTCAGGATGTTGAACCGACGGTCAGGGCAGCCGGTGTCTCGGGCCTTAAGAAGCTCAAGGACCTTGATACGGCAGTGGTAATAAACAGCCTTGCTGACGAAGACCCTGGAGTCAGAGTTGAGGCGGCTCTCGTTCTTGAAGAACTTAAAGTGACCGGATCCGCAGGACCCCTGACCGCAGCACTAATGGATACAGATCCATGGGTTCGTAATGTTGCCGCCTCTGCACTTGTTGCGCAGCCTGAACTGGATGAAAACGATCTTGCTGATCTCCTGGAAACGGATGACCCGATAATAAAAACCTCCGTTATCGATGCTCTCGCTGCCAGAGCCTCTGGCGGCAGCATGGAGAACGTCGACATCCTTCGGGGGATTTTCGCATCAGAGTCTGTGGAGATCAGGTGTGCGATCTGCAAGGCAGCCGGGAGGATCGAAGGTAAAAAGAGCCTGGAATTCCTCTTCTTCGCGGCTCAGGACGAAGACAGCACAGTGAGAACTTTCGCTGCCCATGCCCTCGCCGAGTCCGGAGACAATGATGCCCTCCGGCTCCTGGAAGACTTGTCAGAGAACGACCCGGACAAGAGAGTAAGATCAACCGTTCGGTCAATCCTCTCCAGCAGGGCCAGAGATGTTTCCTAGTTCCCCACCCAAAATAGGTCTTACGGACGAGGAGTTCGACCTTCTTTCGGGCTTCATATACGATTTCTGCGGCCTTTACTTTGACGACGGCAACAAGTTCCTTCTGGAGAGCAGGCTCCAGAATCGTCTGAAGCTTCATCATTTCGATTCTTTTCTGAAGTACTATCAGTTTCTCCTCTATCATCCGGAGAAGCAGCAGGAGCTTAACGACCTGGTGGATGTGTTGACCACGAACGAAACCTATTTTTTCAGGGAGAGTAATCAGTTAAAAGCATTCTCAGAAGAGATCCTCCCCGAGATCGCCCGAAAAAACTCTGATAGAAGGCGTATTCGGATATGGAGTGCCGGATGCTCCACAGGGGAAGAGCCCTACACTCTGGCAATACTTCTTGCAGAAACCGGTCTCTTCAATACTGGGTGGAAGATCGACATAATTGGTACGGATATAAGTCACCGCGTACTGAAAACAGCAAGGAGCTCAACCTACTCCAGGTCGTCATTCAGGGTGACAGAGGACAGGTATCAGAAGCAGTATTTCTCAGAAGAGAACGGTAAATTCCGGCTGGATGAATCGATCAGGTCCATGGTTCAGTTCGGCCACATTAATCTTCTCGATAAAAGAATGCATGGCCTCGTGCCACCCTGTGATATTATCATGTGCCGGAACGTTATTATCTACTTCGACAAGGACGCCAAGGCAAAGGTAATGAATGCCTTCCACCGCAAACTCCAGCCAGGAGGGTATCTTCTCCTGGGTCACTCGGAATCCCTGATGAATATCACTACTGCATTCAAACTCAAACACCTGAAGCACGTTATGGTCTACCAGAAAGCAGAAGAGGGCTGATCATGTCAAAGAGCTCAGGGAAAATAAAGGTGCTGATCATTGACGATTCAGCCTACAACAGAAAAATGATTGGTTCCATGGTAATGAAAATGGACGAGGTGGAGTCAGCCATGGTCGCCTCCGATGGCGAAGAAGCCATCAAGAATATCATGAGTGACCCGCCAGACGTAATAACGCTTGACCTGAACATGCCGCGTATGGACGGTTTCACATTCCTGCGATGGCTCATGAAGCACAATCCACTACCAGTTGTAGTCGTAAGTGCAGAAGGTAGTGAAAAAAACGTCTTTAAAGCCCTCGACCTGGGAGCCCTAGATTTCGTGGTAAAGCCGGTAAGGTACGCGTCGGAGCTCATTGCCGGCATTGAGTCGGAGCTTCAACAAAAGATTCGGGCTGTGTCAAGCATGGATATCAGACGCTATACAAAGAGGCTGGGCAAGGGGCCGTCGAAGGCTGGAAAGATCTCAGGACCTGCTTCTGCTATCAGGAAGGAAACAGAGGGTGTCGTTGTGATAGGTGCGTCAACCGGCGGCCCGTCTGCGGTTCAGAAGGTGCTGGCAGATCTCCGGAAAGATTTCCCCCTGTCAATTGTGGTTGTCCAGCACATGCCTCCGGTTTTCACTGAGCAATTCGCAAAGAGGCTGGGGAAGCATACCCCCTTTGAGGCCAAGGAGGCAGAAGATGGGGACGTCCTCTACCCGGGCTGCGTCTACGTTGCTCCCGGCGGAAAACACCTGGAGATCAGCGAGACTGATCATGGAAGGCTTTCCTTGAAGGCAAAGGAGAGTTCGGACAGGTACGTGCCTTCCGTCGATGTCACCATGACATCTGCCGCCGCCGGTTTTGGTAAAAGGGCGGTGGGGGTTCTCCTCACGGGAATGGGAAATGACGGTGCCGAGGGGATGCTCAGAATTTTAGGGTCCGGAGGCACGACCATCGCTGAATCGGAGAAGACCGCAGTGATATTCGGGATGCCCCGGGCAGCGATCAGGAACAAGGCGGCGAGCCTCGTACTGGAACTGGATAAGATACCGGATATGCTGTCACAGGTCGCATTTAATAACTCCGGGTTGAAAAATGCCCGCGGCGGTGATAATTAGGGGTAGGCTTTTGCTCGGGCTGCCCTTTCAAACGCACAGGTCAGTATGCTTTCAGCGGAAGCTGCTGGTGCGTTAATCAGACTTTTTATGGAGTGAACTATGGGAGATGATGTAAAGAAGCCTCTTTTTGACAAAGGGGAGGAATTCCTTGAGATCCTCAGCAAGGGACAGGAGCTAACGCGTGACCTCCTTAAGGAAAACGAGAAGTTGAGATTCAAGGTTGTCCAGCTGGAGGAGGGCCTGAAGGCAAAACTGCAGCATCCGGATAGCCAGGAGAACGGGGGGGAAGCTAAATATTTTGAGCTCTCCAGAAAGATCGAGGACTATGAGGACAGGTTGAGGGAGTTAGAGGGTCGCCTGGGTGAGGTGCAGGAGGAGAACAAGGATTATATCCAGCGATTCCTCGATGTTGAGGAGCAGAATAACAACCTTGCCAATCTCTATGTTGCCAGCTATCAGCTGCATTCCACGCTGATTTATGACGAGGTTCTTCAGATTATCCTCGAGATAATAATTAACCTGGTTGGAGCCGAGATATTCGCTGTATTTCTTCTTGATGAAAAGACGAATTCCCTCAGGCCTGTAGCCTCCGAAGGGTTAGATCTGGACAAGATACCCGCAGTCGGTATGGGCGAGGGAATAGTTGGAAACTGCGCTGCCAGGGGCGAGAGCCACGTGCACGATAACCCGGGGAAGGAGCGCGAAAATTTCCTTGAGGATCCGCTTGTCGTGTTCCCGTTGATGATCAAGGATTACGTGATCGGAGTGGTGGCGATACACAGGCTGCTTCAGCAAAAAGATTCCTTCTCTCCTGTGGATTTTGAGCTTTTCACTCTCCTGGCGGGACATGCCGCCACGGCTGTTTTCAGTTCAAGGCTTTATTCCGAATCCCGGAGGAAACTGGACACTTTCCAGGGGTTTATTAATTTGTTGACCAAATAGGAGTGGTGCGATGGGAAAACTGAAATTCCTCGTTATAGAAGATTCCCCAACAATGAGGCAGCTTATCAGTTTCGCACTCAAGAGGGTTCCCCGTGCCGAAATAATTGAGGCTACGGACGGCGTAGATGGCCTGAAAAAGCTTTCGTCAAACAGTATCGATATGATCCTGACCGATATAAACATGCCCATCATGGACGGGCTTAAACTGGTGACGCTGGTTCGTTCAAACCAGGATTACAAGCACATCCCAATTATTATCATCACCACTGAGGGTGCCCAGGAAGATCGGGAAAAAGCTATGGCACTGGGCGCTGACGCCTATATCACCAAACCGGTTCAGTCGGCTAATCTGCTTTCAAAAGTGAAAGATCTGCTCAACCTTTAGTGCGGATTCAGGGCGGTTTTACTCACCCTGGATCCTCGCTGAGAGGGTAAAGGTATACTTATGGCGAAATCACGTTATGTCCCAGGCGAAGTGGAGAAAAAGTGGCAGTCCAAATGGGAGGAGACTGGATTTAACAAGGCCACAGCAGACCCCGGGAAGAAGAAATTCTATTGCCTGGAGATGTTCCCTTACCCGTCAGGCGACCTGCACATGGGCCACATGAGAAATTACGCTATCGGGGATGCCTATTCGAGGTTCCTGAGGATGCGAGGATTCAACGTGCTCTACCCGATGGGTTACGATGCCTTTGGCCTGCCTGCCGAGAATGCCGCTATCACGAGGAATATCAACCCCGCTGAGTGGACCCGTTCCTCCATCGAGAGAATGAAGGAGGTCCAGAAGAGAATGGGCCTGTCCTACGACTGGGACAGGACACTTGCCACCTGCGAACCGGAGTACTACAGGTGGAACCAGTGGGTATTCCTCAAGCTGTTTGAACGGGGTTTGGCCTACAGGAAAGCAGCCCCGATAAACTGGTGTCCCTCCTGCCAGACGGTTCTAGCTAATGAGCAGGTAGAAGCTGGCGGATGTTGGAGGTGCCACTCCGAGGTTACCAAGAAGGACCTCGAGCAGTGGTTCCTGCGCATCACCGCTTATGCTGATGAACTCCTTGAAGATCTCGGCGGTCTCGAGGCCTGGCCGGACAGGGTCAAGCTCCTTCAGCGAAACTGGATAGGCAGGAGCGAAGGTGCCCAGATCCGCTTCCCTGTTGCTGACAGCGAGTTCGTGATCCCGGCGTTCACGACCAGACCGGACACTATTTTCGGTGTCACCTACATGGTGCTGGCAGCAGAACATCCCCTTCTCCCTGAACTTGTCAGAGGACTGGATACCGAGGAAAAAGTCCTGGCCTTCGCCGAGACAGTCAAACAGGAGTCGGCGCTAGACAGGGCATCTGAGGGGCGTGAAAAGGAAGGCGTGTTCACCGGCCGGTACTTTTTAAACCCGGTGACAGGTGAGCAGTGCCCCATTTACGTTGCCGACTACGTACTCATGGAATACGGAACCGGTGCTGTAATGGGTGTGCCGGCTCACGACCAGCGCGACTTCGAGTTTGCGACCAGGTATCAGCTCTCCATCCGGGAAGTGATCTCCCCGGATGGCGGCAGAGCCCGGGGCGCTCCCCTTGAATGTGCCTATACCGGGGATGGGGTCATGGTCAATTCGGGACCTTTTGAAGGCGCCGACAACCGGGAGGCCATGGGAGATATTATCAGATTCCTGGAGGACAACGAGTGGGGTCAGGGTGCTGTCAGTTTCAGGCTGAGGGACTGGCTCATCTCACGTCAGAGGTACTGGGGTACTCCGATCCCTGTACTATACTGTCCAGATTGCGGAATTGTCCCGGTGCCCGAAAAGGACCTGCCAGTGGTGCTTCCAGAGGACGTGAAGTTCACCGGTGAAGGTAATCCGCTTGAATCTTCCACTGAGTTCGCTGCGGCTGTCTGCCCGGCCTGCGGCGGCAAGGCTCGAAGGGAGATGGACACAATGGATACCTTCATCGATTCATCGTGGTACTTTTTCCGTTATACAGACCCTTCCTACGGTGACGGCCCATTCAGCCCTGAAGAGGCAGCTTACTGGATGCCCGTGGATCAGTATATAGGGGGGATAGAACACGCAATACTGCACCTTTTATACGCAAGGTTCTTCACAAAAGCCCTTAGAGACCTTGGTCTGACTGGTGTAAATGAACCTTTCAGGAGACTGTTGACCCAGGGCATGGTGATAAAAGACGGCGCGAAAATGTCCAAATCCATGGGTAATGTGGTCCCGGCCGATGACATGTTGAATAACTACGGCGCTGACACAGCCAGGATGTTCATACTCTTTGCTTCCCCTCCCGAAAAAGAGCTGGAGTGGAGCGAACAGGGTGTGGAAGGGTCCTTCAGGTTCCTTTCGAGAGTCCATCGTCTGGTTATGAATCACCTGGAGATTTTCGACGATCCGAAAGATGGTCAAGGCGAGGGTTCTGGCAAAAGGTCCGGGGATCTCACCTACGCAATGCATAAAGCCGTTAAAAAAGTAACGGCCGATGTAGAAGAACGATTCCAGTTCAACACTGCGATTTCGGCCATTATGGAACTTGTCAACGAAGCGCAAAAGTTCCTCGGTGACAGTGGCTCCATGGTTGGCCCTGACCGGCAAGCAGCCAGAGAAGCACTATTGACAACTCTGAAACTGATCGCTCCTTTTGCGCCTCACCTTGCAGAAGAGCTCTGGGAGGCGGCTGGCATGCCCTATAGCGTCTTTAACCACGAATGGCCTTCCTTTGACCCTGAACTTGCCAAAGCTTCTACAGTGGAGATAGCGGTTCAGGTCAACGGTAAGGTGAGGGCCCGCTTTGAAGCTCCTGCCGATTCCGACAAGAGCTTTCTGGAAAGCGAGGCCTTGTCACAGCCCCGCATAAAGGAGATGCTGGAAAACAGCCAACTGATTAAATTAGTCGTAATCCCTGGAAGGCTCGTTTCGCTTGTCCTGAAATGAATGTGAAACGTCGAGCATATATTTTGTTGTGTGCAGGACTTCTCCTGGCAGCAGGCTGCGGCTACCGGTTCGTGAGCGCCAACTATGGGAGTGGTTTTTCTCTCCTGCGCGTAAAGAACACAACGGCCCAGCCGGGTCTGGGGCCTGTGATGGAAGATGCTCTTGGGCAGGAGGCAGGCCTCTACAGGGGAGTTGAGGGTCTGAAACTGGGCGTTGCAGTTGATGTTTTCCGGGAGAAAGCATCCGTTGTCTCTGCCAGCGGGGAGCCCCAGAGGCAGGAACTGGAAATGGGCATCAAGTGGTGGCTACTTGATGACACGGGACGGATAAGCAAAAAGGGAACTGAAACAGGTACGCGAACCTATCCATTTTCAGCCGACAGTGTCTCACTGGACTGGCAGAGGAATGCAGCTATAGAGCTGCTGGCAAAGGATATTGCAAGAAATCTGTCTGAACATCTCAGGGGGATGGATTGAAAAACACCGCTTCTGGTCTGGACGGAAAGGCACCCGCCTACCTCCTGCTGTCACCTGAACCACTCTTCCTGAGAGAGGGGGAAAGAGAGCTTCTCGATTCGGTGATGTCGTCGGAAGGCCGTGAGATGAATTACCTGGCTCTTTATGGCTGGGAAGCTGGTGTGGCAGCAGTTGTAGAATTCCTCCAGACTATGCCATTCCTGTCAGACCGCAAATTCCTGGTTGTTAGGGAGTTTCAAACCTTTAGTGAATGGAAAGAGCTCCTCGAATATCTGAAAGACCCCAATCCATTATCATGTCTGCTCCTGACCAGCTCGGAAATAAAAAGGAATGATCCTGCATGCAGGGTCCTTTCGCCTCATGTTTCGGTCATTGAGCGTCGGAGGCCCTACGGAGCTGGTCTGGTTAGATGGGTTATTAACCGTTTCGCCTCACTTGGTATGGAGGCTGATGAGAATACAGCAGGGACCCTGATCGAGGTGGCGGGAAGCGGCCTCCTGGAGCTGTCGAGCGAAATAGAAAAAATCTCGCTTTACGCTGGCGACAGGAAGGTAGTACAGCAATCGGACCTTGAAGCGACGGTTCCCGGGGGAGTCGAGAACATATTCTCCCTGCTGGATTCTATCGGAGAACGGAACAGATCAAAGTCCCTTTACCTGATCAGGGCCCTCGCAGACAGCGGGACCAGGCCTGAGTTCATCCTTCATATGATAGCCAGACATTATCGCCAGCTGCTCAGGGGCAAGGTCATGGTGTCCGGAGGTATGACCTCTCAGGAGGCGGCAAAGAAGCTCGGCATAAGGTTCGCAGGCCTCCAGAAAAAGTTTGGAAAGCAACTGGGTATTGTTCAGAGAAACGATCTGGAACGCGGGATCAGGAAGCTGTCCGACTGCGACCTCAAGCTTAAGACTGCCAGCATCCCGGAGGATATACTGCTGGATGATCTACTGGTAGAATTACTGGTTTGATTGCAGGCTGTTGAACCTGCGCGTGAGCCTGGAGATCTTTCTGGAAGCTGTCCGCGTGTGAATAGTGCCCTTTGCGGCGGCCTTCTGGATGGCCGGTACGGCCTCTTCGAGGGCTTTTTTTGCAGTTTCGGTATCGTTGGCGTCCACGGCTGTAATGACGTCCTTGGTGAGATTCTTGATGCGGGTGCGCTGCACCTGATTGTTGGCCCTGCGCTTGAGGCTCTGGGTATGTCGCTTGATGGCTGATTTGTGATTCGCCAATTTTTTCCTCCTGGTTCAGAATCATTTACCGTAATAATGAAAGCAATGCAATAAAACAGAATATACAGGAGTTGTCAAACATTTTCTAGGGGATACAGGGAGTTTATGGGAGATCAGGGCCAGAGAAAACCGGAAAGGAGCAATATTGCGAAGGCCGCTGGAGTAGTAGGATCCGCAACCCTCCTGTCACGGATACTTGGCCTGATCAGGGATGCTGTTCTGGCCTTCCTTTTCGGTGCTACACCCGCAGCAGATGCGTTTTTCGTTGCTTTCAGGATACCAAACCTTATGCGGCAGCTGCTGGGAGAAGGAGCGTTGTCAGCCGTCTTCGTTCCCGTTTATACGAACACAAGAGATCGGCAGGGCGCGGATGAGGCACGAAGGCTTGCCAATGCCGTATTCACCCTCCTTGCATCGGTCCTTTTGCTGCTCACGGTTCTGGGAGTAGTGTTTGCACCCCATGTGGTCAGGCTTATTGCCTACGGGTTTGAACCGGGGTCAAGCACATTCGCACTTACTGTAAAGCTTACCCGCTGGATGTTCCCATACATGTTCCTGGTGTGCCTGGCCGCCCTGGGCATGGGTATCCTCAACGCTCACAAACATTTCCTCACTCCGGCCCTGGCACCGGCACTTCTGAACGTCAGCATAATATTCTTTGCCCTTTCATTATCAGGGAATTTGAAGGACCCGATTGTGGGAGTAGCCTGGGGAGTGCTGGTTGGAGGTATGCTTCAGGTCATTGTCCAGTACCCGGCCCTGCTTTCCAGAAAAGCAGTTCCTGCTATCAGCACCAGGGTGTTTTCCCCCGCCGTTAAAAAGGTGAGCATCATGATGGGTCCGGCAGTCCTGGGCGTAGCTGTTTACCAGGTGAACATCCTCATTGACAACCTGATTGCATCCTTTTTGCCGGGTGGAAGCATTACCTACCTGTGGTACGGGAATCGTATGATGCAGTTCCCGCTGGGGGTGTTCGGGATCGCCCTTGCAACCGCTGCACTGCCGACACTTTCAGAACAGTTTTCCGAAGGCAGGAGCGGGGATTTTTCAGGAACGGTATCTTTTGCCATAACTCTGACAGCATTTATTGGTATTCCCGCTTCTGCAGGGCTTATAGCATTAAGAGAACCAATTATGGCAACGCTTTTCGGCAGAGGTGCCTTCGGCCCGGCCGATGTAGCTGGAGCTGCATCAGCGCTGAAATATTACTCCCTCGGGCTGTTTTTTTTCATATCCATAAAGATCCTTGGCCGGGCCTTTTACGCCATGGAAAATACAGTTATTCCTTTTACCGGAGCTGTGTGTGCCCTTATTGTAAACGTTATTCTCAATCTTCTGCTCATGGGCCCAATGAAGCATGCAGGGCTCGCCCTTGCAACTTCCCTCGCTTCTGTTGTCAACTTCCTGGTCCTGGCGTTCCTTTTTACCGCGAGAACTGATGGGTCGTGGGCTGGTTCAGGTCTTGTGAAGGAGGTGGCCAGGATCCTGGCTGCGTCTGCTTTAATGTACGCTGCGAGCAGTGCGGCTGCAGCACGGATCGACTGGTTAGCTGTCAGCACACCGGTCAGGTTTGGTTGGCTGTCAGGTTGTGTGGCCCTGGGTATTGCTGTATACTTTGCCGCTGCCATTGTTCTCCGTGCAGAAGGCATTGATGTAATTAGGAAAAGGTTTTCTGGCGCAGATTGAAATTGTCTCAGATCCCATGTCCCATGCCCCAGGTCATGTCCTGACTCGGGTCTGGAAAGTCGGTCATGCGCCGGCCTAACTCAGCTCATAGGTATAAATGATCTTGGATCTTGAGTCCCCAGAACGCAGGTATATTGGTCGAAGGAGACATCGGGATTTGGTTAAATTACCTGAGTCCTGGGACCCGATCAAGTCCACCGTCAAAACAATGAAAGCACTTATTCAGCGTGTCAAATGGGCAAAAGTAGAGGTCGATGGGCGTGAAATTGCCTCTATCGGCCCCGGTTTGCTGGTTTTCCTGGGAGTATCTGCTGGTGACGGGGAAGACACAGCAGGTGAACTGGCTGGTAAGGTAACGCGCTTCAGGATCTTTGAAGATGGTGACGGTAAAATGAACCTGTCGTTGAATGACACTAACGGACAGGTGCTGGTCGTTTCACAGTTTACGCTTGTTGCTGACACATCGAGGGGCAACCGGCCTGGTTTTGGACAGGCAGCCGCACCCGATGCGGCGAGGGGACTTTATGAACTATTCGTCGCTTCCCTGAAAAGTGCCGGGATCAGGACAAAAACGGGTTCTTTTGGTGCGGCAATGACCGTGACCCTGGCCAACGACGGCCCAGTCACCTTCATTCTCACCAAGTGATGAAATCCTGACTCCGGGTAGGCGAGCGAGCTTCAGAACATGAAAGGAATGAAAAATGCTTTTTGAACATCTTGAAGTGGGTCCGCTCCAGTCAAACTGCTTCATTATTGCAGACGACGGCGGTACCGAGGCTGTTATAATTGATCCGGGAGGAGACGGGTCCAGGATACTTGATCTCCTGGAAGCAAAGTCGTGGAAGGCGGTGATGGTATTAAACACCCACGCGCACTTTGACCACATGGCAGCGAACCAGGAGGTGTTAAAGGCAACAGGTGCCCGGCTGGCAGTCCCGCGACTGGATGCTCCCATGATGGGAGAGACGATCATGCAGGCAAAACTGTATGGACTTTCCGTGGAGCCGTCACCTGAACCGGATATCATGCTGGAAGATGGAGATACATTGGAACTGGGCGGCGAAATGATCGAGGTCCTCGCGACCCCGGGGCACAGCCCGGGCGGGGTTGCCTTCAAAACACCCCTGGGTGTTTTCTGCGGCGATGCCCTGTTTGCGGGGTCCATCGGGCGAACGGACTTGCCAGGGGGTGATTTCGAAACACTTATCAGGTCCATAAAGGAAAAACTCCTCGTACTTCCTGACGAAACTGAAGTTTTCCCCGGACACGGTCCGCCCACAACCATAGGCCGTGAGAAGCTCTACAACCCATTTTTGCAGGGGTAGTACTTTTCAGGTTCCACGTTCCATGAACCCGGTTTCATGTTGATAAAATAGTTAAGAAATGCGACTATTTACGAAGATATATTAAGCCATAACATTAGTACCAATCAGGAACCTGGAACTTGAAACCGGGACTCGGAAAAGGTCGAAACCATGAGCCAAAAAGCGAATTTACAGGGCAAGCAGATCCTGCTCGGTGTTACAGGGGGGATCTCCGCCTACAAGAGCGCCGAACTGATCAGGGAGTTTGTCAAAATGGGTGCCGAGGTCTCAGTTATAATGACCCGGAACGCGACACGATTCATAACACCTCTTACCATGGAGAGTCTCAGCAGGAACCCTGTGGGTCTGGACATGTTTTCCCTGACGGAGGAACGCACTATCAGCCATATAGATAGGGCTAAGTGGGCGGATATATTCCTTGTAGCTCCAGCGACTGCCAACTACCTGGCAAAAGCAGCTAACGGAGTGGCTGACGACCTGCTCTCCACCATATCCCTTGCGGTCAACTGCCCGGTGCTGGTGGCTCCCGCTATGAACAGCGCAATGTGGAGCAATGCCGCCGTTCAGGACAACGTGCGAATTCTCAAGGAAAGAGGCATTAACGTGATCGACCCCGGTGTGGGTGAGCTTGCCTGCGGCGATGAGGGTGAGGGGAGACTTGCAGACCTTGGGGCTATCGTCAGTGAGGTTTCAGCTGTTCTGGACAGGTCAAATGACCTTGGAGCCGTTAATATCCTTGTAACGGCTGGACCCACCAGAGAACCACTCGACCCTGTTCGCTTTGTCAGCAACCGCTCCAGCGGTAAGATGGGCTTCGCCATAGCCGCGGCTGCGGTATCAAGGGGAGCCAATGTAACACTGATCTCCGGTCCCGTCGCCATCCCGTGTCCTGTTGGAGTCAAGCAGCTGCGGGTTCGGACTGCACAGGAGATGCTGGCTGTCACCACAAAAGCTTTGGAAGGGTGCAACTGGCTTATTATGGCTGCTGCAGTGGCTGATTTCAGCCCCGTGGAAGTACGACCGGACAAGATTAAAAAGGCGGCATCCGATAACATTCACATCGAGATGGGACTTAATCCGGATATCCTGTTGGAGGTGGCGCCCCTTAAGGGCAGCAAGTTATTCGTGGGTTTTGCCGCCGAATCGGAGAATGTAGAAGATAATGCGTTCAGGAAACTCGTTGGAAAAGGCCTGGATCTGGTCGTTGCAAATGACATCACAGCTGAAGATGCCGGATTTGAAAGCGATGATAACCGGGCGGCTCTGATAGGCGAAAGTGGTGTTATCGAGCGGTTTCCATTGATGAGCAAACGTGAGCTTGCCGAAAGGATCCTTGATCACTCCCTGAGCCGATGGCTTGCTAAAGAAAATGGATGATCTATACAAGCTGTACCTGGAAAGCATAGGGATCCATTACCTGCCCCATAATGGATCTGAAAACACCAGGGCCTCTTCTGACGACCTTGCAGCCCCTTTCGAAACACTGGAAAGTCTCCTGGACTACATGGGGGACTGTCACCGATGTCCGCTTGGCAGCAGCAGGACCAGGCTGGTTTTCGGCGTGGGCAATCCAGGGGCGGATCTCGTTTTTGTCGGTGAGGCACCGGGGCATGATGAAGACCAGACTGGCGAACCATTTGTAGGAAAGGCAGGACAACTGCTGACAAAAATCATTGCGGCAATGGGCCTGTCGAGGGATGATGTCTACATCTGCAACGTATTGAAGTGCAGGCCGCCCGGCAACAGGGATCCATACCCGGAGGAAGTGTCCACTTGCAGGCCTTTTCTGGACAGGCAGCTGAGTATCCTGTCACCAGGGGCAATTGTCGCACTGGGCAGTTTTGCGGCCCAAACCCTTCTGGAGACAGATGCCCGGATCTCAGCGCTAAGGGGCAGCTTCCACGATTTTCACGGGATCCCTCTTATGCCCACATACCACCCATCCTACCTCCTTCGCAACTCGAACATGAAGGGCCACGTCTGGGAAGACATGAAAAAGGTTATGGGACACCTTGGTCTCAAAGCCGGCTCCGGGGAAGATTGATCAACGGACAAAAGGGCCTGATCGAAGTGTAGAGAAGCAGGCTAATCAAGATCCCTGCCCATGAGAGGTCTACCAGGTTGAAACGCCGCATAATCGCTCTATTTATTCTTCTGGTTGCAGCAGGTCTGACGGTCTCAATCGTCCTGCTTCGCAGCTCGTGGCTCGATGAGGTGATACTGAATTCCCTCAAGGGGGCGGCCAGGAGCCAGCTTGGGGTGCGCCTGGAGCTCAGATCTTTTTCCCGAGACATGTTTCTCACTCACTTCACACTTGAAGACGTGACGCTGAGCGATATCAGCGGCGAAACCGAAAGGCTTATTAAAACCAGACGCCTGGTTGTCACACTGGACCCCTTCGCTCCTCTGAGGGGCATCCTCGAAATTAAGGACATTCGCCTGGAAGGACTTGATCTTGAGGTCGTTAAAAGCGTTGAGGGACGGTTTTCCGTAAAGCCGGTCTTTCCCTTCTGGGAGCGTGATAAAAAAAGGGAGAAGGGGCCAGCCGTGCCATTTGGCATTGTCATCGAGAACGTCACTCTTATGGACGTGGACCTCTCCTACTCTGATCTTCAGTCGGGCGTGGATTTTGACCTGGAAAAAGTCCTCATCAGTATTTCCAGGGGTCGTTTCGATCCGCCTGACAGCAGGAGGATATCTCTGGCATCGAGGGAGGGGAGCTTTGCCTGGACGACATTTCCCGAGGGGCGCTCCGTAAGTGTCGACAGACTGAATATTGCCTTCATGTTCACTCCGGAAACGGTTCAGATCTCTGATTTCACACTCATCAGTGGACCTCTGGACGCCAGGATGTCCGGCAGTATGCCCCTCAGAGGCGGTGAACTGAAGGGTTCCCTCGAACTTGATGCGAACCTCGAAAAATTTCCATGGCTCCTTGGGGAAGGAAAGGGCACTGTGGTGATTACCGGAGGCGTGAAAGGATCGTTGAAGGATCCGCGATTCAAAGGATTGTTATCTGGTGATGGTGTCGTCCTGGCGGGCAGGAGGTTGGGAAGCGTCACAGCGGACATCGCATTAGACACTTCCGGAGGTACGCTCAGCAATCTTGTGGTCACCTACGGTGGTGAGCCGGTACTCGGTGAAATGAAGGTTGGATTTTCGAGAGGATTGCCTTTCACGGCCGGTGTGGACATTGAGCAGTATCCCATTGGGGCCATGCTGGAAGAGATCAATGCCAGGTCCGATCTTCTCAAGGGGACAGTTACTGCCCGCTGCAGGCTTTCAGGATACCTGACACCGTCCGCAGCAGGCGGCGCCGTTGAGCTCGACCTGACTGGAACTGCGAGGATCCCGGTATCCGGATCCCACGAAAGAGATTTCGAGTTCTCACTGGGGGGCAGGCTCAAGGACAATGTAGTTTCAATAGGAGCCATGACGGCAAATTCCGGGGCACTCCTGCTGGAGGCTTCAGGGCAGGTTGCTTCCGACGGGATAGACATGGTCCTGAATATGACTGAATTGGACCTGAGCACCTGGCAGGAGATACTTTCTCTTGATGGGCTGGCCGGAGAGCTGCAGGTCAGAGGTACTCTGAAGGGAACACTGGATACGCCTGCAGCAGACATCGACCTGACATGGCAGAACGCCGGTGCCCTCAAATACACCTCCGATCTGATCAAGGCCAGCCTCGCGATAGACCTGAAGGGGGTCCGGACCAATCTGGCCTCGCTGAAAGTTGGGTCGAACAGCATTGCCCTCCAGGGGTTCATGCCATGGCAGTCCTCTTCGGGTAAAGGCTGGTGGATCATTGGTACTTCGGGGAGTTCAGTGGACGACCTGGTGCGTGCGGCGGGACTGGATCTTAACGCAACCGGAAAACTCACAATGCAGGTAGAGCTTTCAGGCAACGGAAGGACCTGGACATCTTCTGCAGATGGTGTTGTCCGCAACGGCTCGATAATCAACGAAGAATTCCAGGAGCTGAGGATCACGGCCCGCTACGATGCCGGGGGGTTTCACTTCGATCAGCTGGATATTGTAAAAGGCGGCGTGCTGGTGAGGGGCAGAGGCCATATAAAAGATAGAGAGTTCAGGGTTGAAGCGATCTCCGATGCCCCTGTTCCACTGGATGAGGTCAATGCTCTGAGAAATTTGAGAGTCCCCCTTACGGGCGGAGTGTCCATCAAGGCCATCGGCACCGGGGGATTGGATGGGAAAAACATCAAGATCAACGGATCGCTCCTGTGGGATCTCATCTTCTACCAGGGCAGATCCTGGAGGGGAGGCAAGTCTAACTTCAGCATCAACGGCCGCGATCTCTTTATGGAAGGCACCATGATGGGAGATCTGTTCCAGGTGGCAGTCCAGGTTAATCTGGGTGGTGAATTCCCATTTTCAGGGACATTGAAATCCAGTAATAAAGTCTTCAGGGAAGATATAAATGATTTTCTGGGCCTTAAGATCCCTCCTGATTATTCGGGTCAGATGTCCGCTGACCTCCGCGCTGAGGGTTTTCTGGCTGATCTTGACAAGACATTTATTGAGGGCCTTATGCTGGATGCCCGCCTGGATATGAAGGGGCTCAAGTTCGATGCGATCGGCGGCACACCCTTCGAATACAGACCTGAAAACGGAATCAGCTTCACCAGGCTTAACCTCCGGTCCGGCGATTCCGAACTGAGCGGCAATATACGTATAGGGCCACCTGGTGTTATAGAGGGAAGCCTGGAAGGAGATGCCGATATCACTGGATTCCGTTACCTGGAACCCACCTTCGATAACTTTACCGGCCGGGCCGCCCTGCAGCTGAAGATCTCCGGACCGCTGGACGCGCCCGAGGTATCAGGATTTGTTGACGTAATGGAAACTTCCTGCGTTGCCCACATGCCATTCCCCCAGAAGATGACGGACCTTGCCGGGAGGATCGATCTGCTCAAGAACCGGATGAGAGTAAGTATGATCAGAGGTATTTCCGAGGGGGGCAATGTTGAGATGGACGGAGATATTACCTTTGAAGGTTTCAGGCCGATTAAAGGACGCGTTTCAGTCAGGGTTGATTCGGTCCCCGTAAGCTTTCCGGAAGGGCTTGACTCCACTGTACGTGGTGAGATTGTTTTCCGGTTCTCCGGGGGTAAAGGGGATCTCAGGGGACGAGTCCTGATGGAGGAAGGGAGATACCTGCGCGAGATCGACATAGATAATCTGCTGGCCCTTCTTCAGGAAAAGGATATGTTTGTGTGGGACCAGTCCGACAGTGGGGGAGGTGGAGGCGACTGGCTCTCACTGGATGTAGAAATGGAAACACT
Organism: uncultured Pseudomonadota bacterium; assembly: GCA_964454175.1. Lineage (GTDB taxonomy): Bacteria > BMS3Abin14 > BMS3Abin14 > BMS3Abin14 > BMS3Abin14 > CAYVSA01. Next base: position 42,776 of record CAYVSA010000010.1, read on the forward strand.
GGATCCCCTTGATGTGGACATCAAGCTGGCGAGGGGCGAAGCGAGCGGAGCGC